>JAUVVQ010000028.1 GCA_030604525.1 Phycisphaerae bacterium | reverse complement strand
GTTTTGCATAAAAAAGTTTGGTTTGTAGAGTTCTCTCTACAAGTGTAGAGCGGCTGGCGTAAGCCAGCAGTGAGTAGAGAAGGTGAACCAGCGTTCGGCTGACCTTCGCTTCGCTCCAGCGTGGGCGTTTGGTTGATATTTTTAGTTTTTTTAACATGAGAGTGTTCTATGTGTTTAGAGAGCCTTCGACTCGGCTTCGCCTCGCTCAGGACTTCCGCTTTGCTCCAGCTTGCGCATTTGGTACGAAAAAGATGGATTTTTTGCGGTTCAAGAAAACGGAAGTGATTGTGTGATAAGGAGATAAAAAATTTAAAAAAAGGTGAGCTTTGGTCTTAGGTACTTGCGCAAATGATCGTTTTAAGCGGTTCTTTCGGGTGATTACTTTGTTGTTTTTGCCTGTCTGCACGTCCTCAACGTACATACCTACTTGCGCAAATGATTGAATTTCGTAATTTTTAACCGCGGATTGCACGGATTGGTATCAGCCACGAATTGACACGAAAAGACACGAAAAATTAGCCACAGAGCACACCGAGGACACAGAGAAAAATTAGTATCCAGTATCAAGTATACAGTATTCAGAAGACAGAAGCCCAAAATGTGCAAAAGTGGCCGAAAATGCGCAACACTTAGCCGAAAGGAGGTAGTTTTGAGTTTTTAGTGTTTAGTTTTGAGTTAAGATTGAGATTGCCACGGCCTTTCAGGCCTCGCAATGACGATTTTAATAGATTGCTTCGCTGGATTTGTATTTTTTGGATTGCAGATATGTTAGAGTAAGGTATAATTATAAATTACACTTGGGAAGCGGAAACTTCAAGAGTTCGTGAATCGTGAAGCGTGAAGCGTATCTCGCCGGTTGAGTCGACTTTGTCGAAGCTATCTTTATTAGTCGTTCGTGGCACGTGAATCGCTGGTTGTGGCCGGCTGGGCCGGCAATAATTTTACGTTGAGGATGCGGTGTTTGTTTCTATAATTACGATTACCGCACAGCGTTAGTTTCAACAACAGTAACCGGCAAACTAAATACCACAGCGGTTGGCCCTAGTTTTTCGGAGCTATTTAAGCTTCCTGAAAGATATATTCTGCGAGCTATCAAGTTCACATCGGAATGCAGATACATGACCTAATTCACCAACTAATAAACTGAGCAAATTATCTTGGGTTTCGGAATCCATTTTGTGACCAAAATAAACGGCTGAAAAATCATTCGGGTTTACGCCGTAATCTGATACTTTTCCTGTTTCGTAGTGTCTGCAAAAAGATGGGATACGCCATTCGTTCTGCTCAAACCATTTATGTTCATTGTCTTTAGCTTTTCTTAAGCAACATTTTTCAATAATATAGTATGCCGCTGCGCTTGTTTCAAGACTCATTGCCACAGCCCAATCCTTTGCAGTTAAGAATAGTTCTTTTTCTTTAACATATTCCACGGGTTTGGCAATACGCCAAGGACTGTCTGACTCTTCTCTGCAAACAAGCTCTATCACTGCTCCCTTGTAGGCTTCTGCATAATCATTCCATAAACGATGATTGTTATTTTCTATACCAAGGCATAGTATTCGGAAATCATCTCTAATATTCCTCGCCCAGCATTCATTTATTCCGGCAATACTATTTGAAATATCTATGGGACCTTTCTTTAGTTCTGATATAGCCGAAGTTTTGTCACCGCCGGATAATGATATTAAGGAAGCCAAACACTTAAATAGTTTGTTATTATTTTTTTTACGATTGGCGGGGTAATTTGCTGCTAAGTTTATAATTTCATCTTGAATTTGCTTTTGTTTATTGTTGTCCATTTTTTCATCACATACCTGAGCCACATCAAGTGTATCATCAAACTGGTCTGGGTGACTCCAACGTAGAGTTTTGGTGTTTAGTACTATCTCAGCGGTTGAGGCTGACATATACTTAAAAAAACTTTTTGGGTGATTCTGGTTAACATTCATTTCATTTAGTCGTTGGGTATATGTGGTTTCCAAAAGCAAAAGTTACTGTTCAATATTCCTAAGCTTCTCAATTATTGTCTGGTATTTCTGTGCATAAATTTGAAGTTCTAAGTCTGTCATCGATTTCACATTCTTGTTAATTTTGGATAAATATCTTCTAACACTTCCAAACATATCCGCCTCTGGTTTATTACTATAGAACATCCCACCTATTTGAGTAAATAGGTATACCAGAAAGATCGCTAGCCCGATTATACCGACGACATAATTTCTAAATACCAAACCCAACACTATTGCAATAAAAGATAAAATTCTAACAAAGCCTAACGAAGCAGCCATGTCTGTTCTAGCAAAAGATGTGAAGAAATAAACTTGTGGGATGAATATACCCGGACTTGTTTTCATCATGCCTATTTCCTCTGGATTATCAAATTGCTCTGCTTGTTTAATTAGAAAGTCTTTCATAAGTCTAACACAGTGAGAATTCATAGCAAGAAGTTGTATTGTTATTGTTATCGCACATACGGCAGGAAGCCATATCCACAGGTGAATGCCAAATAGTGAGATAACCCCCATTAATATTGACAATGATACCAAATGTATGAATGTCGTTATCATATTTTGTCCGTTCGAATAATGCTTAGACAATCTCTATAAAACGGGAAAGGCAGACTTACTTTTAAGTATAAGAAGTTCCCGTTGGTTCTTCAATATTTATCCGCCTATGGCGGACTCGTCCAATCTCTTTTATTAAATGATTCCGCGTGGGCAAACAAGTTGCACACCCTACAAGGCTTGGGTGTTGTAAAGGAGAATTTGTCATGTACAATGTTTTTCTAAGAATGGCTTAATAGATTTGTAGTTAAGCAATACTTTGTCTTTATAAATATCAAATAAATCTTCAAAAATTGCGTATTTTCGGTCTGGGAATTGTTGCAAACCCATTGTACGGGGATTGACATACATAATAAAACCTTTGGAATAGTTCCATCTAATGTAGTCGATAAATAAGTCGCGAGCAAATCCTCCCGTTTGTTTCGCCGAATCAGCAAAAGCAAGGAATTCGCTACCATTATTTACCTTGTAAAATTCAGAATAAAAGTCGGGTGACTTACTTGGTTTAGTTAGAATTGGTGTGTATCTTTTGTAAAAGACACTCATTTCTTGTCCTGTGTCGCATATTGCAAAGAGATAAACAGGCATACTTAGGGTATGCCAATAAGCAAAAGTTTTATTTTCAACTTGAAGATTATTGTTTGCGATCTGATATTCTTTAAGGTTATTAAAATTTTTTCTGATTCGAATGTATTTGGGGTTCTTTTTGTTAGTTATAGCGAAAGTCTTGACTTGTACGGCGTACAAAATTGGGGTCGGTCTGTCTTTATAAACCCACTGGCAAATGTAATCTATTCCTATGTCTTTAAGACCTGCGATTTGGATAGGTAAGGAGTGATTAGATATAAGTGATTCAAAAAAAGCTTCGCCCTTAATACCTCTTTTTGCTTGAAGTGTGAACTTTTTATATTCTGCATCACTCATAGATATCAACATTCGCTCTAACATGAATTTATAATCTTTTTCCTGGAAGTCGGGTGTTGATGGTTGAGCAGGAAAGTGGTTCTGGATCCCGACAATCCTTTTTTATAATTGTATACGGATATGTGATGAAGTAAAGGGGAATCCTCCAAAGGTTCGCCTACGGCGAATCTTGTTAGCTTTCGCTTTTAAGTTTGGATTGAGATTGCCGCCCTTCGATTACACTCAGGGTAAACTATCCTCGCAATGACGGTGTGGAGGACTGGATTGCCGCTTTTGCGGGAATGACAATGGGGGCGACAATGCTTCGTGGGTTGTGAGTTGTGGTTCGGGGCAATTATAAATTGTATTCTTTTATTTTTCTGTAGAGGGTTCTTTCTCCGATGCCGAGGAACTCGGCTGCTTTCTGGCGGTTGTTTCCTGTTTTAGCTAAGGTATCAATAATCGCCTGTTTCTCAAGCTCCTCAAGCGACATTCCTGCTAAATTTATCCGTTCCGATCCACTCTCCGTCCCGGGGATAAATCGGGGTTCCAATCGGCGAACCTGATGTATCTCAGGCGGAATATCCAAGACGTCTAATTTATCACTGTCGCACATCACAACCATCGTATTTATGCAATTTCGAAGCTGGCGGATGTTGCCGGGCCAGGCATATTTAACCATAATTGACCGTGCTGAATCGGTTATACCTTTGACTTTAGCTCCAATCTCCGCTGAAGCCTCACTGATAAAGTGGTCTATGAAATCAGGTATATCGTTCGGCCTGTCACGAAGACTGGGCACCGAAATACTAACCCCCTTGATTCTAAAATACAAATCCTGCCTGAATTTATTTTCCTCTATAAGCTTTCTCAAATCATGATTGGTAGCGCTTATCACCCGGATATCAACCACAATTTGCCTGGCAGAGCCGACTGGTACAACAATGCCGTCTTCAAGCACTCTCAAAAGCTTGGCCTGCATATTCAATGGCATATCGCCAATTTCATCAAAAAACAACGTGCCGTTATCAGCAATCTCAAACAATCCTTTTCTGTCGGTTGTTGCGCCTGTAAAAGCGCCCTTGGCATGACCGAATAATTCGCTTTCCAACAATGTCTCTGAAAGTCCCGCACAATTTATCGGCCTGAAGGGTTTATCCTTACGCCTGGAATTATTGTGAACCGCTCTGGCAAGCAGCTCCTTACCTGTGCCGGATTCGCCTTCAATCATAACTGATATATTCGTAGGTGCTACACGACGAAGTACTTCAAATATCTTCTGTATCGCTTGACTCTCGCCTTTTACGCCTTCAAATTCGAAACGGCTCTCTTTTGCCTGACTCAGAATAATATTGTTTGTATTCATAATGACATCTACAAATCAACTCTTATGGACTGCCGGTCATTAATGAAAAGATTTAATATGACCTGCTTTAACATATTTTTATCCGCCTTACAAGTCAAGTGCTTAGTGAATAGCCCCCTCCTCATTGTTATCGAATGACCATATGCCTGAGGAGAGCTGATAAGTTTCAGATTTAGTTTTACTGCAGGAAGAGGATTTCTATATTTTTGGTATGCTGAAATCAGCACAACCGTTTCTGGAAGTATTACTCCTCTTTGGCTACTTCCGCCTTTTTTTCCTGTTTATTCATCTCAGCCAGGGCTGTTTTGCGAGAAAGCTTAAGCCTGCCCTGTTCATCTATTGCTTTTAACTTAACATCTATCAAATCACCAACTTTGCAAACATCTCCTGCATTCTTTACGTATTCGTCACTCAACTCGCTGATATGACATAGACCTTCAACTCCCGGGGTGATTTCAACAAAGACACCAAAGTCTTTTACAGAAACAACTTTGGAATCCTTATATATACGACCTACCTCAGGTGGTGTGGTTAATTTTTCAATCATCTCTTTGGCCTCAAGATGACCATCTCCGCCGACTGAGCTTATATAAATTGTTCCTTCCTCTTCAATCTCTATCGTTGTGCCGGTTTTTTCCTGGATACTCTTAATCATTTTCCCGCCTGGACCAATAACTTTGCCGATTAGCTCCGGGTCAATCTCCATAGATATCAATTTAGGAGCATATACACTCAATTCAGGTTTAGGTTCACTGATGACGGCGTTCATTATCTCCAATATCTTCAGCCGAGCTACTCTTGCTCTCTCCAAAGCTTCAATCATAATGTCATGCGGTAATCCTTCAGCTTTTATATCCAATTGAATTGCGGTGATGCCGTCTTTTGTCCCGGCAATCTTGAAATCCATATCGCCAAAGTGGTCCTCCTCACCAATAATATCCGTCAGTAACTGATGCTTACCTTTCTGGTCGGTAATCATACCGATAGAAACGCCTGCCACTGCTTTGCTAATCGGCACTCCTGCATCCAATAAAGCCAGTGACCCGCCGCAAACGGAAGCCATTGAGCTGGAACCGTTCGACTCTGTTATATCAGAAACAATCCTGACGGTGTAAGCAAACTCGTCCTCCGGCGGCCTTACCGCCTCAAGTGCCCGCTGAGCAAGTGAGCCATGACCAATTTCTCTTCGACGAGGCCCTCGGTTAGGCCAAACTTCTCCAACCGAAAAAGGCGGAAAGTTATAATGAAGCATAAAATTCTGTACATGTTCTTCGCGCAAACCATCTATAATCTGGGCGTCCCGGATAGTCCCTAACGTTACGCTAACCATCGCCTGTGTCTCGCCTCTTGTAAAAAGGGCTGAGCCATGAGTTCTCGGCATAAGTCCTGTTTCACACTCAATCGGGCGAATCTCGTTAAAATCCCTACCATCAATCCTTTTACCTTCAACTAATATTTTTCTAACCACCTGTTTTTCGACTTTATCCAGAATTCGCTGCAACATTACGGGTTTGACCGCCGAGGTGTCCTGCTCAGATTCATCAGTTCCAGACAGATACTCTGTCTGTAACTTATCAAATAATTCCCCCTTTGCCGTTTCCCGCTTCTGCTTATCCGGTATCTGTTTAATTTCGTATAATTCATCAGGAATCTCTGAGCTGATTTTGTTATAAACTTCCTCATCAAGCTCAACTAAGGGCGTCACTTTGTCAACACCAACTTTAGCACGAAGTTCTTCTATCATATCGCATATTTGCCCAACTGTTTTATGAGCGGTTGCGACCGCTTGTGCTATTACGTCTTCAGATAGCTGTTTAGCTCCTACTTCAATCATATTTATCGCTTCTTTTCTGCCCCCGAGGAGAAGATTAAGGTCTCCTTCCGCTACCTGACTGTGAGTAGGATTAACTACAAATTCGCCGTTGACCCTTCCCAGCCGGCAGGAGCCGATAGGCCCCATAAACGGAATTTTACTTATTGTAAGAGCTGCACTGGCGCCTATCATTGCTAAAATATCCGGGTCATTTTCATTATCCGCACTCTGCACGCTTGCCATAATCTGGACTTCCTGGAAGTATCCCTCAGGAAATAACGGCCTGATTGGCCTGTCTATCATTCGAGCGGTTAAAATTTCCTTAGTCGTCGGCCTGCCTTCACGTTTAAAAAATCCGCCCGGGACCTTACCTGCCGCACTTTGTTTCTCCCGATAATCAACACTAAGGGGGAAAAAATCAATATCTTCCGACCTCGGTGGCGCCGTTACTGCAGAGACGAGCACAACTGTCTCACCGTACCGGACCATAACCGCACCGTCCGCCTGCCTGGCAATTTTACCCGTTTCTATCGTTAATTTTCGACCACCAATGTCTCTTTCTACCTTATTCATGTGTAACATAAAACTTCCTTTTCTTCTAATAAGTTTTCATCCCGATAAAAACATCTAAGTCGTTAATCAGGATTCTAATAATTAATTATTTTCTCAGACCAAGCTCGGAGATAACCTTCTTATAACGTTCGAGGTCTTTGTTTTTGAGGTATTTCAGCATTACCCTTCGTTTACTAACCATCTTCAATAATCCACGTCTTGAAGAAAAATCTTTAGTATGTCCCTGAAGATGTTCAGCAAGCTCCTTGATTCTTCTCGTTAACAAGGCAACCTGAACTTCCGGCGAGCCGGTATCTCCTTTCTTCTTCTCGAAATTCTCTATTATTTCTTTTTTTTCATCAGATGTCAGCATCTTCAAAAACTTCCTTTCTTACAAAACATTTGACACACAATCGAAACAACTTATTGACATATCTAACGGCTTAGCCGACCAAAGCAAGCGATATCGCCCCGATTAGCACCATTAAGTCCCGATGCCCTTGAGCGGGGCCGGATTATATAAACCGTTTATTTTAAAAACATCTATTGGAAATTGCAAGGGCTTTTTAAAATTGTAAGCTCCTCACCTTATTAAAGGCAAATAGAAAAGTCAAAGAAACACTCAATCTCGATGAAGTGCGTTGGATTCGGGATTGGGATTGCTTGTTAAAAAAAGACGTGAACAGCAAAAGAACATCGGAATATAATGACTCTGGTACGAAACGCAAGCGGGTTTAATGAGCTACGACACTTGAAATTCTGAGTACGGGCAGGAGCAGAGCGATTGCAATCGTTCCGATAATAATACCCAGAACAGTAATCATTATCGGCTCAATAAGCGAGCACACCTTTTTGATTGAATCTTCGAGTTGTTTTTCATAAAAAATCGAGACCTTATCACAGACCCTCCCGAGGGTGCCGCTTTTCTCCCCCGCCTGAAGCATTTGTATAATCCCCGGTGATATTAATTCAGTTCCCGGTGATATTGAGATGGATTCCGAGAGCTGATACCCATCACGTATTTTGCCATCGACATTCTTCCAGAGAAGTTTAAAATGGTAATTCTCGCAGGAGCCGCGAACAACTTCTATCGCTTCCAGTAAATTCACACCCGTATTGAGCATTGTCGCCATAATACGCATACTGCGGGTTACCACTGCATCTACAAACATTGAACCGATTACAGGAATATGAATCACAACTTTGTCTATTATCCTTTTGCCGCCCAGAGTTTTGGACCAATAGTAAAAGCCGGTTGACAATATGAAAATTACGGTCAGCACAGCGGTAAGAACCTCAAAATCAGCTAACAAGCCGCTGAAGCCGATAAGCATTCGGGTGAGCGCCGGCAAGGCCGCTCCCCTGGCCTCGTATATCTTCGTAAATCTCGGCAAAACAAAGAGCATAAGCGTCCCCGTCGCCGCTACTGCCATAAGGGCCATTACAAATGGATATGTAAGCGCTCCCTTTATCTGTCTGCGAGTCTCCGATTCGAATTCAAGATAGCTGCTCAACACTCCCAGCATCTGGGCCATCGTTCCTGATGCCTCAGACGCCTTGACCATACTGATAAACATCGAATTAAAAACTCTTGGATAACTCGATAACGCCCGGGAAAAAGTATCGCCCCCTTTGATTTTGCCTGATACTTCCAAAAGAATTTTCTTCAATGTTCCCTGTTCAGATTGCTCCGCTATAACCTCAAGAGCATCACTGATAACCACACCACTGTCCAGCATCACCGATAACTGAGTTGTGAACAGGATTAACTCTGTCTGCTTCACCTTTCCACCGGTGTACTTTTTCGATGTTTCGATGTTTTCTGATGCATCCCGATACACTTCATCGATTTCAGGATGGATTGAGCCTGATGTCCCGCTATCTTTCATCGGGATTGACCGGGAGGGATTCATCTTCTTTGTTAAACTATTCATCCCGCTTCTCCTTTATTCGCAATTTCCCGATGTTGTTTATCGGGAGCGGTCTGGACTGTTCGCGATTCAATTATCTGGGTAGTCCTCAAAACTTCTTCAATGGGAACAATACCAGCTTTAACTTTTTCTATACCATCCATTAGAAGAGGAACCATGCCGTTTTTGAGTGCTTCAGTTCTCAAATTATTCAAACTCGCTCCTTCGTTTATCATATCAAGAATCGTATCGTTGGGTAAAAACAGCTCATGTATTGCAATTCTGCCGATATGACCGGTATTTCGGCACTTTTTACATCCAACGCCGCGATAAAAAGCAGGGACTTCTTCACCAAGTTCTTCAACAAACCTTCTAATACTTGCAGCCGGCTCATATTCCGTCTTGCAATTAGGACACACTTTTCTAACAAGCCGCTGTGCTAAAACACAAATCATAGAAGCACTCACAAGATAAGGCGGAACTCCAAGGTCCAGCAATCGTGTTACTGCGCCAGGTGCATCATTAGTATGAAGTGTTGAAAAAACCAAATGCCCCGTCAATGCCGCTTGTACCGATATATTTGCTGTCGCCTCATCCCGAATCTCTCCAACCATTATTATGTCAGGGTCCTGTCTCAGTAAGCTTCGCAGTGCGCTGGAAAAAACAAAACCCGCATTTTCGTTCACCTGAAATTGATTGATAGCTGTAATATTACATTCTACCGGGTCTTCAACTGTACAAATATTAACTTCTTCACTATTCAATTCAGAAAGAGTGGCATACAAAGTCGTATTTTTACCTGAACCGGTCGGGCCGGTCACCAAAACCATCCCGTTTGGCGACTGCATTACTCTTTTGTATATCTTGAGATTTTCATATGTAAAGCCGAGAGACTCAAGACTTGTTAGAAGCTTTTGTGGGTCTATCACTCGAATCACTACCTTTTCACCGTAGTTGCCGGGCATAATGGACACACGTAAATCAATCGGTTTGCCTCCAACCAGAATATGTATGCCGCCATCCTGTGGCAAACGCCTTTGTGCAATGTCCAGTTCCGCCATTATCTTAATTCGGGATACTACTGCCGAATGCATCTGATAGGGAGGACACATCTTTTCATATAGTCTCCCATCCACCCTGTATCGAACCCTCAATCTTTTGTTACCTTTTTCTATATGTATGTCGCTGGCGTTTTCCCTGACCGCATTGTAAAGAAGGTAGTTGACAAGTTTGACAACCGGCGACTGTCCGGCTATCTCCTCAAGATCGCCAATATCCTCGGTAATGCTTTCTATCAACGTGAAATCTTCAAGGTCCGTAGCGTCTATAATATCATCAATAACAAAGACATTAGCCGCCGGCAAATATGTCTCAAGCGTCGATTTGATATCTTTGCTGGTAGCACAGACTATGTGAATTTTACAACCGGTCTTGTGTTCTATCTCGTCTATCAAAAACACGTTGGTCGGCTCACTTACAGCTACGGTAATGGTCTCATAGACCTTAAAAAGCGGAAGAACTATATGCTCCTCAAGAAATGCTCTATCCAAAAGCTCTACCATCTTGGGGTCACATAATTTTGGGGTAATCTGAGCATAAGGCACGCCATAAACCTCCGCAAGTGCCGAGGAAATTTGGTTCTCCGTGCAATAGCCCCTTTCAACCAGAAGCTCTCCCAGCAGGCGTCGATGCCCGTCAGCTTTCTGTTCAGACAAAGCTTCCTGTATTTGCTCCTCTGTAATAATGCCTCGGCTTTTAAGCAGCTCGCCAAGAGGCATCTTGTTTTTTACTGAGATTTGACTCATAATCAACCCCGTAATTCAGCTATGCCTACGCAACACTCTTGACCGCTTGAGCAAGTTCACCGTAACGGTCAAATTCATTTTCAAGGCGGGTTAATTCCAGAATTTTTTGACAGTTATCTACGAGACAGGCCAATCTAAACTGGCAATGATTCTCACTACAGTAATCTCTGGCCCACAATAAATGTTCAAGACCTTCGCTGTCAATAAAACCCACATCACCCATATCCAGCACCACACCTGACCTTCCGGATGCTATTAAATCACTGAGAGTATTTTCTAATTTCTCCGAAAGGTCGCTGTCCAAATCTCCTTGAAGCTTTACTACTGTAACATCATTATAATCCTGCGTTTTGATTCTCATCTGACCAATGCCCCCACTGCTAAAGTACCAAAACCGGAAAGAGCTCCATTTTCATATACACTACTCATCCCTTCCTGCATTATCTCCCAGAGACGCTCAACATCACTGTTTAAAAATACGTTCCCGACCTTTTCATCAAACTGTGTCCCAAGCCCTTTCCTTATTTCTTCCAACGTTTGTTCCACCGTCATCGCATCTCTATAACTCCGTTTTGATGTCATCGCATCGAAGCTATCCGCCATTCCTATAATTTTAGCTATCAAAGGTATTTGTTCACCCCGCAGACCATTGGGATATCCTCGCCCGTCAATTCGCTCATGATGGTAAAGCACTCCCGGAATTATTTCTCGCATTTGCTTTATCTCGTTTAATATACCAGCACCAATGGATGGATGGGCTTTGATACAATCCCACTCGTATTTACTCAAAGCTCCCTCTTTACATAATACTGCTTCATTTATTCCTGTTTTACCTATATCGTGTAACAAACCAGCCAGATAAATCTTCGGAATTTCCTCTTCTTCCAACTCGCCTTCTTCAACCAATTTATCGGCAATCCATTTGGAGATAAAAGCGACTCTTTCTGAATGCCCGCGCGTATATTTGTCTTTGGCATCAATTCCGTTGGTCAGAGCTCTTAATGAACCTAAAAATAATTCCTGAAGGTCACGGAAGAGTCTTCCGTTTTCAATAAACACTGCACAACTGCCGGCAACCGAATTGAAAAGTTTTACATCCGTACTGTCAAAATCCGGTTTATCAATTCTATTGACTGCCACCAGCATTCCTATGACCCTGCCGCTCTTATAACTCGCTTCTGTATCGCCGGCTTCACAAATCTTCTTTGTGGTTAAAGGCACCGCAATGATACTTTTAATACTATCAGGCCAATCATACTTGAATGGCGTATCAACCTCACTATCTAAAAGGGCTTCTTTGCCATCATCTCTTGCTTCTATAAGACGGTTGTGTAAAACAGCCGCTAAGTAATCATCAAAATCTATCAAGCCGGAACCCGCTGCAAGATTTAAACGCATACTACCATTCTCGGTTTTTTCCAGCAGAAGCGCTATCCCCTCTACATTGACAATATCCGTAAGACTATCACACGCCATTTGGAGAAATTTATTGTCTATATGGGTAACGCTCATATTAGTGCTAAGATTATGAAGAAGCACTAATTGTTCATATACCTGAGCTAACTCGGTGCTGACTAACTCCATCTGGGAAGAGGACTTGGACTCAAAGCAAAAATTACCTACAAAAACATCGAGCAATTCACCCAGGGCCTTATAAACCATCCCGATTAACTCTCCAGATGAATGGAATCGGGATTCATCGGGAGTGATTTCTTCTGCTAACTCTTGAGGCAGGTCGATTAAAAAAACCATATCCTTTTCTAATACCCCTGCAATCATTTTATCCATTTTATCAATACTACAAACCGAAGCCCCATCGACTTTCTCAGCGCAATGTTTCTGCTTTTCAATCGCATAGATGGTATTTTCCTTAAGCTCCTTCCTGCAGCTTTCGAACCTGCCGCATTCCCAAAGCTGAATAACATTCCCTTCCGAATCACAGACCGCAAAATTAGCTCCGAGATTGTTCACTCTTCGGCCAAATTCTGCAAGCCGGTCTATCTGCGAAGAGGTTAACTCTTTCTGAACTGTCTTCAACATAGTTTTCTCCGACACTTGCTAAATTTCCTTACCCGTATACTTCATTGGGACAGCACTTTGCTGCAAAACATCCTCGATACTTCTCAATAATTCTTTAGGGCTGAAAGGTTTGCTGAGAAAATATGACACCTGCAAAGCTTCCCTCTTGTCATCTTCAATGGCAAATCCCCTGGCTGTTAACATTATCACAGGGATATGTTTTGTAGAATCATTCTGCCGAAGATTCTCTACAAGCTCCAGCCCGTTCATCCTCGGCATTTGGTAATCCGTAACTACAACGTCCGGCTTCTCTTTACAGGCCAATTCATAAGCTTCTTTACCATCTTCTGCAGTTACAACTTCAAAACCGTTGTTGCGCAGCTTAATTGCCACCACGTGGATAATATGTATTTCATCATCCGCCACCAAAATCTTTTTCTTTTCCATTTTTCCCCCAACCCCCAAAAATTCATTCCGATGCACTTCATCGGCATACTTATTTATATAAACACCCTTACTCGGTTCTCTAACCATTTTTTAGGTTTACTATGTCATCTTAAGCGCTTCCGCTCTTGCCAATGGTAACTCAAAGCCAAACGTGCTTCCTTCTGACTGTTTGCTTCTTACAAAAACCCGCCCCTTGTGGACTTTCTCCACTATTTGCTTAACAAGATTAAGACCAAGCCCTGTTCCTTTTGCTTTGTGATTGTTTTTGCCTACCCTGTAAAACTTATCAAAAACGTGCTCAACTTCATCTTCGGGTATCCCAACTCCTGTATCACTGACCAGAACGCGAACAATTCCTTTATCTTCGTCAACCTCCGTTGCGACCTTTACAGAACCTCCGGAATGCGTATACTTGACGGCATTGCTAAGTAAATTAATGATAATCTGCGACATCATATCCCTGTCTGCATTTACTTGTTCCTGAACAATCGGCGTCTCTGTTATAACTCGAATCCCTTTCTCTTGAGCATAAGTATTTATCATTTGCAGCTGCTCTTCAATCAGGATAGTAAGACTCAAAGGCCTTTTCTCAATTTTGACCATTCCCGATTCTATCCGCGATATATTCAACACGTCCTCGATAAGTCGATTTAATCTCTTTGCCTGACTTTGAATTACAGAATAGAATTCCTTTCTCATATCTTCATCCTGCGCTTCACCATCCACCAGCATCTCCGAATAAGCTGTAATGGAAGCAAGAGGTGTCTTAAGCTCATGCGATACGTGACTTACGAAATCGTTTTTCATCTGAGAGACTTCTTTTTCACGGGTAACGTCATGCAATACTGCTATAACCCCGCTGACTTTTTTCGATGCATCATAAGCACAGGAAACAATACAATCATAAACTTTCACATTGTCATTTGCCGAAAATTCTATTTCTTTCCTTTTATGTCCGACTTTACTCTGCCTGCCCTTTCTCAAAAATTCAACAAATTCTTTCTTGTCTGCGTCTATTAATTCACTAAGTTTTTTATGCTCACAATCTTTGTGATTAAACCCGAAAAGCCTGCCGGCGGCTTCATTTGCCAGCAACACTTTATCGAACTCGTCTATGGCAATGACAGCATCACTAATACTGTATATAATCGCCTCGATATTTTGTCTCTGCCTTTGTAAAAGCCGCCTGTGTATCTGCAAATCCTCAACCTGCTTCTCCAGGCCTTTTATACATTCGGAATCCCGACCAAGCCGGTCATCAATCGCCTTGACTAATCCGTGCCCCGTGCCCCGTGCCCCGTGACCCGTATTTAGCCATTCCTGCTTCTTTTCACCTCTTACCATTAGCGATGACGAGTTTTCACCGGTCTTCTTCAGTTGACGTATTATAGACGCAATTTGCCTTCTGAGACTCAGCCAGCTCCAGCCAAGCCAGATTAAACCTGCAAATACTGCACCGCTTAACAGCAGCTTAAAATATACCCATACCGGCGACGAACCCCGACCAACTGCATCAGGGAAGATTTCGCCTGAATTAGTCACATAAAGCCAATAACCTGCTAATCCAGCTACAGTCAATCCGCAAACAGTCCACCTTCGGCGGATTGCAAATCCATATATCTCTCTGACTGTTCTCAAAACAAAACTCCGGTTTCTCTACCTTCTAAAACTTCAGTTTTATCCGCCTCGGCGGATTACATTACCCCCATTTAGCGGGAGTGCTATCTTCTTAGCCACATATCAACATTTCCATCTACCTGCTGCAGTATCTTTCTATTTATCTTCGCTGCTTTCTCAGGGTCGGTTTCACGAAGGATTTTCTCCTTAAGACGTAATGCCTCGAGGTATGTCGGGCGAAGTCTAAGAGCTTCCTCGATCTCTTTCAATGCAGTTGTATTATCACCATCAAGGTAGTATCGAGCAGCTTTAGTATAATGTTCATTTACCCATTTTGCCCTGTCAGCCCAATGCAGTGCATCCTCTGCACCAATTCTCTTTCGGCTGATATCCTCGGCTCGGGCTTGTCCCTCAAGGTCGCTCGGTTCTTCTATAATATGGCACGTAAGCAGAATTATCACCTCCTGCCGCTGTGTTGCATCAGTGGTTCCTCTGAAAAGACCGCCAATCAAGGGCAGGTCACCAAGCAGTGGTATCTGTCTTCTGGTTGTAGTTACGACATCTCTGAAGAGTCCGCCTATCACAATAGTCTGTCCGCTTTTGACTATTACATTAGTGGCAAGCTCAGTTGAGTCTTCATTGGGAATCTTTTCCTCGTTGAGACTACCTGAACTATCCTTGGGATGAATATCCATCCTGATGTAACCGTCATCACCGATATAAGGTCTGAACGAAAGTTTAGTTCCGGTATCCAGGAAATTTACAGTTTGCGTTGTGGAGGTCTGCGTCTGAGTTGTTTGTGATTTATATCCAAGCTTTCGGCCTATATAAACCTGCCCCAACTGCTTATTGACCGCCAGTATTTTGGGATTGGCAAGCACCGTGGTATCTGTAACAGACTCCAGCGCACTGATAAACAAAGCTACATCTCCGGTTGTAATGCCGACTCTAAGACCGGAACCGCCTGCCGTAGCAAAACCTGCGATTTCTAACGGTGTCCCCGCAGTTCCTGCTGCTAACTGTCCAATGGGCGTAGTTACTTCAGAAGCGCTTTGAAGCATACTTGAATCTCCAGCTATGGCCTCTGTTGCTGCTGAGCCATCCAGAGCTACACCGCCTAACATATTTAGATTGACCCCAAGCTCCATACTATCATTCAGGGTAGCGGTTAAAATCGTTGCCTCAATAAGCACCTGTTTCGGACGTATGTCAAGTTTCTTAAGTATCTCAGCCGTCTCTGCTATATTCTCAGGGAAATCTCGAACTACTATAGTGTCATGCAAAGCTACCGCATCTCCACCTGTAGATCTGGAAGTGATAGACTCACCCGAAGTTACACCCTTCTCTGCTGCAGAGCTGCTTTGAATCTGAGCTTTTAGACTTAAAATCGGCTTAATTAACTTCGCCGCCTCGTCAGCGCTTATGTAGTAAAGCGTAAATACCCGATTGACCATCCTTCCCTCATCCTGTTTGATTTTTTGATATTCAGCAGCCGTGTATACCATGAGCAAATTGCCATCCTGTTCATACTTGAAATCGTGACCAAGAATAGCATCCATCGCCTGCTTAAACGTTACATCATAAAGCCCTGTCACCGTTAAAGGACCGTCGACTTTGGATGAAGGCACTATGTTTTTCTGAAACCGTATCCCTAAGATTTGAAGTCCTTTCTTTATACTCTGGTTTTCTCCAAAACCTATCCAGCTCAAAGTTGCACCCTCGGGAACATTTACTTCCCTTCTGCTTTCATCCATCTGCGTAACACCCGGCGTGTCATCGGCGCCAAGTACTATGCCCTGCTGCTCGTCATCACCAACAGCCGCTATGGTGACTACTAAAAACAACACTAACATACAAATGATTAGATAGTTTAGTCTTTCGAAATTCATTTTCTTACCTTGATACATAATTTTGCCTCCTTATTTTGTAACTGTTAGCTCTTACCTCGAAATAAATCAGTTTACTTTGTACTGTCAAATAATTCTCCAAGCTTCAACTTCACCTTTACCGCTTCACATCGTAACAACACCTCGTTTTGTTCAATCCCCGTTACTTCGAACTCATACAGTTTTTGCCCATCTCTAACCTTCAATTTTTCACCCATCAAAAGCAATTTGTTATTAATAAAAACACGTGGTTTGGCACCAGTTTCTATCGCTTCAAGATTTAATTCCCGTGAAATCCTCTTTACATCTTGTTTATCGCCATCCCCAGATACAAGCTCTACCTCTGCACTTTTGGCATTCTGCTTTCCATCGATTGGAAATGCATCCCAGCCTGACGCCGAGAAAAAATCTCTGGTTAGCTCATCATTTCTCCCTTGAACTTCCGGCAAATCTATAAAACTTATCTTTGCTGCGGGTAACTTTTCATTCGTTTTTAATTCCTGCATTTGAGTCGCCCCTTTTGTTTCCTGGGGACCATCACCCATAAATACTCTTATCCACATAAAAAGCATCAATGCAATCAGACTAAATGCCATAATGCTCTTCTTTTTATCAGCCGCCAAACGGCTAAAAACGACGTTCTTGAAATCTTTCAATTTTGACATATCCTGAGCCATATCCTGTTATCCTTCCTGCTCTGGTTGTGCACAGTAATAAATATAGGTCTTCGTCTGCATACTTACTTGTCCGCTGAACTGAGAGTCGTTGTTAAGCTCAATACCGACTATTCGTACTGCCCTGTTCAATTCCTGCAAAGATTTTAAAAAACCAAATATCTGCTCCAACTGACCTTCACACTGCATACTTACAGGTATGCAGTAAAGTCCGTTGATTTCCTCCTCCTTACCCGGCTGAACCAACTGGTCCGATAGAGAATACTTACTCATCAAATCAGCTATCTTTCGAAGAAATTCACCAAGGTTTCTGTGCGAAGGCACATACACATCGTAATTACCAACTCTACCTTGAAGACGCTCTAACTCATCCTTGAAAGCAGAGAGGTGCTGACTGTCTGTTCTTGATTTTGATATTGCTGCTATTTCTGACGCCTTGGCATCCTGAATGCCACCAAGTTCTCTGTGAAGTGGAAGATAGCGGAAATATACAAACCCGCAGACTGAAATAACCAGCGAAATATATATCAAAACCTGTTTTTTCTCATAAATCAACATAACAGAACCTTACCTTCGCATCGATTGGGCCAGGTTTTCTTTTGCAACGGCTGGCTTTTCCAATTCATAATTTGCCAGATAGCAGCTTGTCTCAAACTCATTTACCATCACACTGCTTCCTTTACTACCCCTGCTGGTCTCAATCTTTTTGTTACGCAAAAAGGATGGCACCACCTGGGAAAAATACGTTGAATCCTCTAACCGGCATATCAGTTCCGCTACATCACCGGCATTCCTGGCGATACCGCCTATTACAATCTTATATCTGACATCACCGAATTTAACTGTCTCTTTGTTATTATTTTTTGAATTAGTAGTTCTTACGCTCGAACCGCTTTTGCTTTTTTTCGACGTCTCTGTAGTAAAACAATCCCCCTTCAAAGAAATATGATTAAGAACTATATCTTCATTAAGCAGAAAACTCAGCTCTCCGAGAACGCAGGCCACATCCATCCTGGAATCGATTTTCTCCAGAACATTTGATTTCTCCCGCAAATTCTTTATGCTCCTCTTAATAAAATCGGTTTTGTTGCTCATTTTCTCTACATTTTTATGTTTCGTCACAAGTTCACCTAACTCTTTTTTGGCCTCAGAAACAGAATGAGCTGCAGTAAAATTCCAGACAATTATGACAAGTAATATGCCGCAGACGGCAATACGTTTAAGACGGTAATTGTCACGGCGCCTTCTGCTGTTCTTATACCACTCCGGAAGTAAATCAATTTCTTTCATAAAGCTCACTCACGCTGTCCAAATTCTCTGAATTTAATCCCTTGAGTCCGAGACCTGTTGCAATAACCCATTCACAAAATAATTCTCCATCTTTACAAGCCATTTCAGAAACATCAATCCCCCTCAAGGGTTGTGCTACTTCAATCTCTACAGGCAACTGTCGCTTCAACACGTTTAATAGAACGCTCTCGTATGCTCCACCGCCGCCGATAAGCGCACGATTCACCTGTTTGCCTCTAAATGTCACCGTATAATACCTAAAACATAAAGATATTTCCTTGGCTAAATCTTCCGATACAATATTAATCGCATCTATAATCGTCTGCCTTGTTGACGCATCGAGAATTTCAACCCCTTTGCCATCCTCGGGAGAATTTATATTTACCTTGTGAATATCGGCCTTTTTTTCCTTTTGCAGTCTTTGACGTAAACGACTCGCTTCCTCAATGCTGATACCTGCCCTGGCCGCAACCTCACGGTCAAATTTTTCTGCTCCTGTTGGTATCTGCTTTACAAAGTTGATTTCCCTACCCCTGCCAAATACTACGGTAGTTAACTTGCTGCCAATATCCACAAATACTATTGTTTCCTCTTTATCTTCCTGGCGTCTCAAATATCTCATAAAACATCTAAACAAAGCACAGGGCGTTATATCTATAGATACCGGCCTGAGTCCCGCCTCTTCAACTATTCTGGTGTGTTCGTTTATAACATCCTTCTCGACTGCGAATAAAATTAACTCCTTCTTGACTTCATCACCCTGCCTGACGCTGCCGGCCAGTAAATAATCAACAGTATCTGTATCGGCATCAAGCCCGAAATGTTTCTTCGCCTCCCTGCTTAAAACGCTATCTAAATCCTCCTCCTCCAAACTGTTCAAACGAAAACTGGTGAACTTTAAATCATTACTCTGCAAACAGACGTTAACCTTTGTTCCGCGAAACTTCCCGTTCGATAACATCTCTTTTATAGCCGAAACAATAAAATCCCTTCGTCCTTCCGGGTCTTCGTATAAACTCGCCTCGATTCGAACACGGTCCGCCGCTGCAACACTTATCCGGTCGCCGGTGACAGCCAGTTGCATCATCTTTATCGAACTGTTTCCGATATCTAACCCTATTGGCCTTATATGGCGCATTTTTAAACCAAATTCCACCATGAAGTATTTCCCGTTCCTTAATTACTTATCGAAACATAACCTGTTACCGGTTCTACGGTAACTACAATAGTTTCACCGCCCGCATTAAGAGTAATTGTTCCTCCCTCATCCGGACTGCCCAGACAATCAAATTCAATAATAGAATCAGACAAGTTAACTTCGTCAATCTTTACCTTATCCAGCCGTCCATCGCTGGCAAAATCTACAACGTAATCGAATCCCTTCTTTACCGGATGTTCTATGCGGGACCCGCTTGCATCTTCCAGCCAGTAACTGTTAGCTGCCTCGTCAAAAACGACTGAAAACGTCTCTCCCCTGCTGATGGCACAATTCTTGGCGTACTCAAGGTCGCTGGCCAGCATACTTGCTGCCGAACGAACCTGAAAGGTATCAGCCGAACTCATCATCGGAACCGCCATCATTGCTGCTATAGCTAATATCACGACCACGATTATCACCTCAACCAAAGTAAATCCATCTACCGAACGAGCCGCCTTTGGCGGACCTTCCTTCAAAAAATCGAGGTGATAAAACTGGCACGACCCAGGTTTTAAAACGACCTTCTCATCACCGCTTTGTAATATCTTATTTTTCATTTTAAGTCCTGTTATCTTTTCGTCAGATTTGAATTGCCGCTTTATTGCTATGTCGTTAATCGGAACAACTCTTAAAATAAAGCCGGCTCCCTAAAAACATCAAGACGAACTCTAAGGGGGAAAGCCCTGCTCCATTTATAAAAACATCCAAACTTTGCTCTCTGCGGAAACATTACAAGCATCACAATCCATAACTTCAACAGTCAACTTCATCACAACCGTTACAATCATCACTGCTTAATAAATGCTGTTGTTGAGCTTCCTTCAAAAAGCGAACAATTTGTAAAACCAATAAAAGACCTGATTAAAAATCACCAAATTTCTGCTTTAGTAATAAAGCCCGATAAGAATTGTAACTTCCATTTACAAAACGGTCCTATAATCGAAGCTGTTATCTCTCGATGCTTTTATATACCGCACCGGTCGCCGGACTCCAATTTTCAACTACTCCTTCTTGAGGCCATGTTATGATTGCCGCCTTTGCAGGCGATGAAGACACATTCAAACTACCCGCAGCCGTGATGGAATTTTGTGCAAACAACCCGCCGGTTACTATTAAACCAGGCGTCCCTGCATTTATTTGTACCCCGCCGTTAACTAAAGCAAGCCCTGCAATATCCAGTCCGCCATTTTCTTCTATGGTTACATTGCCCGTTACAAAAAGTGCCGGCAGGTTCTTCCCCGCCCGGATAATATTCCCGCCCCCTTTTATATTCAAATTTCCCTTCACAATTAGCATTCCGTCAATATCAACACCATCATATATCGTTAAATTGCCAACTCGATAACAAACCTCAACCGGTTCATAAGGACCAAGCGAAATATCAAAAAGCCCATTTGAATCGATAGGGACAATCGGGTAATTTGCTATATAATTATCAACTGTAACTGCAGGAAAACCAAGCGAAAGCTCCCCAGCAGTATTCGTACTTCCAATTACATCGCCGGCGTCTGCTAAACCACTGGCAAACACATCGCCGTCGATATGTCCACCATTAGTCAATGTGCCGTTACAATATACATCCCCGTTAATCGTAGCATTGTTCGAAACAGTTGTGTTGTTACCCGCCCAAAGTGCAATAGAAGGGTCGAGACGAAGTTCTGCAAGCAGGACATTTTTTGCTGTCCTCTCGCCGGCTTTTTCCCTGTAAGCTGTTGAAGTTACAGAATAATTACATTCCCCGCTCTCGACAACCCGGACGTCATAATAAGCATCACTGCCTGAGGCCAGTTGCTGCCTATCAGCTCCACCCCAGTATTCGGTATCCAACTCCTGGGGATTAAGAATCAATCCCTTAGCGTGCTCTAACCCCGACTCTGCCAAGTAATCCAATTCCGAGCGATTTATCATATTCCGACCACAGGCCAGCTCGATGTCACTGCGCGATATAAATCCGACAGACAAAACCGTTATGACCATCACGATAAAAAGCACTGCCAGCAATGCCACACCTTTGTTATTTTTTTCTGTGTTAATAATCTTCATCACTAATCATCATCACCAATTAAACCGCTGCCTGTCTGGTTAACTAAATTCTCCATCCCATTGCGAAGCCCAGCACTGATTTGGTACTTATGAAAAGCATTGCCTTCAAAAACTTCAAACGAAATGCTTACAAATCTTGTATCAGGCGGCTCGCTATCAAGGTGAAAGGTAACGTTCCTGCATTCGGCTATCAAAGTCGTATAGCTCGGCGTCGAGCCGGTAATCCCCATTACACCACTTAAAGCAACTACAGAAGTATCTGAATATTCCCGTAATCTCAGAAAATCCCTATCCGGGCTGGTCTCAATAAAAACCAGTTCGTTTTTGTTAATTTGACTATCATTATTGTCATCATTACGCCAAACAGCTATAGTATCTGCATCTCTGGCACAAACAAGACTGCAATGCTTAATCAATTCCGAAAGCTTAACCGATGTATAACGAAACTGGGTCTGCTTGCTGCCCATTTCTCTCATAACCTCGTTAGCTTTGCCCAATGAATGCGCAAGAGTTGCAACAGCGCTTAAAACTATGCTCGTAACAAGCAAAGCAATCAGCAATTCTGCAAGCGTAAAACCTTTCTCTATTTTCATATCACCCATCTGCTATCTCGAACCATTTATTTACTTATGAGTCTGTTAATAACCGCTATTTCGCTACCTTTGTAATAAACCGTAACAGTTGCAAGAATGAAATTCTCTTCTCGGGAGCCGCTTTCCTGTGGAACGTAGGCATAAGAACAACTTACATTTCTGCTGAAATCGGCATAAATCGAATCTTCAAAAACATTACCCTGAGAATCTGTTATCTGACCTTCCTGTTCCGTATATCCATTATAAGTACCAATTATATCGTCAAAAGGTGTGCAAACTATTCTCTCGGTCATATCAGAAGCCAATCTGGCTGCTAACGTTCTGCGCATGCCCTCTGCCTGGACTGAAGCACCGGAAACAAAGGGCAAAAGGATTCCCGCAGCCGCCATACCGAGTATCACAACGGCAATCATTGCCTCTGCTAAAGAAAAACCTTTATCCCTTCCTGCAGCATACATCCATTTTACTCCTGAAAATATCTTTTCGTGGTTCGGGTCACGTGAGACGGTTCATGATTCAAATCCTGGCATAGGCCGGCTCATTATCTGCCTGAAATATTCCCGTCTTCGTATCCAACCTCCAGCCCGCCTGACCGCTGCCTGCCGGCTTGCCGTCAAAACGAACCGTCTTAAGACCGTTAAAGGGATTCGTCGGTATGCCATTTACATAAGAACTATGCACACCATCATCTGTCGTCATAGCTCGCCGAAAATTCTCGTATGAATCACACGGAGGAAGCTCGCCGCCGTGCTCTACCTGGTACAAATTAAGCTGAGAACGTATCTGCTCTAAACCATCGATAAGTTCGCAAATCTTATCTTCCTCGCCGGCACTGGTAAAATCCGGAGCATCAATAAATACGAACACACCACCTAATAACAATATCACGGTAATAAGTTCGAAATATGAAAACCGAT
The DNA here is from genome assembly GCA_030604525.1 of Phycisphaerae bacterium. Lineage (GTDB taxonomy): Bacteria > Planctomycetota > Phycisphaerae > Sedimentisphaerales > Anaerobacaceae > JAUVVQ01. The sequence continues at coordinate 6,456 of JAUVVQ010000028.1, read as the reverse complement.
GCTTCGTCATAACGCCCCCTCGTTGGCCTTTGGCCAATCCGCCACTGGCGGAAACAATAGAACAGGTGAGTATGTGCTTGATTACGCTCTCCTGTTCAGATTTCTACTGTTCAAAAAATTCAATTCTCAAAAAAGGCTGACCTGCCTTTGGGTAATTCCCTCAGCACGGTCAGCCTTAGTTAACTTATCTTTCAGTTATCCAGATACATTAATTCTCCGGGATTCACTGAACCAATTGTTACAGGTCAGAATGAGCTGTCCCATCCGCACTTGAAAGAGTATCGTCGGGATGAATTTCTCCGGTAGCAGCATCATAATCCCAGCCGCTGGCTCCAGTTATATCAGCTATACCATCAGTTGCGGTTACGATGCTCGAATCATTAAACGGATTGGTCGGAACCTTCTGCATATACGGTCCGTAATCTGCACCAGCGGCACCAGTCACATCTGTTGGTTCGGTCATCTGAGCTTCAAAGCTGGTTGCTGGACTTGGAGGATTGTCATTATGCTGAATCTTATACAACTCAATCTGTGAGCGCATCATCTGAAGGTCGCTGGCCAGAGCCGATTCCTTCGCCTCGGTACTCGCATCGGTAAACTGAGGTATCACAATCGCTGCCAGAATGCCAAGAATTACCACAACAATCAAAATTTCTACTAATGTAAAACCTTTTCGTGCTTTCATTTTAAAACCCCCTGTAAAAAAAAAAATTTATAATTTTCCAACGCCAGTTTTATCGACTTGAAACTATCCTTACTTAACTTCATCCGGACTTTTATCTTTTTAATACCCTCCTAAAATTAATCGCTCTTAACATCCAAATTACTTCAAAAAAAAGCTGACTATCTCAGAGACGGCCAAACCTGCAAATCGCAACGTCCGAAAACCAGCGAGTCTTTAAACCAGGGTTTGCGTCTCTGAACAAAATATAGGAAATAACAAAGACGTCTCAAAACCGCTTTTGCCGAAAATTCGAAAAAAACGGTCAACTTCCGGAAATATCGACAAAAATCTTCCCTTAAAGCTTATTTAAAACTTATAGAAGCGAAAGAGCATAACTTTTTCGAAATACCCACCCCTGCTGATATTCTAAATTTACAGCTTGATATATTCAGGCACCGACTCGAGAACCATCTTCCTTGCGGCAGCTCCAATAGAGCTAATACGAATGCGAATATAATCAATTCCTTTTAACGCCTCCTCTACTTTCTCTGCCCATTCTATCAAAACCACTGATTCAGGGAAGCAAAAATCATCGAAACCAAGCATCTCAAACTCATTCAGGGACCTGAGCCGATATGCATCAATGTGATAAATGTCAAATCGCCCCTTATACTCATTTACGATAACAAACGTGGGACTGTTTACTACCTGACCGAAATCAGCAGCCCCGCTGCCTGCTGCTATCCCCTTAATCAAATGTGTCTTACCGCTGCCCAAATCGCCGCTGATAGCTACCACCTCTCCCCCCTTTAATTGCTTACCGAACCTGTTACCGAACTCAATAGTATCCTTTGGGGAATTGGAAATAAATTCATACTTCATAACGAATAAACACTAAATAATAATTCAACTTAAATGGTCATAACCTTCAATTTTCAACTCATTCAATCGGCCGTCTCGTAATTTTATCTGCATTTTGCATCTGTCAGTAATCTGGCCTATTCTCGTAAGCCCTATTTCCCCTTTCCACCGGCTAAGAAGCCCCTCGCATTCTTTCCCGGGGAGCGTAAAAAGCAATTCAAAATCCTCACCGTCATTTAATGCTGAAGCAAGCGGTTTTTTTTTCTGTTGAGCCGCCTGCGATATCGGAATCCGCTTTGCTTCTATAATTGCCCCGACACCACTGGAGCTGCAAATACGATTCAAATCACTGCTTAAGCCGTCACTTATATCAATCATTGAATTAATATGTGCCATCCGGCTAATCTGTATCGCTTCTTTTACCCTCGGCTCAAAGCTCAGATGCCTGCCTGCATCCGAACCGCCAAGCTCCCCAGTAACACAGATGTAGTCTCCAACCTTAGCGCCCGAACGTTCTATTGGTTTGCCGCCCGCCGGTCTGCTCAACATCGCCACGTTTATCACAAAAGGCCCATCCCCGCGCCAGCAGGTGATGTCACCGCCTATAAGCTGGCATCCAAATTTCTTGGCCGATTTAACGATGCCGTTATGAAGTTCTTTTAACTCTTTTTTTCCATATCCCCTGGGCATTACAACGCTTACTACAGCCCCGACAGGAACAGAGGCCATTGCTGCACAGTCGCTCAAACTCACAGCTATCGCCTTGTATCCGACCTGTTCCAGCCCCGTTTTTTTTAGGTCAAAATGAACCCCATCAGATAATATATCAGTCGTAACAAGAACTGATTTATCAGCCCCCAAATACACCTGGGCCATATCATCACCGATACCAATCGGGAAATCCTGCCTCGATGAATCACTTCGGCTCGCAAACCATTTTACTATCGCATCTTCTCTGGTACTCATCGCTCTGACAACTGCTCTCGCCAATAAGAGACTCTTTGTTCTGTCTGCTGCTGACCGGCAGCCCCTTCTGTAATATAGTTCCGCGCCACTTTCTCAGAACCAAGATTCTCATAAACATCTGTCTCAACCGCCTCTGAATATGCTTTAAATTCATCTAAGCTAAGTTCAGAAAGACCTTTATTCTGCTCCTCACAAAAATTTACAATACTACCGACAATCCCGTGTGCCTGCCGGAAAGGAACTCCCTTATTCACAAGATATTCAGCCAAAGCCGTCGCATCCAGGAAACCTTTATCCAGATTAGCTGCTAACTTCTCCGTATTAAACGTAGTCCCGGAAACAATCGCAGCGGCTGCTTCGATAGATGAATCAATCATATCCGATGCAGTGAATATATGGAACTTATCCTCCTGCAAATCCCGATTATAACCCGTCGGCTGGGCTTTAAGAACAGTAAGAATCCCCATCAACGAACCATACACTCTCCCGGTCCTGGAACGTATAAGCTCCAGCAAATCAGGATTCCGCTTCTGGGGCATCATACTGGAAGATGTACAAAACGAATCATCGAGCCGTAAAAAACCAAACTCTTCAGAGGAATATATTATCCAGTCCTCTGCCAACTGGGACAAATGCGTCGCAATAAGCGCACAATCAAAAATAAATTCCGCGCAAAAATCCCTGTCGCTGACAGCATCAATACTATTTCGAGAAATATCTTTAAAACCCAATTTCTCCGCGGTGCTTTTCCTGTCCAGGCGCAAAGTGGAACCTGCCAACGCCCCGCTTCCCAGCGGGCTGACATTAACAGGCCGGCTGCAATTATTAAGCCGAACTATATCCCGCTCGAATCTTTCTACAAAGCTCAAAAGATAACTGCCAACAACGACCGGTTGAGCATGCTGAAGATGAGTAAAGCCGGGCATCACATCTCCGGCGTGCTTACCTGCTAATTCAACAAGGGATTTCTCAAGCGACGTCAGTTTTTTCACCAGCAATTCTATCTCATCACGCATCCAAAGACGAATATCCGTTGACACCTGGTCGTTCCGACTTCTGCCGGTATGAAGCTTTTTGCCCGGCTCGCCAATCTTCTTTATCAAAGCGTCTTCAATAACCATATGAATGTCTTCAAGCTCTTTATCAAACTTAAATTTACCTGAAGACATTTCGTCCCTTATCTCGCTCAGGCCTTTTTTGATCTCCTTCAATTCAGATTTGCTTATAAGATTTTGCTCAACCAGCATCTCCGCATGGGCTGCGGAACCAGCAATGTCGTATTTATATAATCTCTTATCCAAAGAAAGCGATTCTACAAAAGCTACGGTCAGCTTATCAGGTGTCCCCGATAACCTTTGCTCCCAGTTCTTCTTTTGTTTACTCATTTTATCCACTCCAAAAAACCTTTGCTTAGCTGTAAATAATACGCCCGCTGCATCACACTGTCAAGCTAATCATACACTCATTACCCCAACCTATTTCTAAAGACAAAATCAGAGGCCGGAATCGCTCATAAACAAAGAGATGCCCATACAGAAAATTCGCGCTCTATATGCAAATCGAAAATTCAGGAGCTGACTAAAAACAATCTCACACAAAGACAATATTCACTCAGCCATTCTTGACTTCTTCCGGATTCCTGCCCTCTTCTATCGCTTGTATTTTCTTCACACGGCGCTCGTGTCTGCCCCCGCTGAATTCCGTGCTAAGCCATACTTCAATTATTTTACGAAGAAGCACATACCCCATTTGGTCACCCGATATGCAAAGTACATTAGCATCATTATGGTCACGGGAAATACGAGCCGTCAGGTCATCATGACACAACGCCGCCCGTATCCCCTTTATCTTATTAGCAGTTATACACATCCCAATCCCCGTTGCGCAAGCCAATATAGCTCTGTCCGCCTTCTTTTGAGACACCGCCTTCGCTGCCCGATAAGCTAAATCAGGATAATCCACAGGATTGGCATCACCGGTGCCGACATCCACGCACTCATGACCTAATTGACTAACTATGGATTTCACCTGTTCTTTTAACTCAAATCCCCTATGGTCGCTTCCTACCGCTATTTTCATAACTTTATCTCATTTATCCTTTTTCTTATCACTTCATCTATCTGCTTGGCACACAATTCATAAACTTCATCAGACTGTCCTATAGGATCGGGAATACTCTTATCTTCAGCCAATAACATACACTTATCCGAAGCTTCCGGGCTTATCTGAAGCACCCTCTGACAATGCTCCCAGCTCAACCCGAATATTAAATCACTCTCTGAAATAAGTCCCTTGCTCAAAGCCCTGTTTTTATGACCACTTATATCAATCCCCTGCCCGGCACAGACTGATACGGAGCTATCACTTGCGGGAATACCTGAAGTATTCATAATGCCGGCTGACAATATCTTATAACCCATTTCAGGAAGCTCGTCAACCTCACAATCTAATTTTTCAGACAGAAACTTTTTAAACATCCCCTCTGCCATAGGGCTTCTGCAGGTATTACCCGTACAGACAAACAAAACCTGAACTCCGCTGGCCTGCACCAGCTCCTCCAGCGATAAAACACCTTCACGCAAAAGCTCTAATTTACCCGCTCTGACTTTCACAACCGTACTGCTCTTGTTATATTGACAGCCAGCTCCCTCTAAAACCAAATCAATCTTTCCGGAGAAATACGACAAGACTTGAGCAGCACTCACAGCAGGTTCCCTGCCGGTTAAATTGGCACTGGGAGCAACAACGGGACATCGCACCTCGGAAAGCAGCATCGCAGCTATTTTGTTATCCGGACACCGAATCCCTATCGTATTATCATTATATAAGCTGTCAAATACCTGGCTTTCCAACCGCTCCTTTGCTTTTCTAATATCTTTCTGGTCTAATTCAAAAACTATCGTAAGCGGTCCCGGCCAGCAATTCTCAATCAATTTCTCTGCCTTTAAACCTAAGCAAGGCACATACTTAACAACCTCTGACTTTTTTCCTATATGTAACGTATAATATTTGCCGACACTTCTGCCCTTTATCTCATTAAGTTTTCGCAATGTTTCAGCGGCTACACGAGAACCTATCCCATATACCGTCTCTGTCGGAAAAGCTGCAAAACCGCCGGCCTCTATTAAACGTGCCGCTTTATCTATTTTGCCCTCTTCAGGTTTTGAGGAATCAATTTTAAAAAGTTCTGTCTCCATTGCAAATATTACTACAACAAATAATCTTAAACAGCAAGAAACTAAATGTGACAGCGCCTATTAAAAACCAGATAGCTGGTACACATCACAAAATTAACTTAAATCCTCCCGACCGTTTTTTTAAATAACACGACCGATAAAAACTTCCAATTTAATCATCTCAAAGGGTTATAAAAGTTTTTTTTAAAAATAATCCAAAAACCACCTATTTGGCCTAATCTACCTAAATTAACATTGCCGATACTCTTCTATAAGTTATGATGGAACGATAATTTATAGGAGTAATCTTATGGAAACATCAGTCGAGCAACGAAAAGATGTAAGAACTGAACTTTCATGGCCTGTGAGCATCTGGATGCCTGAGTTGAAACGGTTTATAAACGGCAAAACTTTTAACGTCAGCAAAACAGGAGTTTTTGCCACCGTCCCCCTTACTACGCCGATAAGAACCGGACACCTTGTCGAATTAAATTTCCCACGTACACAAACTCTTGCCAAAAGGAAGGGACAGTTCGCTCGAATCAAAAGCGGAAAAGTTGTAAGAGTAGAACGTCGTAATATGCTGAAAGACGCAACTGTTGGAGTTGCAATTCAATTTGAGTAAGCCGCAGGTATTACTTCACACCCGTAAAAACAGACTATTGCTTTGTCACGGTTAAAGATTTGGGTGGGTATTGCCGATAATTCTCTATGGTTAAATTATCATGGAGATTTATCATGGTCAAAAAATACATTGTTCAGCTTTCAGAGGAAGAACGGAGTCTGTTG
>JAUVVQ010000077.1 GCA_030604525.1 Phycisphaerae bacterium | reverse complement strand
CAGCAAAACATTCTGTTATTTTTACCGCGGTTGATAAAGAAATTATTTTTCGGCCGTGAAACCCTAAAATCCTGCACAACCTGCCCATATGTACATCTACCGGCACAATCAGCTTAGCTTTATCAACCGATTTCCATAACCCTGCATCAACCTCATCATTACGTACCATCCAACGCAGGAAAAGGTTCAGCCTTTTACAGACACTGCCCCCTGCCGGTCGGGGCAGCAAATAGCTTAACTGCCTCGGGACAGGCTCATTATGGGTTTTGGCATACATATCCAAAAGCGAATCGCAAAATTTCGACAATGCGGCAATGATATTCTTATCGCCTGGATTGTAGCCCTGAACGAAAAACTCCTGGATACTGCCATATTGGCTCAAAACCTTCTTTAATAATTCCAGCAAATCCGACAAAGAATCTCCAGACGTGAAGCGATGCTTGAAATTTTTTAGCTTCCGTCTTTTTTGCTTATCAAAGTTTAGGACAAACTCAAAGGGACTGGCTCCCATACGTCCTAACAGGTCGGTTAGACTTTTTTGGATTTGTTGAACTCTGCCGTAAGCAAGCTCAGCAGCCAAAAGTGCGGCAATCTCCATATCTGCCGGATTAGAATAGTGATACACAAACTGCAGCGGGTCTGGTTTTATAAACTTGCGATGATTGTACTTGTCATACAGTTTTTCAAGTACATTCTTAATTTGCACTTTTGAATTTCTCAATTATATTATTGGGTTCCCAAACGCCCTTTGTTGCGTTTGGGGTCCCTTCAGTATTCGTCCAAATGGTACCACTCGGCATTTTCAAGCCAAGTCTGGGGTCTCGATACAAAATCAATTATGCTCTCAAGCAGAAAATAGTGCTTTTTCTCCTGGTCAGCCAATTTTAGAAAAATTTCTTTCTGGGTTTTCTCCACCTCATTGGCTTTTTCCAGGTAAAAATCCTGGCTTTGTTTCTCAATATTCTGAGCTTTTCTATAAAGCTCGGTTTGGCTGATATCAAAATTAAAGTCCTGAGTAGATTCCCGCATTTTTGCGAAAATGTCTTTGGCATCCGAGAGGACAGTCGTCTCAGCCAAATCAGGAGCAACATTTTCTTTCATATCTGAAACAATTTTATAATGTTTTGCCTCTTCATCAGCTAACATATTAAACACCGTCTCAAGGCCTTTATTGTTTGATTTACCAGCCAGTTGGCGATAGTAATCCTCACTATATTTTTCTTTCTCCATAGCAAATTCAAATATGTTCATATCTCTATCCTTTGGCAGTAACATCGTTAAATTTCTGCGAGTTTTCGCCACTTTCGGCCGTCAGATTCAATAAGTTTATCAACTTCAGGGAAGCTTTCGCTGCCAGCTGCGTACTCGCAGGGTGCTAAAGTCTCATTTTGCCAGGCTTCGAGCACCGGCGTTAATAACTGCCAGGAAACTTCCACGCCGTCATACCTGTTAAAAAGCGTTCGGTCACCGACCATACAGTCGAGAAGCAACCTCTGGTAAGCCTCAGGCATATCAACCAGGAAAATGCTTTTGTAATTAAAATTCATATTGAGCGTACTCATACAAATCTTCGAGCCGGGCCGCTTCGCCTGAAAGCTCAGCGAAATCCCTTCCTCAGGCTGAATCTGCAAGACAAGAACATTTGCAGGCATATCCTCCAAGCCGGCAGAGATAAACATCGAATGAGGAACTTTTTTGAAAATGATAGCAATCTCGGTATCTTTACTTGCAAGCCTTTTGCCGGTTCGCAGATAAAAAGGAACACCTTTCCATCGCCAATTATCCATAAACAACTTTGCAGCAACGAAAGTTTCGGTTTTAGATTGTGGGTTTATCTCAGGTTCGGCTCGGTAGCCGACAACTTGCTTACCGTTTATCAACCCTGGGCCATACTGACCCCGCACAATCAAGCTATTCAGCTCATTCGAGTTAAAGGGGCGAATCGAACGTAAAAGTTTAACCTTTTCGTCACGTATACGGTCTGCCTCGAATGACGCCGGAGGCTCCATTGCAACCAAAGCGAGCATTTGAAGCATATGATTTTGAAATATATCCCGAAGTGCACCGGATTTATCATAATAGCTCCCGCGATGCTCAACACCTATCGATTCGGCTATCGTAATCTGAACGTGGTCAATATAATTGCGGTTCCACACAGGTTCAAAAATAGCGTTTGCAAAACGAAACATCAAAATGTTTTGAACGGTCTCTTTGCCCAGATAATGGTCGATGCGATATATTTGCGACTCATCAAAACATCGGCGGATTTTATCATTCAGCTCGGCTGCACTTTGCAAATCTCTGCCAAAGGGCTTTTCAACAATTAATCTGACCCGCTGCTTCGAATCAGGCCCATTGATGCAGGACAAGGTTGACAAGCCAAGATGTTCCACTATTGGGCTGTATAGAAACGGCGGAACAGCGAGGTAAAAAATACGACAGCCATCAATCTTGTGTTTTTTATCCAATTGGACGAGTCTGGCTTTGATACTTTCATAAAACGCAGCATCATTGTAATCGCCATCCACGTAGTAGAGCTTTTCTGCAAAAGCATTCAAATCTTTTGCTGATACATCGCTGGCATTTCCTCGTATCGCCTGTTGCGCAGTTTTTCGGAAATCTTCATCTGTGAGTTTTTTTCGACCACAACCTAACAGATAAAACTTTTCGTCAAGCAAATCCTGTGTAAAAATCCGAAAGATACTCACAAGCAGTTTTCTACGAGTTAGGTCGCCGGAGGCACCAAAGACGACCATAGCATTTGGTTGGGCTGCTGCTTCGGCACAAACAATATCCTGGGGGCTTAAAGATGGCTGAATTTTTTCCATAGTAACTGCCTCCTATACGCTAAATAGCCAGGAGCAAAATCCATAGTTTTTCAGCGGCAGGATTTAATCTTCAAGGGGTTCAAATTCATCTTTGCCGGCACCACACTCTGGACAGACCCAACCATCCGGCAAATCTTCAAAAGCAGTACCAGCTTCCACACCATTGTCGGGGTCACCTATAGCGGGGTCGTAAATATATCCACACATAAGACACTTGTATTTCTTCATATTTTTTACTCCTTCTTTCAACTTCGCCTTTGGTTTTACTTTGATGTACGTTGCAGCGGTTTTGGGCGTCCTGCCGTGTTTTATATCACGATAATAATCATATGTCATAGGTTCTGCGTCTTCATCAAGCGTTTCGCAGGCCACAATTTTTGCAATAAATAACGTGTGTGTTATAACATCAATGCTTTCGGTAACTTCGGCCTCGAGAAAAGCTACGGTATTATCCAAAATTATTGGCACGCCGGTCTGACCTATCTTGTAACTTACCTGCCCGAATTTGTCTATATTTCTGCCGGACTTAAATCCAAAGTCACCGATAAAAGACATCGGCGCTCCTTGAGAGAGAATAGAGACGGTAAGGAGCTTGCTGTCGGTAATGTATTCGTGGGTTAAACACTGTCTGTTGATGCTGGCTGCTACCATTAGCGGCTCGGGTGTCAGTTGAAAGACGGTATTTACAATACAGCCACTGACTCTGTCATTTTTTTTCGAGCTGACTATACACATACCGTAACTTAGTTTGAACAGTGACTCTAAATCCAACATCTGCATCTCCCGCGCAGTTAGGCTGCGGTAACCGCTCCGAAGCCTCCTTAACTATTTCGAAGTCGTCATCTTCCGGTTCAAGATAGCAATGTGCCCCATCTCTTCTTTTATAATCGCCTCGACCTTATCCTTGCCGGCTTTGACAGATACGAAATCCTTCAGGCCGAGATAGAAAACGATGGAATCCTTTTCGGCGCCGATAGCCAATTTCAGAATATCCTCTACGCTTTCGGTTCCTGTCAGCTGCCCGCTCGGGTCATATTTGGGGTCAAAGACGTGGCCGTTGGCCATCGCCTGCAAGTACAAAGCTATTTCGTTGTCGGGGTCAAAGACCCTTAATTCCCGTTCCTCGTCTGAAAGTTGTTTTCTCATTCCGGCGAAAGTTTCTTCGTGCTCGGCTTCCATAACGGCAAGGTCCAACAGCATTTGGCGTACATCCCGGTCAGAGATTCCTTCTGCCGCTTTACGATAGAACTTTATACCGTTTCTTTCAATCTGTTCTGCCATTTCAAAGATTTCAAAGGCATTAAAGGTAATACTCATTGTCATTCTCCTTCTGTTGCAGGTGGTGTAAACACTCGCTGTCCTAATTCACGGTCGAGCATAAACATCCCACCTGGTGTGTTTTCCATCATTTTCAGTTGTTGCACTATTTCATCAGCGGACGATTCTTCTTCAATCTGCTCGTTTAGAGCTTCATTCATTTTTTTGTTAAGCATCTCTACTGTCCTTCCCACAGTCCATGAATATTGCAGTGCTCTCGTGCGGTAACTGTATTTGCCTTCAGGTTAAATATCGCTTCAGGTGCGTCGCCAGGGGTGAGAAACTGCCGATATGCTTTGCCATCCGCGAGCAGCTCAATCCACTCGATATAGTGTTTCTCTTCCATAGGATGAGGAACACTGCCGACTTTCACCTTGTAGCCGCTATCGATTTTTTCGATTACGGGCACATGCTTTTCTTTACCCTCGTCGGCTGTTTTCGCAGCAAGGTTCTTCATCGGCTGACCACAGCAAACCAATTCACCGGCACCACCGTGAAGCACTTCCACAATGTTGCCACACACCATACATTTATAGACTTGAAGTTTCTT
>JAUVVQ010000038.1 GCA_030604525.1 Phycisphaerae bacterium | reverse complement strand
CGGCAAGCCCTGTTTTTCAAAGCGAGCTTTTCACCAGGCATTGCCCTCATCCACAGGTTACTTTATGTAACCTTCCCAAAACCAGCTGACGAAATTCCTTACCTGACTATAGAGGACGGTAAAAAGCCAGAAGTGACCCAAAATGTACAGAAAGTGGTTGAAATTTGCAGTTTTAGCCACAAATTAACACGAATAAACACGAAAATTCACCACGAAGGCACAAAGGCACGAAAGAGACCAACAATCAGCCACAGAGGGCTCAGAGGAAAAAGAGAATTAGCTGGCTTAGTGTACTCGGCAAAATCATCTTTTAAAGCAAGCTTTATCGCTGATTTTAGGCATCGTCCACAAGTCATTTACATGACTTTTTGTAAAGCCAGCATCATATTTAAAAAGCAAAGGACGGGGATTTTTTGGATTGCAGATATATAAGAGAAAAGTATAATTATAAATTACACTTACGGAAGTGGAAATTTCATTGGATTATTTGAAAAGTTGAGGATGTTCTAATTTCTTGAGTGTGGATTTTTTCAGTTGATTTAATTGCAGTTTTCGTTATTGTGTATTAGTGAAAAGGAAAAGCAATGTTAAAGGAAATTAATCTAATAAGAAATATAGGTTGTTTCGACTCTTTTAGTGATTTGAGCGACCTCAAAAAATTAGTCCTTATTTATGCGGAAAATGGGCGAGGAAAAACCACTCTGTCTGCTATCTTATCTTCATTGGCAAATAACGATGCTAATATACTTATGGGAAGAAAAAGATTAGGGGCTTCAAATGACCCCCATATTATACTCAATATTGAAGGTGTAAATGGGAATGCAATATTGCAAGATGGTAGTTGGAATCACTGTTTCGACGAAATTTTTATATATGATGATGAATTTGTAACTCAGAACGTTTATTCAGGCCTTGAAATAACAGCGAATCACAGACAAAGTTTACATGAGGTTATTCTTGGTCACGGGGGAGTGTCATTAGCCAGAAGGGTCGATGAGCTTGCCCAGAAAATCAGTGAATGCAACCTCAAAATAAGACAAACTTCGAATCAGATACCTTATGATAAACGGTTTGGATTGGATATTGATACTTTCTGTAAACTGCCAACAATCGAAAACATAGGACATGTTATAAAAGAAAAGCAGAAAGAGTATGATGCTATAGCTCAAGCAGGTATTATTTCACAAAAACCTCTTTTCTCGATAATATCTTTTCCCATTATTAACATCTTAACGCTAGAAGATATTTTGTTACGCGAGTTGTCTGATGTAAATGAAACTGCTGTTCAAAAAGTCAGAGAGCATTTTTCCTTGATAGGAAATCAGGCGGAAGAATGGGTATCAGGTGGCATGAAAAGAATTATAAATGAAGGTACAGAATCCGAAAAATGTCCTTTCTGTGGTCAAAATATTGGTGGTGTTGATTTAATTGACGTGTATAGAGCTTATTTTGGTGAAGCATATAAAAAATTAAATCAAGATATCGCATCACAAATAACTCAATATACAACAAATTTTAGCGGTGACCAATTATCATCAAAGCAAGAAGATGTAAACGAACTGATTGACTTGCATAGATTCTGGAAACAATTTGTTGAGCTTCCTGAAATAAATATAGAGTGGGCTGATATCTCTGCTACTTGGCAGGAAGCGCGAGATGAAATTCTTTCTTCACTGAGAGCGAAAAAGTCTTCTCCACTTAATCCAGTAAATTTAACGGTTGATGGTAAAGAAAAAATTGAAAAATATATTTCCATTATTAGCAGAGTTCAAGAGCAAATTAAATCTTTAATTAACTTAAATAATAAAATAACTAAAATAAAAACCTCGGCAGATTCTGGTAACCTACAAAATGTAAGGACTGAGTTGAACAAAATAAAAGCAACTCAATCAAGATATTCTGATGAGTTAAAGGATCTATGTAATCAGTATCCATCAGAAACGGTTCAGAAAACTGATTTGGAAGGACAAAAAGAAACAGCACGATTAGCTTTAGATAATCATAGGCAAACTGTTTTTCCACAATATCATACTTCTTTAAATACACAATTAGAATTATTTGGAGCAGATTTCAGAATTGGAGAATTGCAATCTTCTAATGCAGCTGGCCTTCCAAGTACAACATATCATTTAATTATTAATGACCATGTAGTACCCTTGGCGAGTCAAGATAATACCTTTTCTTTGCCTTGCCTTAAAAATACTTTGAGTGCTGGTGACCGTAATACACTTGCACTGGCTTTCTTTTTTGCTTCTCTTGAAAATGAACCCAATCTAAATAATTCAATTATCGTGCTTGACGATCCTATTTCAAGCCTTGATAATGGACGTACTATCACAACAGTTCAAAATATCAGAAATTTAGTCTCTTCCAGCAAACAGGTAATTGTTTTGTGCCATTTAAGGGCTTTTTTATGTGATATTTGGGAGCACTCTGATAAAGGTAACACAACCGCGTTGAAAATGTTACGAGGCCCTAATAACACTTCGAGCATAGCGTTATGGGATGCAACATCTGATGCACTTACTGAATATGACAAGCGTCACAAAGCTCTAAGAGATTATGTCAATGAGGATACCCAAAATAAAAGGTATATTGCGCAGTATCTTAGGCCCGTTATGGAAAAATATTTACGAATTACATTTCCTGAGTATTGCCCTCCAGGGACCTTGCTTGGAAATTTTCAAAATCGTGTAAAAAATATTTTGGAAAATGATCAGCCAATTATGCTTGATGTTGATTTGCGCGAATTAAGAGATATAACGGAATATGCTAATAAATTTCATCATGATACTAATCCTGCTTGGGAAACAGAACAGATAAATGACAATGAACTTTTGGGATTTGTAAAACGTGTGTTGAATTTTGTAAAGCACGGTACGACATAATAAGATTGCTGAAAAAGCTGAGTTAGTCTGCAAAATAGGTGGGTGTCCCTAATAAGTCTGGGAGGTAAACAAATGACTGAACCAACGGAAGACAGGAAAATGCCGACTACGGAGAAGGTAGCTTGGATTGGGTTTGCTACGGCCATTCTGCTTGCAATCGTGGGGCCAGTCATCACATATCGGACGTCCGCCTTCCCGCCATACAAGGAGAGCCTGAACCGGTTCCATTATAACACCTTTGAGGAAAACCTGGACGAGCACAGAATGTCCCAATTAAAACAATTAGAGGACCCCAATGCTCAGAAAGAACTGATAACTATGTTGGCAAAGACAGTTATCTACTGTTTAGATAATGTTGAGCTGCCAGTGAATAGAAGCGTCCTTGGGAAAGAGGCTGAAATGGAAATGGGACGGCGCCTGCTCCAAGCATTCAGGAACTTTACGAAAAGCAAAAAAAAGCAGGCCCCTCAACAGATGGGCATCTACTACGCCCCGCGAAGCAACCAGCCCGTGACAGCGTGGATCGAAGCAAGCGAAGATACCCTTTTGGGCGAGCCAGCATTTATCGAAATGGCTGTCTTGCCGCACGTTCTGAACCACTCCACAAATCTGCGTCTGGTGGCTGATATTCGGCGTCATGGGGAAGCATTGCGAACGTCGCTCGGAAGACTTCCGGCAGAGGACGAAGGCCTTGAGACTGCTCTTCTAAAAAAGAACTTGGACACACTGGTGTTTGGGCCAAACGGGATAAACGAGCAGATCGCCTTCGGAATCAAAGAAGTCCTTGGTTCTGAATTACTGGGCAAGAACGGTCTATATATTCAGACTTGCCAAGAACTTGATGAGTTTCTCAAAAGATTCTACAGACGCGAGGAGAGCGAAGGCCCACTCTCTGAAGACCAAAAAGTATCTATGGTGCGAGATGAAGCCAAGTCCAGATTGCGGGTGTATGGTTTGGCTGGAGATTAGGGCCCACACAAGGCCTTGTCATCAACATACTACGAATGGCTCCATGTCTCTCTTGAGTTGGGTAAGAAAGGTAATCCATCAACCGGGAGAATCAAAAGCATCCGCCAAACACTTTCGTATTTCGTATCTCGTGAAGCGTATCTCGCGTGGATTCCTGCTTTTGCAGGAATGACAAATCTGCGCAGGAATGACCCGCGACAGAAACGTTCGAGGGCAGGCGGGGGAGTATCGAAAGTAGAGGCAAATTATGTTCGCAGGCCAGATCCATTCGACTCCATTCGCCTTCGGCGAACTCCGCTCAGGATGACAAGGGGGAGGCCAGATCCTTTGGCTGCGCTCAGGATGACAAGGGGGAGGCCAGGTCCTTCGGCTGCGCTCAGGATGACAAAGGGGAGGCCAGATCCTTCGGCTGCGCTCAGGATGACAGAAGGAGGTCAGATCCTTTGGCTGCGCTCAGGATGACAGGGGGATCCATTCGACTCCATTCGCCTTCGGCGAACTCCGCTCAGGATGACAAAGGGGAGGCCAGATCCTTCGGCTGCGCTCAGGATGACAGGGGGAGGCCAGATCCTTCGGCTGCGCTCAGGATGACAAGGGGGAGGCCAGATCCTTCGGTTGTGCTCAGGATGACAGCGGGGAGGCCAGATCCTTCGACTGCGCTCAGGATGACAGGGGGAGGCCAGATTCGTTCGACTCCGTTCGCCTTCGGTTTGGCTTCGGCGAATCTTGTTAGCTTGCGCTTTTAAGTTTGGATTAAGATTGCCGCGCTGCGCTCGCAATGACGGGTGGGATGATAAAGAGTCGCCGGGACGGCGACTGCTAAACAAAGTATTGGATTTTTTGTAAAAGATTTACGGCAACCGACGGGACGTTACACTTTAAATCCCAAATAACAAATAGCAGATTTCAAATCCCGCACTAATTAACCGAATAGAAACCTGCGGTAAAACCGCAGGCTAAATATTTTTGAGATTGCCGTGTTGGTGGCAAAGCAACGGAAGAACCCCCGAGGCAGGTCTCGGGGGCTAAGCATAAAAGATAAAAACAGCCTCCAAGCGGTTCGCCTTCGGTGAAAAAATAGCGGGTAGCGTATAGGGGACAGTGGGTTCGTCTGCGGGGGGATAAGTTCTGGACATAGGAGGAGGGGGATAGTAGAATATGAAGAAAATGAGTCGATAATATTTCGGTGGAATTATGGCAAATGGGAATGGGAAAAGGATTAACGTTCTGTTTACGTGTATCGGCAGGCGAGTGTCGCTTCTTCGCAGTTTTCGTCGAGCGGCGGTGGAGCTGAATATAGAGGCGTATTTTTACGGCAGTGAGCTGACGGAGCTGAATTCGGGTTTTCAGGAATGCGATGAGGGTTTTTTGGTTCGGCCTATCGAGGATGCGGATTATATCCAGGATATATTGTCCATTGTTCGTGAGAATAGTGTTCAGATGATAGTGCCGACCATAGATACGGACCTTCTGGTTTTATCGAGGCATAAGGGGGAGTTTTCCGAGAGGGGGTGCACGGTAATAGTGTCTGAGCCGGCGGTGGTGGAGGTATGCCAGGATAAGCGTAAGAGTTATGAGTTTTTGTGCGAGCATAAATTCGGGACGGCGCAGACGATGAGTTATGATGAGGCGGTTTTGCGTGAGGGATTGGAATGGCCTTGTTTTCTGAAGCCTTGGGACGGTTGTGCAAGTCGCGGTAATGCGGTGGTTAAGAGTCGCGAGGAGCTCGAGTTTTACGGGAAGCGGATGCCGAACTGCATTGTTCAGGAGTATATCGAAGGAGAGGAATATACGTGCGATGTATATGTGGATTTTGATATGCAGGTTCGGTGCGTTGTTCCACGGAGGCGGATAGAGGTTCGTGCGGGTGAGGTGAGTAAGTCTCAGATAGTGAAAGATGTGCGTATAATGGAGGCGGGCAAGAGGCTGGTCGAGTTTTTGGGTGCGGGGCCAGGGGTTATCACATTACAATTATTTGTTACAGGCGGCGGTGAACTGAAGTTTATCGAGATAAATCCTCGGTTTGGTGGCGGTGTTCCGTTGTCGATTAAGTCTGGGGCAGATTTTCCGAAGTGGATGCTGCAGGAATTGTCCGGTGAGAAGGCGATGATAGAATTTGGCGGGTTCAAAGACGGGTTGGTGATGCTTCGTTATGACGACGAGGTTTGGTTCGAATGATATCTTTGAGGTGAGATTTTAACGATGATATTTGAGAACATAATAGGTCCTAATCGGCCGATTAGCTGGTTGTTTCAATTTTGGCCTGTTTTGATATTTTCTTTTGTCGGCTCTCTTATTGCGACGGCCTTGTGCAAGCGAATAGCTCTTAAGTTCGGGATAATGGATAAGCCGGATGATACGGTCAAGACACATAAAGTTCCGATAGCATATCTGGGTGGTATAGGGATATCAATAGGTCTTGTGATAGGAATATTTGCGGGCATAGCGGTTTTGGGCGGGGATGAATTTTTCAGTGGTAAGCTGAAGCTGCTCTTAGGTGTTCTTGCAGGTAGCGGGATAGCTTGTTTAGTGGGTGTAACGGATGATATATTCGAGATAACTCCGGGGTGGAAGATTTTTGGTCAGGTGGCGGCGGCGGTTGTTTTGATTTTTGTCGGGATTATGCCGAATCTTGATTTTCTGTCTGGTTATTTGCACTTGCCGATAACGGGAATATTTCAGAAGTTATTGGAGATGTCAATAGTAGTAATGTTTGTTGTTGGTGCGACGAATTCGCTGAATTTGCTTGACGGTCTTGACGGACTTTGTGCTGGTGTAACGGCGATTATTGCGATAGGTATGCTTTTGTTGTCTATTCATCTTGCGACGTGGGAGTTCAGTGAGATAGATGACCCGGTTCGGATAATCATTTGTCTTGGCTTAGTAGGTGGCGTATTTGGTTTTTTGCCGTTTAACCGTCATCCGGCGAAGATATTTATGGGTGATGCAGGCAGTATGCTTTTGGGTTTTGTAATAGCGTCGTTGATGATGCTTTTTGCCGAGCAAACCCCTCGCTGGTGGCTTGCATCGATAGTGGTATTTGGTTTGCCGATACTTGATACGGCAGTGGCGTTGGTTCGGCGTTTGTTGAATGGTCGTCCGTTGTTTGTCTCTGACAGGGGTCATATTTACGACCAGATGATGGACAGAGGTATAGGATTGCACAGGACAGTTACGATTTCTTATTTTCTTGCAGGTATATATGTGCTGATTGGTTTGCTAATGAGCCAGATAAGGACGTGGTATGCTGCGGTTGTATATGTTTTGGTTTTTTCAGTATCAGGGATTATAGTTTGGAAGAAGGGGTATTTGAAGATGAAAGGGCTGCGTGGTGCGATTCAAAAGGAGGGATGATGATTGTCGTGTGCAGTGTTTTGTTTTTTCATTTTTGGCATTGGTTTTAGAGAAGCGGTATGGGTGAGAAAAGGAAGTGGCAGTTTCTATTATAGTTAATTATCAGGTTTAGGGGACTGTTTTTCAGCTACACAAAATAGATTCGTTGACTCGAACAGTTTTGCGTCTAAATTTTTGAGCAGCTCCAAGAGTTTATGAACCGGCCTGGCCCACTTAAGTAAATAATCCAAATTATTAATTACTCTACTGAAGAATCCGGTCCCGTCGAAATCCGTTACAGAAAAGCCCGATTCTGTCAGCAGTTTTTCAAGCTTTTCTCTGGTAAAATGCTCATGCCAGTGTTTTTTGGCTGAAATGTCGCCAATTAACCCCTCCGGGTTCGAGACGTATCTATCTTCATATTCTTTTAGGGAATGCTTTCGAGAGTAATACCAGCGGTGCATTCTCGGGAAGCGGAATTTGAGATTTCCCATATCTAAGAAGGAGAAAATATGTTTTCCGGGTACTGTAACGACCAGTGTACCTTTGTCTTTCAATACCCGGTTTAACTCTGAGGATAACTCAGATTGTTCGTAGATGTGCTCAAGGACGTCTAATAGTGTTATGGAACTGAAGGATGAATCGTCAAATGGAATGTTACCGGCATGGTCTATAGTAATCAATTCCAATTGTGGAAGAAGTTTCCGTCCATTTTTAATACTCTGTCTTGATACGTCCACACCAACCAGTCGTTGGATGTTTTTTTTCTTCAGGGAGTTAAGAAATTTTCCGTCATGGCATCCAAAATCCAGATGTGCAGCCGAGTTTTCAGGAACATATTCCCATGCAAACGCCCATCGGCTCGGTGAATACGGATTGTCTGGACTTATTTTTGTATGCATATCAAGCTTTGTTTTCTATTTTTCTTTCGCTTTCCAAAGGAGACCGTTTCTCTCAAATTCACACTGTTCCAAAAGTAACTTCGGGCAGTAGCCGGGGGTGGGTGAGACGACGTAAAGAGGTCTGTTTTTCATAAGCGTTTTTAATTCTGATTTGGTTGAAGGCAGCAGAGATTTATTTTTTGTAAATCCTGATATTATGTCGATGTCTTTTCTTTTTGCCTTTACGATTTGCAGGTAAAGAAGCGGTGGAGCGGTGGTAGTGTCGGCGTAGATTACGGCGTTTTTTTCAGGTATATCGAGTGCTTTACTTGCGAAATTTTCAGGTCCGCTGCAGTTATTTTTCCAGGGAACGAGGAACCATTTATAATCGTTTCGGAATGGTATAGTTCTTTTCGTATTGATTTGTAAGTTTTGTTTTTCTGCGAGCCAGGGAGTAATGGAGTAGATTGGTATTGGCATAAGGGCGAGGGCGAAAAGGGTGCAAGAGATTATTTTTTTCTTAGGAAGAGTAATCACGAAATCAAAGCCAACGCCCATAAGCAGTGCTGCGAGGAAGTAGAAGGGTATGAAGAAGGCGTATCTGTCGGGGACTTTGTATCTGAAGGCAAAGAGTAAGAAGAGTATGAGCATAGTGAGAATGATGTTTTTGAAGCTTTTCGAAGGTGCTTTTTTGTTGATTAAGAACAGACCGGCAAAGAAAAACAGGCCGTTAAAGGTGGCGAAGTTGTAAGCAATGAGGATTAGGTTTTCAGTGATGATTTTGAAAGAGAGTGAGGTGTTGAGGACGCTGTTTTTCCAGGAGTTGCCGAAGAGAGCGGAGGCGAAGGTGCTTGAGATTTGTCCGGTATTATAGATATTTTTTATTATGAGGTATTCGTATGGGGCGGCAGCGATGAGCCATATAAGTATGATAAGTGCGAGGTTTTTGGGCTTTATTTGCTTTTTGTATGTTAAAAGTGCGAGATAAAGGATGTAGCAGGCGAGAGGTATGACGGCCCACATATGGTTTGCGATGGCGAGTCCGTTGAAGAGAGCCAGGAGGTAGAGATAAAGCGGGCGTTTTGTTTTTGTAAATTGCAGGAGCATAATCAGTTCAGCGGAGAATAGGGTGGTGTAGAGGGTGTAAGTTTCAGCGATGGCTGAGAACCTCCAGAGTGTATGAGAGAGAGCGAGTGTTATTGCGGCGATGAGAGCGGGTAGATTTGAGCCGAGCCATAATCTTAGAAGCAGGTATAAGTTTGCAACGGTTAAGGCGCCTGCGATAGCGGAGATGAGGTTGATTCTGTAGGCGGGCTGGCCGAGTGGGATTTGTTTTACGGCGATTCCAATGATGTGGTAGAGAGGATGTGCGAGAGCGAGTCCGAAATTTCCTTCGATGTCGTTTTGCAGGATGCGGATTTGGTATCTTCCGCTGTCCTGCCAGAGCGGGCCTGGGGCGCAGGTTGCGATGTACAAGACGGCTGCTGCTGAAAGGAGGAGCAGATAAGTTTTTTTAGTGTTTTTGGGGTTTATTAAGTTTGTGACTTTTTTCGGCATAAAAAGAGTATAGAACAATATGGGTAAAGAGTCCAATATTCGTCTGCGAAGCGGAGAAGGCGACTTTTAGTATTTTATCGGTTTTTTTATGTTTTGGTCTTTACTAATGAAATTTTGTTTTATCAGATTGTTATTTTGAGGTATTTCGTATCGGATTCGAATTTGATATATCCCTGATATACTGTGGGTAGGAGGAAGCAATCGCCGGCTTTGAAATCGACGGAGGTTTCCCCGGTGCTGATGATTTTTCCAAAGCCGGTCAGGAAGAGCAGGACTTTCATTTCGTCCGGCGAGAGGAGGAGCTCGCAGTTTTCTGTCTGGTGTCCTTTATCGATTTTGAAGTAAGGGCAGTCGACGAGCCGTCCGACGGTGGTAACGGGTAAGTCATTTTCGGATTGGTTGAAATTGATGCTTTGGAGTGCGTCTTCGATATGCAGTTGTCTTTTTTTTCCGTTTTTGTCGATTCTATTGAAGTCGAAGAGGCGGTAAGTGGTATCGGATGGCGTCTGTATTTCGGCGATGAGCAGTCCCTGTCCGATGGAGTGAGGCGTGCCGGCGGGCAGGAAGTGACACTGGTCCGGCTGGACGGGGAATTTATTCAGGAGTTTATCGACAGAGCCGGCTTTAACAGCTTCGGAGAATTGTTGTTTGGTGACGTTTTTTTTGAGTCCTTTATAGATTACGGCGTTTGGTTTGGCGGTGATGGTATACCAGCATTCGGTTTTTGGGTTGCCTTTTCCGAGTTTTTTGCAGGTTTTTTCGTCTGGGTGTACCTGAATGCTCAGGATATCTTCGGTGTCGAGGAATTTTATGAGCAGTGGGAAGGGCGGTTGATAATCGGGGTTGCCGGTGATTTCCAGAGGGTATTTTTCTAATAGTGCGTGCAGTGTTTGGCCGGCGAATTGGCCGTTTTGAATTGTGGATTTGTCTTCGGGCAGGTCGGCAAGCTCCCAGCTTTCACCGATTGCGTCGTCCGTGGGGATGTCTTTGTTGAAGATTTCTTTGAGTTTTTGTCCGCCCCATATTTTCGGTTTGAATATGGGTTCGAATTTTAACGGGTACAAGTTCATAGTTTGGTATTTTAACAGTTTTTCGGCTTTGGGTCTATAATGGAAAAGGTTTTTTTATATATGTAAATAGCAAATGCCGGACATTGCTGTTTTTTTGTTATTATGAAGCGATTGTGTAGTTTTAGAATTTGTAAGAGAGTTTTAAGCTTGTCCAGTATTCGTCTTCGGTATTTACGGAGTCATCCCAGGAAGATTGGTAATAGAAGCCGGGAGTGAGGTCAAGGTTTTTTGAGATTTGGAATTTCGTAGATGCCCCGAGGAGCATATGTGAGAAGTCGTGGTCGATGTTATTTCCACCAAAACCGTCGTTGTAGAAAATCAATGTGGAGAGGTTTAGCATTTGTTTTTTAAACTCTGGAATGAAGTTTTTTACGGGCACTTCGTAAGCAAGGCCGAAGATGTGAACCCAACCGCTGATAGTTCGATTTTGATAGCTGTTTCCGGCGGGGTATTCGTAACAGAAGCTGTATAGCGGAGTGAAGTTTGTGTGGAGTAATTTTGGCCAGGCGAGATTTAATATTATTTCCTGTGAATTAGCGGCGTTTCTCGGCTGGTCAGGGAAGTGGTGGAAGCAGTAGTTGATTTTGTAAGCGGTGGCGTATTTTTTGTTTTGGAAGAGTTTGTTCTGATAGTATATTGCGTAGTTGAATTTTTGTTTATTTTCAAATCCACCTGTATTGGCCCTGAAGTTAGTGATGTTTAAGCCGACTCCGGAGCGTGGTGCGTGGATGTTAAAGCTTGATTTTGTTCCGCTGTGACTTCCCGGTCCAAAGACGTCGAATCCTTTATCCAGGTAAGCTCCGAGGTAGGTGGTATCGAAGGAGTAGGATATTTTATTTTCCTGAGAGAAAACGATAGCAGGGATTAATGATATTAAGAGGAGTGAGAAGAAGAAGTTTTTCATAATTTTTATCTCCAAAAAGAGTGTTATGGATATGGTTTAAAACATCAGGAATTTATGATGAGCAGTCAGGGCAGAGTCCCAGCAACTGGAGTTTTTGTCGTTGTAGGACGAATCCTTTTTTCAGTCCTTTTATGAGAGGCATAGAGATGTCGGTAAGGCAAATTGTTTTTCCGCAGTTCGAGCAGGTGAAGTGTGGGTGACACCTGGTTTTCCCGCAGTTTTCAGCGAGTTCGAAATGCGAGGCCTTTTTGTGGATGTAAGCTTTGTGGACGAGGTCTTTTTTAGCTAATGTTCGGAGTGTTCTGTAGATGGTGGTTTTGTTGTGCTGATTTTTTCCGAGCTTTTCGGTTATTTGTTTTTGTGTGAGAGGCGTTTTTGCAACGATGAGGACTTTCAAGATATCGTTCCTTGGTTTGGTGCAGTAGAGCATTGCGGATTTTAAAATGTTTTTTGCTTTTAAGTCGTGTTTCATTTTCGGGATATTTGTTTAATTAATGATGATGTAAATTCGTGTTTTTTCCATTTGCGAAAAGTAAGGGGAAGACAATGTCGCTTACGCAGCATGGCAGCCAGACGGCTAAGAAGAGGAATATGAAGCTTACTATTATTTTTGGAGCAGAGGTATTGCCAGCCATAGCCATAAGGATATGGAAAGAAGAAGCCCAGGTGCTCAGCAGGACGTGACCTGCGTGCGGGAATTTTGTTTTTGGAAGGCAGTAAGCGATAAGGACGCCGGCGACCGCTGCAGGGAGGATGATATACCATTTTTCGATGAATCCGATGTGTGCCTGTTCTGCGAAACTTTCGTGAGCATGCAGATGAACGTGCATACCCATAAGGAGTTCTCCGATGTATGGTATGAGGGAGTCACTGAGTGTGGCGATACCGATTGAGCCGAAGAATCCGATGAGCAGAACGTGAACGAATTTTGGTTTTTTTGTGTAGAAGGAATAGACGGAGGCGGTGGCCATTGCGCTTAAGACGACGTGTGCGGGATGGAAGATGTAAAAGAGGTCGTGGCTTGTCTGGTGTTGTAAATTTTCAAAGAGGAGCATCAGGATTATTCCTGTAATCGCCCCGAAAGTGGTGAAAGGAGCGTGGTTTTTCAGTTCGGTTAAAATGGTTGTAAATTTGCTTTTCATTTTTTTCCCTTGTTATTGAGTTTTCGTTACTGGTTTTAAATTGCAACTAAGTTGCAAATTATATATATTATCAAAGAGCTTGTCAAGTTTGTTTTTAGATTTTTCCATTGTCAAGGGTTTGTGATTTCGGGTGAAGGTTTGGACTTGTGTGATGAGGGTTTAAAGTTGTTTGGTGAAGGTTTAAGCTTGTTTGATGAAGGTCTGAGATTGCGAGGCGAAGCTTCGGTCAGCCGGGAGGGAGTTTGTTTTTGTGAGCAGTTTTTAGAGATTGTTGTTTGTTGTTGTTTCGAGATGTTTTGTCGGTCGGCAGATGCGGTGCGTGGAAAAAGCGTTGCGAAATTCGGTGCCGGGGTGTAAATTATTGTTTTCCCGTTAGATAGCTCCTGTTGCGGAAAGCGAAAATCGATGAAGTTGACCCAGCGGAAACATTGGTAGCAAGCAAAGAACTGGATTCCTGCCCCTGCTTTCGCAGGGGTGACAATCTTCCGCAGGAATGACAAAATAGAGCTTCCGCAACAAATAGTAGATAGATTTAGTGAAAGTGTGGTTATATGCAGATGCAGTTTATAGAAAGCATAGAAGAAGGTTCAGGTTTGCAGGAGGGCTGCGTAGTTAGTATAGGTAATTTTGACGGAGTTCATAGAGGTCACCAGCGGATACTGAAGAGGGGCAGAGAGATAGCTGATGAGCGTGGTGAGGCGCTTGCGGTATTGACATTTGAGCCGCATCCGATGTCGGTTTTGCATCCTGACAGGGCACCGGGGCTGCTAACCGGTTTGGTTTTAAAGCAGGAGCTTCTTTGCGGTTTTGGTGTGGATTACTTTCTGGTTTTAAAGAGCAGCGTGGAGATATTGTCCCTTTCTTCGGAGGAATTTGTGGAGCGGTTTTTGGTAGAGGGGTTGCGGCCAAGCGTTCTGGTAGAGGGTCGTGATTTTAATTTTGGTTCCGGCAGAAGCGGGAGTATCGAGACGCTTGAGGGGCTGGGGGGAAAAAGAGGATTTGAGGTGGCGGTTGTTGAGGCGGAGGAGGTTGAGCTTGAAGGGGGTCGGAGGGTGAGGGTATCGAGCAGTTTGGTGAGGGAGATGGTGACGGGAGGCAGGGTTGTGGATGTAAAATCGATGTTGGGCAGAGAGTATCGGTTGGCGGGGAGGATAGTAGCGGGAAGAGGTAAGGGCAGGGAGTTAGGGTTTCCGACGTTGAATATGGAGAGGTGCGTGCAGTTGCTGCCGGCGGAGGGTGTTTATGCGGGGTTTGTTCAGGTTGGTGACAGTGAGGGGAAGGTTTGCAGGCGAGGTGAGAGGCGGCCGGCGGTTTTCAGTATCGGCATGGCGAGGACGCTTGATGATAGTGGTGATATGCTGATAGAGGCGCATTTACTTTCGGGTTGGTCGGAGAGTTTTAAAGGTAAATGGATGGGTATGGATTTTGTTCGTCTGATACGCGGTCAGGAGCGGTTCGGCAGTGAAGAGGAGCTTGCCGAGCAGATTGGCAGGGATTGCGAAGAGGCAAAAAAGATTCTGGCTTGGGGACATGGTTAGAATTTTACTCGGCACTGAAGTTTATGGTTCTGTTTGGTCTTCGGATTTTTGAGTGTTTGCCTGCGGCTGCGGCTATGTTTGGTTTGGCAGGGGCTGATTTTCAGATGGTTTTTTTGTATATTGGAGGATGTTCAGGTCAATTTAGATTTAAGCCCTTTGAGCGAAGGAAGTTTTTTAGCTGGGGAATATCGATGATGTGGAAGTGGAAGACAGAGGCGGCAAGGAGGATGTCGGCGCCGGCTTTTGCGGCCTGGTAGAAGTGTTCGAGCGTTCCGGCGCCGCCTGAGGCGACGATTTGAGCGGAACAGTTCCGGTGTAATTTTTCGATGAGGGGGATGTCGTATCCTGTTTTTACACCGTCTGTTCTTTTGCTCGTCGGGAGGATGACGTTTACGCCGAAGGAGTCGATTTTTTTGGCCCAATCGAGTGCGTCGTGTCCGGTGGCGGTTCTTCCGCCGTCGATGTAAACTTCGTAGCCGGAGGGGAGATTTTCGTTTACGTCAACATCGATTGCGATGGTGACTTTTTCCTTTCCCAGCTCGGAGATTGTCTGTTTGATGATTTCCGGATTTCTGAAGGCGGCACTGCTTATGGAGACTTTATCAGCCCCGGCGTTGATGACTTCGGAGGCGTCTTGGGGGTTTTTAATACCTCCTCCGACGGTGAATGGTATGGTTGCGGCGTCTGCTACTTTCTTTACGATGTCGAGCATAGTTTTTCTGTTTTCGACGGTGGCGGTAATATCGAGGAGTGCGAGTTCATCAGCGTCGGCGTTGCAGTAAGCTTTTGCGCATTCGACGGGGTCGCCGGCATCTTTGATGTCGATGAAGTGGACGCCTTTTACGACGCGTCCGTTTTGCATATCCAGACAGGGCATTATTTTGATTTGTTCAGCCACTTTTTTGTCCTTTCGTTTAGGTAACATGGGATTCAACTTTTAGTTCAAATCTGAATTATAGTGTTGCAGGTTTTTATTGCAAGTTTTTTCAGGTTATGTTGTGGCTGGATAGATAGTTTTGTCAATGTTCGGCTTGAAATTATTTGCTTGAGAGAGGTTGAGATTGAGGCGACGAATAAGGAATTTCTTGAGAATTCAAGGTAAATTTTGTAGAATTATTGATGTCGTATGGGGAAGAATATGCTTTTGAAGCGTGTAAAACGTGAAATTCTGGATTGATTGATGAGAAGTATTGATATGCGAGCTGCAAAAGCGATAGTTTTTTTAACGGCATTTTCCCTGATGGCTTATAGTGCCAATGCTGCCTACACAGATTATATAGGTGCCGGGCATAATAGCGGCATTACTGCAACAGCTTATCACGCGGATGAAACCGCAACGGGTCAGAAAACTATTGACGGCTCCGGTGGTTCCGAGCCAAACTGTTTTGATTTTGCGGCATATTATACCAAGATTGATTCCGGCGAACCGTTTGAAGCTGATTCGAGGACGGATAAATATGCTGATATTATTGTGCGTTTGGGCGAGAATCAACAGCTTGTCTTCTGGCGAGGTTCCAGTTATTTTCCTTGAATCACTGCGAGTGTTATTTCTGTAAAAATCTAAAAAAAAAAAAAATTGCTTTTTGTGAACTTTTTGCTTGACGTAACGATATATTAATATATAGTAATAAAATAATACTTTTTGTTCTATCGAAAGGTATATGAGATGTTTTTGAAGATTGCAGCAAGCGTACTTATAGGCGGTGCGATAGGTGTTGTTTTAGGTTACTACGGCAAATGTTCCTCCGGGG
Source organism: Phycisphaerae bacterium (assembly GCA_030604525.1). Lineage (GTDB taxonomy): Bacteria > Planctomycetota > Phycisphaerae > Sedimentisphaerales > Anaerobacaceae > JAUVVQ01. The sequence goes on along the minus strand of JAUVVQ010000038.1, from coordinate 8,669 downwards.
GTTGTCCGCTGACGGCAAATCCTTATCGCGGGGCGGTTTATGGAGCTTTGATGGGAGCCGTTTTGACTTCGGTTTTCTATTCCGGCTCCGCTGATGATATACGGGATAAAAGTTCAAAACAATTTCAAACTTATACTAAGGGGAAAAAACAGATAGCAATCCATATTGAAAATGCTTCTAATTTTCAAACAAAAGTTCTGGGCGCTGACGTGGTGTCTCTTGTTGATTTTTACTCTGATAGATGTCCGCCCTGCAGGATGTTGGCACCAACCATAATTTCATTGGCTGAAAAGTATGACGGAGAAGCTAATATTTGCAAAGTAAATGTTGACATTATTCCTGTTTTGGCTCAAAGATATAATATCAGGGCGATACCCACAGTCCTGATTATCAAAAACGGTCAGGAGGCAGAACGTATCGTCGGACTTCGCTCAGAAGGCGACTATTCAAATTTGCTTGATAAATTAATTGTCAAGGAGCAGAGGTAGTTTTAATAAATCAAAGGCAGGTGTTTAGAAGTAAACTTGACTTTTTTAACAGAGTTTATGAAGGGATTTTTCGATGACAGAAATGAGTAAAAAAACCGCAGTAAAGATTGCTGAAGTCCTCAAAGTGGTGGCTCATCCTGTCCGTCTGCGTATTATCGAACTGCTCGAGCATAACGAGAAATGTGTGGGTGACATAGTAAAGGGCGTCAGCGGCAAGCAATCTATTACCAGCCAGCAGCTTAATATGATGAAAGACAAAGGCGTCCTCTCCTGCAGACGTGACGGGGCAAAAGTGTACTACAAAATCCAAAACAAAAACGTCATAAAACTTCTGTATTGTGTTTATGACCATTGTGAAGACGAATGAAAGGTATAAGAATGACTGAGGGCAAAAAGGGAACGGAAAATTCAAAAAGTAATCGACAAATCCGTTTTTGCGGTGGTTGAAATAAAATATGTGCGTAAGAAGCAAATACAGGAGGTTTTAAAATATGGTAAATTTTATTTTAGGAGCAGGCATTGCAGTTATATTCTTATTAGCAATCGGTGTAATTTTACTGCCTAAATTAGGGAGATATTTTTTCGTGAAGGATATTAGTAAGCTGGATTTTGAAGAGACGAATAAGGTTATCAAAGAGAATATTGAAATAAGTAAAGAGTGGATTCTAAGAAGTGAAAAGGATTACAATGAGACTTATAAACAGATAGGGAAGGGTAGTCTTCCGTTTCGCCTGCGTGAATACAAGATAGGTAACCCAAACCATTCATCCAGGGTTAATCTTGCATTCCCAGCGGTTTCAACTTTTATGCCGGCAGCAATTGCTGTTGTTGAATATAAAAACGGGCAAGTCGTTATTTACAGAAAGAATACCCGCTTAATTGGTTACTTTTTCCATGGTGTAATCAAAGAGATTATGACAAAGGAGGTCCCAAAGGGTTTAGATGAAGTTTTAGAGGGAGTAATATAAACCGGTTTCTAAAATTGCATCCGTTTTTGATTAAGGCCGGTTATGAGTTTGTAATTAGAATAAGCCGGTAGCAGTTAAAGTTAAGACCGAGCAGAAAGTAGTAGTAAGCTGCATAAAATTTTAAATTAGTTGTAATCATAAAAATAAGATAAGTGAGGTTGACAAATGGAAGTTTTTACAAACACGGTATCTAAAAAAGGAGGGAAAGCGGCTAAGACGGCGATGAGCGGGATAAGCGAAACCGAAGTTGGGTCGCCTCCTGAATATGGCGGTAATCCGCAGGCAGTTAATCCGGAAGAAATGTTTATTGCATCAATTAATAGCTGTATTATGCTGGTATTCTACCATTTTGCGAAGAAGTTTAAGGTCGATGTTATCTCGTATCTTTCTGAAGCCCGGGGTAAAGTTGAGAAGACTAAAAATGGCCTTCGCTTCACCAGTATTGAGGTAAAAGCCAAAGTGTCGCTTAGTGATGGGAATCAGGCCAAAGGAATCGAAGAAATAGCGAAGTTAGCGGAAAAGTATTGTCTTGTTTCCGGTTCTGTGGCTTGTCCTGTTGAGTATAAAGTTGAGGTAATCGACGAATAAGATACCATGTGATTAGGTTTTTGCGTTAGGAGAAACCAATGAACTTGAAAGAGCAAATAACGGATTTTTCGACTAGGCGATATAAAGCTATTACGGTTGTGCTTGTGCTGGTAACGGTAGTTGTGGGACTTTTGGCGGCTGTGCCGTCTATTTGGCCAAAGGATTTTACTGTACTTAATCCTATTACAATTGATACCGACCCTGAGAATATGCTGCCTGCTGATGAGCCGGTACGCGTATTCCACAATCAAATGAAAAAGGAACTCTCGCTTTATGATATGGTTGTGGTCGGCATAGTTAATGATAAACATCCCGATGGTGTATTTAATCCTAAAACCCTTGCCAATATTTATGAATTAACTCAATACGCTAAAACCCTTCATTGGCAGGAGGACGGCAAAGAAGTCGGTGTTGTTGAGGTTGACTTAATTGCCCCATCAACAGTTGATAATATTGAGCAAGGCGGGCCTGGGGTGGTAAGATTTGAATGGCTTATGCCGCAACCACCCCAAACGGAAAAGGATGCAATAGCAATACGTAAAAAGGCAGAGCGAATACCATTTCTGAATGGCACATTGGTTTCCGAAGACGGCAGGGCAATCTGCATTTATTTGCCACTAACGAGTAAAGATTTAAGCTATCGAGTTTCCTCGGCACTTAAAAAGAAAATCAGAACATTTAGCGGTGATGAACAATATCATATCACGGGTCTGCCTGTAGCGGAAGATACCTTCGGAGTAGAGATGTTTAAGCAGATGGCGATTTCAGCTCCTGCGGCAATGGCAGTTATTTTTCTGTTGATGCTTATATTTTTCCGCAAACTGGTGCTTATCATTGCACCAATGATTATCGCTACGGTATCTGTCATTTTGACAATGGGAATACTTATTATAGCCGGCTTTCCTGTGCATATAATGAGCAGTATGATTCCTATATTCATTATGCCGATTGCCGTGCTGAACTCAGTCCACATTATCAGTGAGTTCTTCGAGCGATATCAACAGACCAAAGACAGACGGAAAACAATTCTAAGCGTGATGGATGAGTTGTTTTTGCCGATGTTGTACACTTCCCTAACGACCATAGCAGGTTTTGCATCAATGGCTTTGACACCTATTCCGCCTGTACAGGTCTTCGGCGTCTTCGTCGCAATAGGTGTTCTGTTCGCCTGGGCACTAACGATTGTGTTTATACCAGCTTATGTAATGTTCATAAGACCTGAAACCCTGGAAAAGTTTGGCGTCGTTCATACTAAAGGTGAAGGCAGTCATATTTCGGCGATGGGCCGGTTTCTGCAATGGTTAGGCATTGCAACTTACCGCTGGGCAAAATATGTATTGATTCTTGCCGTAATCGTTATCGTAATTGCAATTTATGGCATTAGCAAAATCACCGTCAACGACAATCCTATAAAATGGTTTACGAAATCGCATCCTATTCGTATAGCTGACAGGGTGCTGAACGAGCATTTCGGCGGGACATATATGGCATATCTGGCACTTTCTGCTGAAGATAAGGAATTCAACTCCAAGGATTTTATTGCTGATTTCAACAAGCAGGCAGAAACAAAAGCTGAGGAATTAAAAACAGATTTACCGCAGACGGTAAAGGTTTTTGCAGAATTGGAGACGATTGCCGCTGATTCAGCAAAGAGTGCTCAAAGTCGCAAAAAGGTTTTTGAAAGAATCTCACAATCAGTAGCTGAAAAGTCCAAGCAGGCGGAAGAAGATGCTATCGATGCGTGGGATGAGGCGAGTTTGTTTGTGGACCAGCAAAGACAGCGAAACCAGGTTTTTAAGAATCCTGCCGTACTTGAATATCAGGCCAAATTGCAGCAAGCATTGTTGAAAACACAGATTGTGGGTAAATCCAATTCGCTGGCCGACATCATAAAAACAGTTCACCGTGAATTACTTGAAGGTAAAGACCAACAATTTCGTATCCCTGATACCTCTAATGCTGTTTCTCAATGTATGATTACTTTTCAATCCAGTCATCGGCCCGGTGATTTATGGCACTTTGTTACGCCCGATTATCGCGAGAGCAGCATCTGGGTGCAGTTGAAAAGCGGCGACAACAGAGATATGACAAAAGTGGTACGGGCTATCGACAATTATATCAGCAATAATCCGCCGCCGATACCGCTCAAACATGAATGGTTCGGATTGACCTACATCAATGTGGTGTGGCAGAGCAAGATGGTAATGGGTATGCTGCGAGCATTTTCAGGCAGTTTTCTGGTTGTTCTTTTGATGATGATAATTTTGTTCCGCTCATCATTGTGGGCATTGCTGTCTATGGTTCCGCTGACCATAACGATTGGTGCAATATACGGAGCGGTCGGCCTGGTAGGTAAGGATTACGATATGCCTGTTGCGATACTAAGCTCGATGACGCTGGGATTGGCGGTGGATTTTGCAATCCACTTTTTGGTGCGGGGTAGAAGGATGTATTCATCGCTGGGTTCGTGGGAGAAGACGTCATCGGCGGTTTTTGCTGAACCAGCCAGGGCTATTACTCGAAACATAATTGTTATAGCAGTGGGCTTCTTGCCATTGCTTCTTGCTCCTTTGACGCCGTATAAAACCGTTGGTACATTATTAGCTTTTATGTTGCTGACGGCTGGAGTCGGAACGTTATTGCTGCTGCCGGCTTTGGTAAAGATTCTCGAAAAACAACTGTTTGTCACAAAGAAGGTTATGGGGCCAACCTGCAATTGTGCTGCTTGTGTGCTTTCGTCGATTACATTGGTTTTGCTGATAGTGGTTAGTATGCAGCAATACGCTACGGTTGGCTGGACAATACTCACCTGGATTAGTGTGATAGCGATACCAGTTGTGGCAATAGGTTGCGGATTGTTATCAAGGCGTGAAAAATGTAAACTACAAAATGTTCAGGAGGAAACCAAAAATGACTGAACGAATATCTCTAACAATTTTTATCTTAACGTGGCTATTGTCTTTTGGCAGTTACACCATAGCTGAGTCGGATACCGCAAAGGTTACCGATGTTAAAGCGCCGGAAGAGAAGGTTCTCTCTGTCGATGAAATTGTAAATAAGACCAACCACGTGGCGTATTATCAGGGTTTTGACGGCAGGGCGAAGGTCAAAATGATGATTACAGACAGCCAGGGAAGGCAGCGTAATCGTGAACTGACTATTCTTCGCTGGGACCAAGCTGATCCGAATCAGCCCAAAGAAGAACAGCGCAAGGATAGCAGTTTCTGCGGCGAGCAGAAGATTTATGCTTTTTTCAATCGGCCTGCAGATGTATATAAGACTGTTTTTATGGTATGGAAACATCTGGGCAAAGATGACGACCGCTGGATGTATCTGCCTGCCCTGGATTTAGTCAAACGCATCTCGGCAACCGATAAGCGGACCAGTTTCGTCGGGACTCATTTTTTCTACGAAGATGTCTCAGGTCGAAATATTAATGATGACGTCCATGAGCTGGTAAAAGCAACAAAGGATTATTATGTCTTAAAGAACACTCCCAAAAACCCGAAACTTGTCGGATTTGCGTATTTTGAGATGTGGATACATCGCAAGAGTTTTGTAGTTGTCAAGACCGACTATTACGATAAGCAGGATAAAAAATATCGCACTTATGAAGCTTTGGGGATTAAGCAGATACAGGGATACTCAACGGTAACAAAGGCAAAAATGACGGATTTGCGAACGAAGGGTAATACCATAGCGGAATACAGCAATATCAAATATGATGTAGGTATTCCCGAGTCAATATTTACAGAACGCTATTTAAGGAAACCAGCGAGGAAATATTTAAAATGATTGTCTTTACGAAACTGCAACATATAAGATTAACAGGCATAGCAGTGATATTGCTGCTATTTGGAGTGGTGGTTTATGCCCAGGAAGAACCCTCGCTGCCGGCAGGATTGTCAAATGACCAAGGCCATGAGGAGCAACCAATTCTTCCAAGCGGTTTGGGTGCTGAGCCTGCGGCTCCCAATGAAGCCGGCGTGGAGCCATCGCTGCCAAGTGGTTTGAAAACAGCTTCCTCTCTTAGCCCAACCGAGGAGAAACCCGTGCCGGCAAAAGAACCCTGGCTGGATGTAACGGGCTTCTGGGAAGTGCGCAGCGGCATCAGGTTAAGCGGTGATGACCATGAAAAGCACGATTCTATCGGCGAAATGAGATTGCAGTTAGAGATGCAAAAAAATATCGAGAACTTCACATTCAAAGTTACCACAGATTTGCTTTACGATTGGTTATACGAGAATCATTCAGTAGATTTAGAAAGAGGTGAAGGTTTTCTGGACTTAAGAGAGGCAAGCGTTGGTTTTTCGCCAACCGAATTTATGGATGTCAAACTTGGCCGACAAATTCTAACTTGGGGGACAGGTGATCTGGTTTTTATTAACGACCTTTTCCCGAAGGACTGGCAGGCGTTCTTTATTGGCAGGGATACTGAATATCTCAAAGCACCTTCCGATGCCCTCAAGGCAAGCTTCTTTACCGACCTGGCCAATGTCGACGTAGTTTACTCGCCGAGATTCGACTCTGACAGGCACATTACAGGCGAGCGCATATCTTACTGGAACGGCAGCCAAATAGCGGGAAGTGATGATACTGTTCACACAGACAGACCTGATGACTGGTTTGATGATGATGATCTGGCCTTGCGAGTATCGAAAAATGTTAGTGGTTATGAACTTGCTGCATACGGCTATTGGGGATATTGGAAAAGTCCCGCCGGTATGGATACCTCAACTTCCAGATACATTTTCCCCGAACTTAATGTCTATGGTGCAAGTGCACGCGGGCAGGTTGGCAAAGGTATCGGTAATATTGAAATGGGTTATTACGACTCTCGTGATGACCGAGCTGGCGATGAGCCTTATATTGACAATAGCCAAATCCGCTATCTGATAGGTTACGAACAGGATTTGCCGGAAATTGCCCCTGATTTTACGGTTGGTCTGCAGTATTACGTTGAACAGATGCTTCATTACGGCGACTATCGACGAACACTGCCTGCCGGCAAGGCCGATGAAGAATACCGCCACTTATTAACCTTCAGGATTACGAAACTGTACTGGAATCAGAACGTTACCTGTTCACTGTTTACTTATTTTTCACCGTCCGACAAAGATGTCTATATGCGTCCTAATGTAAATTACAAGGTTACCGATAACCTGGCAGTGGAAGTTGGTGCTAATGTATTCTGGGGTGACTATCCTCATACGTTTTTTGGCCAATTCCAGAACAATACGAATATCTATACAGCTTTGCGATATAACTTTTGAATATAAAACTCCCAATAAGCCCGAGCAAAAAACACAAATGTTGAATATCCATTATAGCAGAGAAACACTGTAACTTCAGGCGTGCTATAATACAACCAAGGTCCAAGCGAAAGTCCGAATAGCTCATAAAATTGCAAAATATGGTGAACGTTTTGAACATACGTCGACCTTGCTCATAGCCGGTATCAACAGGAATGTCAGGTAATGAAAATAATCAGGTGTCCCCACTTGACACCAGAAAAAAAACAGGCGACGGCCGGATTCGAACCGGCGAATAACGGTTTTGCAAACCGTCGCCTTAAAGACGTAAACTCATCAACAACAAAGACTTACGAAACCAGCCAAACAGCGCTTACAAACCAGCTTACAAATAAAATCCAAAAATAGCTTAAAATACCCTTCGAAGCAAGCACAAAACCTACCGGAAGATTTAGCGGAAATTATAGCGGTTTGGCCGGACTTGCCGGAGCATATCAAAGCCGCAATTAAAGCATTAGTCCAAACACATAACATGGGGAAAAAGTAAATGAAAAACCAACAAACCAAAGAGCGGTTTATCGAACTTAGAGCAAAAGGATTTAGCTTTGAACGGATAGCTAAAGAGCTTAAAGTCAGCAAGCAAACTCTAATAAACTGGAGCAAAGAGTTGAAAATTGAAGTTGCTAACTTGAAAGCGATAGAATTGGAAGCCCTGCAAGAGAAGTATTACCTAACCAAACAAAAACGAATAGAACTGTTTGGGGAAAAACTCCAGGCGATTAAAGATGAGCTTGAAAAGCGAGACTTATCAGACATACCTACAAAAAGACTTTTCGAACTCCTGGAGAAATACAGCAAGAATCTTCAAGAAGAACGGCATTTTGTGAGTTTTCAGCAGGAGTCCGAGCTTCAGGGTCTTGACTTCACGCTTTGCAAAGCAAGAAGAGTCTGATTCAAGTCCAATACCGCCCTCAACTTTCTCGATGAAAATACCGATGTCACCTATGCTCAGGACTTCGATTCCATAGCCCTGCAAAAAGTCAGAGACAAAATGATAGAGACCAACTGGACCCGGTCCGTAGTCAATAAACGTATTGCTATGCTGAAAAGATTATTCAAGTGGGCGGCAGCCCAAAAGCTCGTGCCGGTGACAACATATCAGTCCGTAGCTACTGTTGAAAACCTCAAAGCTGGACGCTCGGCTGCACGCGAATCGAAAAGAGTTTTGCCTGTGCCCTAAAAGACATTTTGGCTGTTTCGATACCAGACAATCCAGGAAATCTCCACAGGTTGACTGTCGCATTGGCTGAAGGAAATATTAACATAATAGATGCTTACGGGTTTGTCTTACAGCCTAACAAAAAGGGGGTATG
>JAUVVQ010000049.1 GCA_030604525.1 Phycisphaerae bacterium | reverse complement strand
AGACTCCGTTCTTCCTCTGAAAGCTGAACAATGTATTTTTTGACCATGATAAATCTCCATGATAATTTAACCATAGAGAATTATCGGCAATACCCACCCAAATCTTTAACCGTGACAAAGCACTACATTGTTTCAGATAACAAATCTAGTTCTTCTAACTTCTTTTTAAATTTCCTAGACATACTTGAGTTTCCACGTTCGTCAAATATAATTGCACAGTTATACGTCACACTATGTAACAATGAAAACATCAGTATATCATATCTATAGTGATGTCGCCATAATTCTTCAAGACGATCATAATATTGAATCCCCTTATCTAGCTTTTCGATCTCATAGTACCATGCCGCAATAATGCTAGCTGATTCAGCTAATTTACGTGAAATATATTGATCCTTTTGACGGCCGTTTTTCCATAAACTCTCAATACAATCATAACATTTAACTGCTTCACCAAGTTTTTTGTCCAAATAACAAAATGCAATTAAAACACGTGCTACAGAGGCCAATATAGATGAAATGAATTTATCCCTCTGATTACCTCCCCACAACTTCTTAACAGAATTATAATTTTGAACTGCAATATCATAATTTCCAGGATGGGTATATGCTTTTACAAGATAACATAGCAAAATAGGTTCTGAATGAACTCCATCACAGGCTTTGGCAATCCTAATCATGGTAGCCACACGATCTACTGATGGGAAATCGCTCGCAATACGAAAAATGAAATCACTTATTGAATCACTGTTATATTGCCAAGCAATCTTTGTTAGCAATTTCATCTCGCATACTTCTGCTATATCACCTTTCCAACGCTGTAGGATAAAATACCCGCCAAGGATATCAGGAGCCATTGGACTTAGTTCTTCGCTGATTTCATCGTCACATAGTATTTTGTATTTGTCATTTCGAAATTCATGCTCTGCGGGTAGAATATTAAGGGCGTTTAATCGTTTGTGGGTTTTATCTAAGCATTCGTTGTATTTTGTACTACGAATATCGACACCGTTAGTCATTGTTGCCAATGTCAGTAGATTTATATGTTTCTTGTCTAAGTCCTTAGTTTCGTCGATACCTGCTCTTTTCCATATATTCTTATTATGTTCAAGAACGCTTTCATGGAGTTTCTCGGTGTCCCACCCACGTACATCCTCACCTCTTGCACATGCATCAGCAACAAACATTGTATACAAGGGTCTGTTTTCGTGGCGTTCTTCCTTGAGAAAACTTTTTATTATTTCGATCTTATCTGCAGAAGGTCGTTTGCTGGTGTATCGCTTGAATACTTCTATAATTATTGACTCAATAAACCCATCCCCTAAACCTTCCAATTCCAGTGATTCATTTTCTTCGCCATTATTTACCTCATGGTAGCGAATATTATTTTCTAGTATCTCCCGATGTGGGCGACAAAACTGCTTCAGAGCTTCGCTTTCCTTGTTTCTTTCCAGAAAGAGGATGCGAACGGGATGGTTCCACTGCTTGCTCTCTTCATACTTATTTCCGATATGCTCACCAAGTTCCTTGGCTTTTTCATGAGTATAGTCTACTATGATCAAAGTTGGTTTCTGTGGTTCCCATTTTCGCCACACATCAACTCCGTTTGTGTTTGTTAGGAAGCCTGCATACCAACCTTGTTTTTCAAGCTGACAACACAACTCTAAGGCAAGACGGCTTTTGCCAGTTCCACCATTGCCTGTGATGGTCCACCACAGAAGATTCTCATTCTCATAATTGACAAACTTGTAAAGTCGCTGCATTTCCTCATCACGGCCAACAAATGCAGGCCAACAATATTCAAATCGAAATAAGTTTTGGTTTTCCTTGTTTTTGTCAACCTCTATAACCTTCCTTTGGAGTTTAAGTGTTTCTTTCGGTTGAATAGAGGGGGACTCTACTCCAAGCCTTTGGCGTGCCTGTTCAATCATATCCCTTAATTCTTTTAAACCAATAAACTCATCTGAATGATTCTTCTTTAGTGGAATTTCACAGCATGCAAAGTGTCCACCAGGACTTTTTTCGCCTTTTGTATTAAAATATAGTCGGATTGGAGGGTTAATCTTTAACTCAATACAAAATTCTTTAAGGCGACGATTTAAGTTTTTCCGAATTGTCCGACCAATATTTTCCGTATTTGTCTCAAAAATCTCTGCTACCTTCATTTGAGGTATACGACTGCTTCCATTTTTAATTATAATATCCAGCAACTTTCGCTCATCAGTTTCGGAAGAAATGAAATTGAGTTTACCCGTAGTATCTTTGACTTCCTCCAGGAAAGCCACAATCTCTTTATGATGATCATTCAGTGAACGCATTCTTCACCCTTTTAATTTAATAGCTTTGCCACAAGACTTATAAAGGATACCCCAAATCCAAAGCTATGGCAAACAGTAATTATGAAGCAAATTCTCTTATTGAGAAGTATATAAACGCATGTGAGCAAATAGAACATTCACTGGACAGTATGCAAATAGGCCTCTTGGAAAAAACTCTAAATGAAGCTTTTGGCATCAAGAAAAACAAATCTCCTCCGGCAGATGTTTTTAAAAAGATTGACATGGGCATTCTTAACCGACTTGGTTTTCTTAATCATTCAGGCTGTGGAAGAGTAATTAACGTGCTCAAAAAATACAGAAAAGAAAACCTTGGAATAACAGATAATCTTCTACCGAATGAAGCAGAGGCTTGGTCATTGTACAGCCTAACCATGCAGGAGATAGAAAAAACTCCTACTTACAAAGCCTTAAAAGAGAAACACGGTCTTCCAAAAACATATGGCTGGTCATCTTTTAGAATGCTTCATAATTATTTCAAAGAGAGAGGGATTATCGACGAGGATGCCCACTTCCCCAGGCCGACTGTTGAAAAATAAGTGTACTTATTATCTTAGCTGCATATTTTTTTCAAAAAAATATTTTTTTTCATCTGCACGGTACTTGCACATAGTTGCAATGCCGTTCGGAAATTCTGCCTTTTTCTGTAGTTACGAATGCAACTAAATGCAACTACTCAACAGGCCAAAACTGCCGTAAGTCCTTGTAAATAAAGCACTTGACTTCGCCTAAATAAAGTGTAATTTCTAATTGACAAGCATCATAAAAAATCGAACTATTTTGCAGGAGTTTGAAAATGAGTGCGCCAAGTGAAGCTAATATAGGCAAGCTGGACAATCCAGCACGGTCAAAGACTAACCATCAGGCCGTAGAGGTAACTTCATGTTCAAGCGATTAATAAAACTGATTAAAAAACAGCCGGAGCAGACGCAGTGTGTCGCGGTAAATCCTCGACCCCATCCCCAGTCCGCCAATCCGCAAAGACCAGGCATATTTAACCTGCCAGCAGACTGGGAACCGCTCGACTCGGTTCTTGACACAACACGTATCCCCGGTACAGGTCTTGAAATCGGGACAGCGGCACGAGTCGTTGAGACCAATCGTCAGGAGCGTATTGAAATTAACCAGCGTCGAGGGATCAGAGGAGGCTGCGGGCATATGATCTTTTCCGTCAATGAAATCGGCGGCACATGTGTTCCGTGTTCTATGGAAGCAGCTCAGTTATTGAATCAGGGACTCATCAGCCAGCAGCAAGCAGAAGAACACACCCTCTACTGCACCGATTGCGCAAGCTACTGCCTTGGTTGCTTCTCTCAGTGCCTTTGCGCCAGACATACAAGACTCTTTCAGGGACCAACCGGTCGTATCGTTCCGCTATGCCCGGCATGTTACGAGCGATTAAATCACACAAGCTTTTTCGAAAAAATAATTCGTTTTCTCATAGGGAAATAGTATGTCACTTATTGGACGAAATTATAGTTTTCAGAATCCCGACCCGAACTCGCGATTGTATCGGTTCAAGTCACTTCGCTATGATCCGGAAATGGAAGAACTCAAGCAAGTCTTGAAGGCAATCAACAAATGGGAAACCCGAAAAATTCAAAAACTCTACCGGCGAGCAAAGAAAGGGACAGCAAGAGGCAGTCAGCAGGCGGTTATCCAACTGCTGAAAATCATCGAAGACTATAAAGTTGAGCATATGGAGGCGGATGACCCCTATATGCCTCATGCTACGGCAGAACAAATCAGCAATAACCGTCAAGGAATTCATGTATGTAATCAGACTGGCGATGGAATCCCCATGAGTCCTGATGCCGATGAGTTTCAGTTGAACACTCTTGTTATAGGGCCTCCTAAGGCAGGAAAATCCTCTGCAATATTTTACGGACTTTCACAAATGTTGTTTTTGCCGATCCTGATTTTAGACATTAAAAATATCTGGCGACACCGAGCACAGGCTTTGAATGCAAAAGTAATTCAACCGCCATTTCACATTGATTTGGAGCCCCCATACGGAATCACCTGGTATGACTGGATATTCTCTGTTTTGGATGGTTTGGCATTGATCACAGGGCTTCAGTATGGCGTGGTTCCGTTTATTGAAGCTGCAAAAATTGCCCTTCAACAACGGGAAAAGTACATCAACCATACACAGAGCAATACCTCTTTGTCTCTAATGGATATTTATCACGCTTTGGATTTCGTCAATACTTCCCGTTTCAAACGTGATTATATTCTAAGTTGTAAGACGGCACTTCAATTAATAATCGGTCCGAATGAATTGTTTTCTGCCAGGGAAGGGCTTCCTTTAAATGAAATCTTCACTGGTCGCTACATTATAGAATGTTGTTATTTAAGTATGATTCAATGCCGTTTTCTGGCATTTTACTTTTTAAATTACTTGTTACAGGCCTCCTATCATTGCCTGGAAAGCAGTCATCTTAAGGGGATTATTTTTATAGATGATAGCAGTTCATTTATTAACCGTCCCGACAATGCTTTTGGCTCTGCACCAAGCACGGGTTTCTGGGGTCATATATTATCAAAACTAAGAGGCGCAGGTAGAGGACTGATATTTGCCGACCAGCTTGTCGATCCCATTTTTGATGATGTCAAACAACTCTGCACAAACTGGATTATTGTGGGCGGATTGCGTGACACCCAAAACTACAACGAAGTTATGTCTGCTATGAATCTAACCCGTGATCAAGCCGATTATATCGGAAAAATGAAACCCCGTGAATGTATTGCATATTTTCCCAATCTCTATCCAAAGCCTATTCATGGAGTCATTCCTTTTGTGCCTTCAATCGCCGAGGGGGATTTCGATGAGTAAATATATTATCGCACAATTCAAATGCCAGCCGTGGCATTCCCTGACCGAGTTGTCGGGGAGCGGAGAAGATTTCTCACCTAAATCTTCATCAACTTCAAAAAGCCGTTCAGCTAAAGCGGAGAAATCTAAGGTTCAGCCCGCCGCTACGAGAATCTTTGCAATGATAACAAAAGCGACATATTTGCCGATCTTGGCGGTGATTCCAGGAGGGTTTTATACAACACTGCATTCGACCTGGGCTTATCTGTTCGCGAGAGAATAAAAAAACTCAAATTATCAGGTCGAGCTTTTGAAAACGCAAAACATGAACTAATCAACGCTGGACATGTTATTGAATCTGTTGCCGGAAGGAAGAAGTATTTAATGCCCAAACCGGAAGTGTTCGGCAGTATCGGCCTGACGTGCCCTTATCCCAATAAGGAATTTATTGAACATAGCTTTTACCTGTGCATTAAAGGTTCAAGGCTCAAAGACAATCCTTCGAATCAGACAGTTACTCTCGAATACAAGATTGGAACATCCGGCCACACGGCGGACATTGTAACACAAAGCCATGACGGCATTCTCACTGCTTACGAGTTGACGCTTTCAGCCAGCAATATTATTCAAAATTGCCTGAAGTACAATAACACCGCATTCGCAAAGATAACCTTCTTATGCAGAAACACCGACCTGATGAAAGCTGTCAAGAGCACTGTTTACAAGGCGGGACTTTCTCTCGAATTACTTGCAAAAATCGACTTCATGCTGCTGAGTTCAGCGCTGAAAAAAGAGAAATAATATACGTTAACCGGAGATGAAACATGCAGTCTATCAGTTGGAAAAAAGTGGGAATCATAATGCTGGCGATTTTTCTGTTGCTGCATCGCAAACAAATTATCAGCGTTTTAGAAGAATGTCGCTTAGGAGATCTCTTCGTCGACACAATCGATTATCTCTGGACGGTGCCCCAGGGACTTCGATTCGCTCTATTGGCAGCATTCTTCCTGATGTTATTTATGGCCGCTTTCAGAATCCTGATGAAACAAAAAGGAGGTGATGACAAATGGCTTAAGTGAAATTCTTTAACGCAATAGCATAACTTTTGCGTATCCGGGATCAAGAGTTGAGCTATTTATGAATTATAAATATCTCGGAAGATTGGAGTATTAAATTGAGAATTAATAATTACCAGGGAACAGTCGCAGACAGACCCATAGACACCGTTGTCGTCGAGCCAGAGGCAAGAGAAACACCGCAGTTACCAGCACGTCAGCCCAAGTTTATGGATAATGTTCTGTCTCAATTGAACAGCCAAAGCAATGTTATTCCAGCCGGAAACCTTCCTGTTTATGACAAGGGTGTACAACTGTGAATGTTAATTTAGCTTAAGGTGGGGGGCTGCCCTAGCCCCCCACCTTGGAAAGGGAAATCAATGAGTGTATTAAAACATCCTAATCGAGTAATGGGCGAATTAAAACTGGTCTCCAGCCATTTTGGGCCGGTTGAGTTTAGTGGCAAGATTATACTTATAGAGAGATTCGATTTGCCCTATGGATTTAACAGGCAAGAGTCAAAGCTACTAATAACACTACCCCACGATTATCCGGAGATGCCGCCGGAAGATTTATACATTGCAAAGCACCTGAAGAAAGACGGCAAGACCCCTGGACATTATTTTGAAGATAAGTACGGCGACAATAATATAAGGGGATTAGGATATGCATGGTATTCAATTCACTTCAATGCCTGGAATCCAAGCTTCAGAAGCATTATCAGGGGCGACAATCTTTTAACCGCCATCAACGCCCTTTATGACGCATTAAAATATGATGATTAACGGAGGTGATTCATGAAAACACAAATAACTATGACAACTAAAATGTATAAAGAGATGCTTGAAAAACTCTTTCCGCCAGACAGCAATTCAGAACAGTTTGGTTTTATTATTACCGGGATTAGTAAACATGAAAACGGGCACAATCTGTTA
Source organism: Phycisphaerae bacterium (assembly GCA_030604525.1). Taxonomy (GTDB): domain Bacteria; phylum Planctomycetota; class Phycisphaerae; order Sedimentisphaerales; family Anaerobacaceae; genus JAUVVQ01. The sequence continues at coordinate 9,344 of JAUVVQ010000049.1, read as the reverse complement.
TGCCGTAAATTTATCCATGCCGATGAGTCCTGCCTCACAAATCAATCGGGAGTAAGCGTTATCCCAGACCCTAGATTTGTTCAATATGTTTACAATGCTGTAAAAGAATGCAAGGGTGGATTGATTACCGTACATACTCACCCCTTTTCAAACGGCAGCGTGTGTTTTTCCGGCATCGATGATAGAAGCGAAGAAGATAGTTTCCCGAAAGAAGTTGAACTTCTCGAAAAGGGGCCTCATGCGAGCATGGTATTGGGCAGAAATAGTGTTGATGCTCGATGGTATAATGCAAAAACCAGGCAAATCAAACCAATCAAGGCAATAAAGGTCGTCGGAGAAAGCGGCACCAAGGTCCTGACGCCGACTTCACAAAGTGAAATCTACCAAGATGAAACAATCAACGAAATTCATAACCGGCAAGTTTTAGCGTTCGGAAAAGCCGGGCAAAAGTTGATACAAAAAGCTAAAGTCGGCATTGTTGGCTGTGGCGGACTTGGCTCTATCCTGTTTATCCAACTGGTGCGTCTTGGCGTTAGAGACTTTGTTTTAATCGACGATGACGTTGTTGAAAACACCAACCTGAATCGCTTAGCCGGAAGCAGGTTCATTGACGTAAAAAACAAAACTCCAAAAGTCGAGATGCTTGCGAAGTACGGGCTGGAGATTAATGATGAAATAACGGTAGAGTCAATCGCCGAAAGTGTATTTACTTCAAAAGCTAAATACGCCTTGAAATCCTGTGACTATATTTTTGGCGGCGTAGACACACAAAGCCCGCGAGTTCTGCTAAATAGCATCTCTATTCAACACATGATTCCGTATTTTGACTGCGGGACGGGAATACAAGCTGCCGTAGACCATAATATCGAACACGCGGGCGGCCAGATCAGAACGGTTATACCTGGACTTGGCTGCCTAAAGTGCATCAAGGGAATCAATCTGGACACTGCCAAGATGGAACTATTGCCGGAAGAACAACGTCAATTCGTAATTGAGCGAGGCTATATCGCTGGCGAGGACGAACATGCCCCCTCTGTCGCACCTCTAAACGGTGTTATCGCAAATTTAGCCGTAACCGAATTTATGGGGTTTGTTACTGATTGTAAACCTTTGTCCAGATATGTCTTTTATGACTTCCTAAGGTCAACAACAGTGCCTGTTGAATTCCCCAAAAATCCCGACTGTTTCAGTTGTAGTGAAGATAGTTTATTGGGTTCTGGCGATAGCAATGTTGCTTTGCCGGAATATTTAATTTCAGAATGTTTAACTAATGTATGAAGGAGATGCAAAATGTCAAAGATCAAACGAACAATCGAACAGTTATTGGTAAGTGCTCGGGAAAGAAACCTTGATATTAAAGGGAATGCCGAAGGACTATGGTTCGTTATCGGCAAAGTCAGACTTGACCCGAGATTTAACGTGCCGGAAACATCCGTGATGATTAAGTTTGAGAAAGCCTCGAATAACCCGGCGATTTTAATCCCCGAGGAAGTTTCAATAAAACTGAATGCAGGCATATCTGACAGTTTTATTGAATCATCAACGTATATTGAAGGATGGCGATGTATTTTCCCAGGGCTCTTTCTTGATGTGGATGGCGAACTGATTGAACTTATCTTCGGTGTCTCCGGAATCCTGGGTAACCTGTCTTTATACAACCTTGTAAGCCTGGAGAACATCGAAACAGCAGAGGCAAATGAGGTTAAAGAGGTCATTGCTGAATTCGTTGAGACTGACGAACAGGACAATAACTAATTTAAGGAGCGTATTATGGGTTTAATCCACAACCTACTAATGAGTGTCATCCATCTGATATTTGTCGGTACGGATATCTTGATGACGATGATATTGCTTAAGGTCACTTATGACCGATGGCAACCTGAATGTTTAAAGTTAATGAGTCGTGCGGTTAAGCCGGTGATAAGTTTTATCACTGGCTATCTTGAGGTGTGGACCGCAAAGATGACCGGTAAAACATACCCTGAAAAAACACAGTTGGTGTTGCTGGTAATCTGCTTGTCGGTAATACGATTTATAATCGCAACTCTTCTATGAATGTTCAATCAGTTTTTCTGAGGAGGTTGTCAACGAGATCGATTGAACGAATAACGCAGCACCTGAAACTTCTTATTAAGAAGTGAAGTATCGAGATGATAAAGTGAGAAATCCATTAGATAACAATATTGAAGAATCGGCTAAGAATTTTCAATACTCTGACCTGCTGACGGAAAAAGAGTTGATAGAGTTTTTACGTATACCAGAGGTGAGCAGGGCTGCAAACTATCATAATGTGATCGAAAATCTTAAACGAATGCATGGGCTCCCAAGAATACATATCTGCGGAAAGCCCTTATATCCGGTTGGAGCTATCAGGAAGTGGGTTGAAGAAAAAACTATTTTTGGAAAATAAGATTTGCGCTTTTGTGCGGACTCGGGTAGAATAACCATCAGGTTAATCCGGGTCTAGCCAGCACCATGAGTCGGAAAGGAGGTTAATACCTATGAGACAGCTGGTTAAACTTTGGGAAAGACCGTCTTATGACGGTAATGGTTTTACTTATTATCTGCTCTATACCGATGAGAATGGCAAAAGAAAACAGAAATCTTTAGGTCACTCAAATGCAAGAAAAGCTGAACGGCAACGTGCCCGGTTCGAGCGGAAATTGCAGATGGGCAAAGTAGAACCCGGCTCTTTGAAATTAAAAGATTTTTTGAAAGACAGCCTTGAAAGAACAGGCAATCAAATTCGCGAAAGCACCCGTGATGAATATGGATCTGCGATGAGGGATTTTATCAAGAAAATCGGGAGCATGGATTACAGAAAGGTCACACTTGCACATGGAGAGATTTACCGACAAACTTGTCTTGATAAAGGTAACACCCCTGCAACGGTAGCCAAGAAGTTGAAACATCTTAAACGGCTATTCCAACTGGCAGTAAACAGAAAGCAACTATACGAAAATCCCTTCAAACATATTGATATGCCAAAGTCTCGGAAAAAGAAAATACGCGTGTATTCAGATGCCGAATGCCGGAATATGCTAAAAAATGCACAGCAATATTGTCTGGAATGGAACCTTCACTATAGGCCTCAATGGGATTTGATGATTATTGTTGCACTGACAACTGCTATGCGAAGGTCAGAGCTTCTAAACTGTACATGGAACGATGTTGATTTTGAGCAGCAGGTCATCAATGTAACACCCAAGGAGAATACCAAAAAGACATGGCGTTGGGACATCAAGGATGCTGACGAAAGGACGCTACCTCTAACTGATGAAGTGACTCAGCTTCTCGTGGACCACCAAAACAGGCAGCCTGAAGGTTATCCATACGTATTTGTTCCAGTTGGAAGGTACGATTACATTCAAAAGCTTAGAGACCGGGGCAAGTGGAAGTTCTCTGATTCCCGGCTTAAAGTTGTGAACAATTTTACCCCGCAGTTTGAGAAAATCCTTAAAACCGCGAATGTCAAAAAAGGACAGTTCCATGATTTAAGACGCACCGCCATTACCAACTGGTTTGCCAATGGAATGAGCGAAAATGACGTGATGGTTCTTGCTGGACACTCAAATTTTGCCACAACGCATGAATTCTACCTGGCAGTGGCGGACGATTTAGTGGACAGGGCAAGGCTGGCTTCTGCCAATTCTGTCGACCAAAATCTGTTGCAAATCTGTTGCAGCAGCAAATTTGCCCCCCAAACCAAAAAAGCTGGCAGCCGTAACGACTTGCCAGCTAAAGACTTACAAAATGGGCAGGGGGAGATTTGAACTCCCGACACACGGATTTTCAGTCCGTTGCTCTACCAACTGAGCTACCTGCCCTGAATCTGAAAATATGAATTTAGTAAAAAGACAAAAATACTACAAGGAATATGATAGCAACTTTATTTCAAGAAGACAAGTTTCATCACATTTTCCCGTTCAAATACTTCTGAAAAACCATAAAGCTCACTTCTCTATTCAGGATTTCAAGTAAACTGCCACGGGGTTAAATGTGGGAGTTTACTAACTATCCACTTGTTTATTTGCCTGCGAAGCATTCAGTTTCTTCAACTTGGAAAGAGTTTTTCCTGCTTTTTGCCGGCTAATTGCGGGAGATTATCCATTGCCGATTACGCTGCCATTGCCGATTATAGCGATTTTGCTTATTGGATACCCTAAAATCTCCAGGTTTGAGAGCGAATTTTCTTGACTTTTCAATTTTAAATATGTTAAAATGCTTGTTAATATAAAAAAGGAGCTGTGGTGACGAAAAGTGCAGAGTTTACCCTTTCACATTTCACGCTTACAAAAGGGTAGGGGTGCTTTTTGTTCCAAAGAATGCAATACGAGCAGAAGTCGTGGAAGCTCGTTTTAGCTATTTTTATTTATCAAGCGATAGAATTAGAGGAGCTAAAACTATCAAATGATAGAGGTGGTGTATTTTAAGCTTACACTCACGGATGGGGATGACAGGGTAGGTTACTATCCTATTCTGTCAAATATTACCAAACAAGGATGGGTTGGCTCGGTTTGCAGATTTGGTGCAATCGAGGAAGGAGAAGTTTTCGTCCAAAACTTGATGAGGGTGAAAGTGACGAAATCGTTATTAACAAAAGCGGGGATAGTGGTAATCAGTGCTGTTATGCTGATTCCCTCACTCGATGCTCAAGCAACGGTGTTTATTAACGAGGTGTTTATAAATCCAAAAGGCGACGCCACAGACGCAAACTATGAGTTCATCGAATTGCTGGGAACGCCCGGCATGAAACTCGATGGCTATGCGGTAGCTGTATTAAACGGCACGGAAGTAAAGTACTATTTTCCTGCTGGGAGTCTTCCACCGCTTCCCGATGGTGAAACCGGCCCTGAGATCGACGAGTTATTCAGTCTTGACGGTTTAAGTCTTGGCAAAAACGGTCTTTTGGCACTTACAGTAAGAGAACCAAGTCTATCCTTTTTCCCCGGGTTGTTAGTTGACTCTAATAAGGTTGACTGGAGGAACCTTTGGAACGGAGGGCTTGACGTCCCCGGTAAAATTGGTAATAACGGCTCGTTTACTATTATGTTGATTCGCAACCGTCCTGGGCAAACCGAAGCAGACCCGTGCAACCCCGCAGGACTACTCTGGGGCAAAGAAATCAATCATGATGTTTTTCTGGATCCATATGTCTTTGTTGACCCGAATTTTGTCGATCAATGGGGAGATGGAAACATAGACAGAGGTGAACCCAACGGGATGGACGGTAACTCTCTTGACCTGACTGGCCTGAGCGTTGCGGGTATTGGCGATGACCTCGAAATAGTTGATGAAGTAAGCTATGAAGACGATGCCGGCTGGGAGTATGATACAGACGGTAGACATGTAGATAATGGCAATACTGAACCAAACTTTCCTCCTCGTCATGTCCATGCCCTGGATGATCCCCAAGAATTCAACCCGGACGTGCTAACACGTGTTGACTACCGAACTAAAGGCGACGGCTGGGTACCTTCCGGAAATGGTACCGGCGAGATGAGTAACGGCAACAACTGGCAGGACACGGCCACTGAACAATGGATCCGCGGTAATAGTGTTTGGGAAACAATCTCACCTTTTGCGAAACACTACTTTTATGACATTGAGCCCAATTCTCTAAATCCAGTTCAGCCCTACCAAACCAATGTGCCCTTGTGGCTCGATGACGGAGTCGGACAGGATTTTGACTTCGAGAACCCAAATACATACGAAATATCAGCAGGCCGAATCAATCCGCTTGCTGTTGCATTTATTCCGGGTGACGTTGACCGGGACGGCGATTGTGACACAGAAGATATAACAAAGATCGCAAATGTATTCGGCGACGATAACTGGATATTCAGTAACAGTTTCCTGGAGGCGCCAGAGACCGACAGAGGCGACCCGAACACACAAACAAAACCGTGGGACGTTGACGCCACAGGTGATAACGGCATTGAAGCCAGCGACCTGCAATGGGTTCTCAATTTCCAGGGTGACAGCACCGGACAAATCGTCGGCATACAATACGACAGCACCACACCGGCTTCGAGTGGTGTAGTCCTCAACTCAAACGCCGGTACCGAATGCACCCTTACAACCTCAGTAAATATCCCAAGCGGACGTACCCTCACAACGCTTCTTGCCTGTGATACCGTGGAAGTTACGGTCAAGGGCGAAATTACAGCCGGGTCCAATACCACCGGCGGAGAAGAAAATGGAATTATGCAGTTTGTCCACGATGTAATAATTGATACGCCGGGAATTATAAAAATCATATCAGTTGAACCTCTGAATTCTTTCAGCTACACGCGTGCATCCTTGCAGGAGCTGCAGGGGACAGATGGCGATTTGGGAGTCAACCTTATAAACGGTTTTACGACAAGCTTTTCAGAGGGACTGGCAGAACCCAATGACCTTTACCGCATAACGCTTAAGGTTATTGGCGAAGGAAGCGCGAATGTTAGTATTTTTCCGGTTGCTGATGCAAAGTTTGCAGCCAGTACTCCCCAAGGATTAAAAGTCGGGCACACCGACTCAAACGGCGACCCGAATTCTTCGGACTATCCAGATTCGCTGAGTATAATCTCTGTTGCTCTATCAGCCGACTTCGACGGTGATAACGACGTGGACTCCAAGGATTACTCTACATTCGCCTCGGCCTGGTTGACTGCCCCCGGCGATGATGATTGGAACCCACAATGCGATATCGGTATTCCTACCGATGATTTTGTTGATTTCCTGGACCTTGCTGTCCTTGCTGAGCAGTGGTTGGCAGGATGCTGCATATGATTTCCAATAAAGGCAAGCAGATTATGAAAAGTAATAATAAAATTCGATTTATGACAAAAATGTAAAGGGTTACGAAAGTTTACCTGTAAAAAAATTGAAAATATATAGTGAAATTTTTAAGAGGTGGTGATGATGAAGAGAAAAAGTGTATTAACCAAGATGGTGTTGTTTATGACCGTTTCAGCGGCTATTATGATGTCCGGTTCGTCGGTACAGGCTGCGATTGAACCTAATGATCTGTACGATATCAGCATGGTCCACGAGCTTTACATCGTGATGGACGCAACGGACTACGAAACTATGCGTTTTTCGGCGGATACTGATGAGGGGAATGTTTATCCCGAGGAGATTGAACCCGGCGTCTATGAGCATACGTATTGGCAGGCGTATCTCGCGGATAATCAAGCTATGACAGACTATATCGCTGTCGCTATCCGTCGAAAAAGTGACCTGGCTTTGCCCAGCGAGGCGGACCCGCAAAAATTCTCCCTAAAGATAGATATCAGCCGTCCCAAAAGCGGCTTTACACCGGAAAATCAGCGGTTTGCCGGCAAAAAGAAACTCAGTCTGGAATGCGGCAGTGACAACGCCCTGATCAAAGAAGGACTTGCATGGAACATCTATAACGCCGCAGGAGTTATTTCGAGCCGGAGTAACTGGGTTAAGGTATATATGAGTACCAACGTAGGTGCAAATTTCACCTACATGGGTCTGTACAGCAATGTAGAACAACCCGACGAAGAGTTCCTCGAAGACCATATGCCGGACCGCCACGATTACGGTTTCTTGTATAAGATTACCGAGTTTAACGGCGATATAAAAAAGACACGAGAGGAGGAAACCAACCCGTTTGAATTCAGTTGGTATCCCTTCGACCATCCTTCTTATATGACTGAAACGGAACCACCGCCGGCTGATTGGTTGACACAAACTCCGCAAAGAGTTGATATGGATCAGCTTCTGAAATTCGGTGTTGTTGAGAGCTTTATTTCCAATATGGACAGTACTTTCGGCAAGGGTAATAACTACTGGTATTATGACTGGGCAACCAACCCGACGGACCCGAACCTAATGGACCCGGCGTATAAACAGCCGAGGATGTATTTCCCGTGGGACCTCGACACGGCATTTACAGGAGATCCAACAGACATGCTGCTAATTCACGATGTGAGCGGCCACTTTTCAAAAGGTTTGCTCTTGGAACAGGATGAAAGCGGAACGTCTTTCGGGTATGACGTATACCAAGCGGATTATTATGATACGTACAGGGGGATCATAGACGGACCTTTAACAGCGGCTAATGTTATAGCGTTGATCAATAGTGTCGAAACGGCTATATCTGCTGACATTGCTCTTGAACCTTTCCCGGAAGGCACGGCAATACCGGCTGATTTTGCCACACTTAGAACTTTCATCACAGACAGATGGGATTATGTCGACGGACAGCTCGATGCTTTGGCACCGCTTCCGGGAACTGTTTTACTTAATGACGGTTTTGAGGATGCTACATGGGACATCAACTGGAATGATACAGCTCATAATTGGCTGGAAGACAATAGTATTGTTCACGGAGATTCGGCCTCAGCATGGGCAAAACAGGGCAATGCCGGCAACTTTACCTCCGATTCTTTAGATGCCAGTGATGCCGACACTATTCATATACGTTTCTGGATTCAGAAGGATGATATAGAGTCAGGCGAATTCGAACTCTATTACTTCAACGGAACAAGTTATAACTTTATTACCGACCTCGATACTCTCGGCAGCGACGACGAATGGCTTGTCTATACCGATACAATAACAGACAGCCAGTATTTCGTCTCTAATTTCCAGATTCGCTTTGATGCCGGTACAAATGCCAGCCAGGAGAACGTATGGGTTGACGATGTTGTAATCACAAAAACAGTACCGTCCGTGACGCATACTGTTACAGCTACGTTCGGTGCTAATGGTGTTGTTGACCCCAACGGTGCTATTGTCGTCAACGAGGCCGACGACCTGATGTTTACTGCTACCCCGAACAGCGGCTATAATGTCGATACATGGTATTTGGATAGTAACAGTGTACAGACCGGAGGTACTACATATACCCTTACAAATATACAGGCTGACCATGCGGTTAACGTTACATTTGCTCCCATAATTGTCCAGCAGACTCTGACGGCATCCTCGACTTCAGGCGGCTCAGTAACCACGCCAGGCGAAGGTCAGTTCACATACGACTCTGGAACGGTGGTTACGCTTACCGCAGTGGCCGAGACCGGCTATCACTTCGTCAACTGGACCGGCAATACTGCCGGTATCGGAAATGTCAACTCGGCAAATACCACAGTTACTATGAACAATAATTATACAATCCAGGCCAACTTTGCTATAGATACGTTCACTCTTGATTATGCAACATCAGCGGGCGGAACTCTGACCGGCAATGCATCACAGACGGTTGACTACAACACGGATGGAACCGCTGTAACGGCGGTGCCGAATACCGGATACCACTTCGTGGACTGGTCTGATGCTTCGACCGACAATCCTCGAACGGATACGAACGTTCAGGCGAATATAAGCGT
>JAUVVQ010000033.1 GCA_030604525.1 Phycisphaerae bacterium | reverse complement strand
TAAAAACGTTCACTAATTAAAAACGTTCACTAATTAAAAACGTTCACTAATTAAAAACGTTCACTAATTAAAAACGTTCACTAATTAAAAACGTTCACTAATTAAAAACGTTCACTAATTAAAAGAGTTAACTAATTTATCATTATATAAGATTAACAGCAGGAAAAGCAAGAAGATTATCGGACGGAAAGATTTTTTTTGGTGTATTTAACTTCTTTTCTATTAAGAGGTTATATCCGTATGTCCAAATTATTTTTTGTAAATGTCTTCAGGCTTGTAAACTTTTTCTGCGATGAATTCCAATCCTTTGTTGCTGTCTTTTTTTAAGGTGCGGTAGAAACAGGATTGGTAACCGACGTGGCATTGGCCGGTATCGACTTTTACTTTTAAGATAAGGCAATCCTGGTCACAATCTACGAGGATTTGTTCAACTTTTTGTACGTGGCCGCTTTGCTCACCCTTTTTCCATAACTTTCCTCTGGACCTGCTGTAATACGTTGCGAAGCCCGATTTTATCGTGGCCTGTAAGGACTCCTTGCTCATATATGCGACCATTAGGATTTGGTTTGTTTTTATGTCCTGCGCTATGGCTGTAATCAGGCCTTGAGCATCAAATTTCGGTATGAATTCCTGCCCTTGTTCTATTTGTTCTTTTGACGGCATTGTCAACTCCTGTATTATTACGGTTAAATTCTTTTTTATTTAGAGGTTAACCTTAACGAGAACTACTTGCCCGGAACAGTTTTACACGTTATTATCTTTTGAAACAAGTTTTTTTAAGGTCGGAGTTTTGGATGTCTGGAACCAGAGACAAGAGAAAGAGGATTATTTTTATATTTTTGCGAGTTTCGGTGGTAACTGCCGGCATCATCTATGGGTTAATATGGGTCTCGAAGGGTGAGCGGTGGAGCAATCTTACAGATATTTTCGGGAAGATGAACCTGTGGATATTCTGCCTTGCTCTGGGGATTTTTACCTTTGGTAACATTGTAATCGGCTTACGCTGGTGGCTTTTGTTGAGGGCGCAGGCGGTTGTCATACAACCATTTGCTTCAGTAAAGCTTTATTTTTTAGGTTGGTTTTACAATAACTTTATGCCGGGCTCGGTAGGCGGGGACCTTATTCGTGCGTGGTATATAACCAGACACACAGATAAAAGGTTTGCTGCAGTTTTAAGCGTATTTTTCGACAGGTTGATAGGATTGTTGAGCACTCTGACAATAGCTGTGGTTTTCTATAGTTTTTTCCTGAGAAAGAAAATTGAAATCGAGTTCACCGCTGGTAAGGGTTTTTTAAAGCTTTTTACAAGCCATAGTTTTTTTTTATGGTCGGGTTTAATTCTAACATTTGTTTTTGCAGTGTTTTTGGTTTCGAGGTTAGGCAGAGCGATTTTGTCAAAGGTCTGGTTTCATGCGGAAGTTTTTGTGAAAAGACTGTTTTTGAAGCTGACAGAGACCATCACAATTTATTACAAAAGCCCGTTTACGATATTGATAGTTTTTGCTTTGACGGTTTTTGTTCAGATGTTGACGATTACCGGATTTTGGCTTCTCGGGACCAATATCGGTATAGAGGTCTCGATTAGTTATTACTTTGTTTTCTTCACGATGACGTGGGTGTTGGGGGCTGTGCCGGTAAGCATAGCTGGTGCAGGGGTGGTGGAGGGGCTGTTGGTGTATATGTTTGTTGAATTTGCAGCAGTTCAGCCCGAGAGTGCTTTAGCTTTAGCTCTTTGTCAGCGTATAGTCTGGATGGTAGCGTCTTTGCCGGGGGCGGTGATACATTTGATTGGAGCACATTTGCCCAAAGAAATTTTTGTTGACTATAATGAGTCGATGAATTAAACTGCTTTATCCAGGCGAAAATTTTTAGTCATTTTAAAGTTAAAAAATAAAGTGAATACAGCAAAGGATTGTTGTTTGGTAACATGCCGATAAACGGACGTCTTAAAAGCTATTTTTTTCGGGGGTTAGCGGTATTACTGCCGGCTATTCTGACTATCTGGATTATCGTTTGGGGATACCGGTTTATACAAAGCAAAATCAGTATTCACATTAAAGATGGGTTGGTTCGATTAATAATATTTGCAGGCGGCAGCACCGAAGAACTAAGTAAATTGTGGATAGATACCGTCCTGTCAATAGCTGGCTTCATTATAGCGGTCATTGTTGTTTGCATAGTCGGAGCGGTATTAGCCAGCGTTGTCGGCAAGACTCTCTGGCGGCTTGTTGAGAAATTTATAATGAACACGCCGCTTTTAAAGCGGGTATATCCCTATGTAAAACAGGTAACGGATTTCTTCCTGGCACAGGAAAAGCAAAAAAAGATGTTCACCCGGGTGGTAGCAGTTGAATACCCCCGCAAAGGCATCTGGTCGATAGGGTTTGTTACGGGCTCCGGGATAAAGAAAGTGGCGGATAAAATCCAAAAAGAATTTCTAACAGTTCTCGTACCCAATACACCAACACCGTTTACAGGTTATGTGATTATTGTTCCCAAGGAACTAACGATACCGCTGGATATGACGGCAGAAGAGGCATTTAGGTTTGCGGTCAGCGGCGGAGTTATAGCCCCCACGGATTATAAAAGTAGTGACTTGACAAAGGGCGAATCTGAAAAGCGAAAGAATGGAAACCGTGAAGTCTTGAAGAATAATTAAAGGAGTTCGATATTGAATTTCACTATTACGGGAAAACATATTAAAGTCACAGAGGCGCTTAAAAAATATGCACGGGACAAAAGTTCCAAACTTCCTAAATATTATGACAGCATTAACCAAATTCAGGTAGTAATTGATGGTAATGAACATCATAATATAGATGTTGAAATAATAGCGCGGGCCGAGCATAACAAATTGTTCATAGCTAACGAAATCAGTAACGATGCTTACAAAGGAATTGATTTAGCGATACATAAGATTGAACGTCAACTCCGAAGAAAAAAAAAGAAAGAACGTAACAACAAACATTCTGATTGAATATACTAATGCTGTTCTATTCTGGCATATATTGTGTAGTCGAAAGATTTTTGACTAACCGTTTAGTGGTAAGAATAGTAAGGAATAAAGCAAAATGAAGTTTTCAGATTTTGTATGTTTCGACGCTATAATTCCCGAGCTTCAGGCTGAAGATAGAGATGGTGCGATAGAGGAACTTGTTCGTGCGCTTGACAAATGCGGCAAGTTTGGGAAAAGCAAATGTGAAGACATTATCAAAGCAGTTATAAAACGAGAAAATGAAGCAAGCACGGGTATGGGCAAAGGTGTAGCAGTCCCTCATGTTAAGCATCCGGATATATCTGAAGCGGTAGCAGCAGTTGGTCAAAGCGACGCCGGTATAGATTTTTCCTCGCTGGACAAACAGCCGGTTTATTCGATTATACTTTTGATTAGTCCCACTGATGACCCTGATAAGCATCTGCAGGCGATGGAGGGCATTTTCAAACACTTACAACATGAAAAATTCCGAAAATTCCTAAGACATTCTCAAAGTGCCGAAGATATCAAAGAGCTTTTTAAGGAGGCGGATGAGAATGCATTTTTGTAAGTTTTGGGATTTTTGTTGAAGTGTTGTAACCCCCGGCAGTCTCGTTCAGGAGAAGTAATATTGGAAGATTCGGTAGTAGAAATAGAGGTTGAGATTAAGAATTCAGATGGTCTTCATATGCGTCCTGCGATGCAGTTTGTTGACCAAGCAAGTAAGTTTCTAAGTAATATCACAGTCAGCAATAAAGAGACGAGTGCGGACGGCAAGAGTATTATGCAGATGAGCATACTTGCAGCTACCTATGGGACCAAATTAAAGATTAAGGCCGAAGGTCCGGACGCCGCCGAAGCAATCAATGCACTGCGTAAATTTGTTGAAGAAGAGTTGTTTGATGCGAGTGCGACCGATGAGAAGAAATGAAATTTGATTTTTAAAAGATAAGATATGGAAATCAAAAAAGGCATATCTGTTTCTCCCGGTATTTACATCGGCAAGGCTTTGATTATTGATTCGGAAGATTACCGAATTCCCCGACGTTCTATTGCAGCTTCCAGACGGATGAGTGAAATCCAGCGAGTCAGAAGTACATTTAAGGCCGCGGCTAAAGAATTGACCGGGTTGGAATCCGGGCAGGATGTCATCAAGCATCGGGAATTGAAGGATATTTTCGCAGTTCATGTTCGCTTCCTTCGGGATAAAAGCCTTCAGAAGAATATAACCGATTTTATTTACTCGGAGTCGGTGACTGCGGAGTATGCCGTCTCCAAGACTCTCCGTGATATAGCATCTCATTTCTCCAGGGTTAAAGACCCTTACATCAGTGAACGAGCGGCTGACATATATGATATTGAACACCGTCTTCTTCGCAAGTTATTAGGAGGCAAACGTGAAGATGTTCGACATTTAAAGCAAGAGGTTGTAATTATAGCTCGCGAGCTCAGCCCGACCCAGACTGCTGGCTTTAATAAAAAATATGTCAAGGGGATAGCATCAGATGCCGGCGGCAGAACAAGTCATGCGGCTATCGTAGCTCGTTCTTTAGGAATTCCGGCAGTTGTAGCGCTTGAGGACCTTACTGAAGTTGTCGGCGGAGGAGATACCGTAATAATAGACGGCAACCGTGGTTTGGTTATTGTTGAACCTGATGAACGTACTATTAATCAATATGAGGAATACTCGCAGGAGTTTGTTGAACTTAAGCACAGATTTGGTGCAGTAAAAGAGGAACCGGCCGTTACGCGCGACGGCACGAAAATTAGTATGTTAGGGAATATCGAATTCCCCGAAGAGGCAAAGGTTGTACTGGAAAAGGGCGGAGAGGGAATCGGGTTGTACCGTACTGAATTTCTTTATCTAAACCGCGAGACGGAGCCGAGTGAGCAGGAGCACTATGAGGCATATTCAGAGACCGTTAGCGCTTTTAAAAATCGGCCTGTGATAATAAGAACGGTTGACCTCGGTGCAGATAAACATACCCAGAGTAAGCGTTTTGCTCCTGAGCCGAATCCGTTTTTAGGTCTCAGGTCTATCAGGTTCTGTCTTCAGAATATCGATATTTTTAAGATTCAGTTACACGCTATACTGCGCGCTTCGGTTCTTGGTGATGTGAAGATTATGCTGCCTCTTGTTACCGATATTCAGGAGCTGATGCAGGCGAAGATGATTTTACGTGACATTATGGAGGATTTGGATGAAGAGTCCATTGAGTATGACAGGGATATCGAATTAGGGATTATGATTGAGACGCCTTCAGCGGCCTTGACGGGAGCTACCCTGGCCAGAGATGTGGATTTCTTCAGCATAGGGACGAACGACCTGACACAATATACTCTTGCCGTGGACCGTGGTAATGAGTTGGTAGCATCACTTTATTCCGCAGTAAACCCTGCGGTGCTCCGACTGATTCGCACGATTATTCAGGATGCACACAAAGCCAAAATCGATTTGAGTGTTTGCGGCGAGATGGCATCCGACCCGGAATCTATAATGCTGCTCCTGGGTATGGGGGTACGGGTAATTTCTCTTGCAGCTCCGATGATACCTGAAATTAAACAAATCGTCCGTTCGGTTACTATTGAGGACTGCAATAAAGTGGCCAGGAAGGTATTAGCTATGAGTTCTGAGCGGCAGATTACGAATTTTCTGCGTGATGTTACCCGGAAGATACTGCCTGAGGTGTTTTAGTTTTAAGCACAGCACTTATTTTTTAATTGGCAGAAACCAAAGAGCTGCTAATTCTCTTACTTAGTTGAAAATAGGTGTTGGGTTTATCGTTAAATTATTAAGGAGGTCTTAAGATGCAGCGTATTAAAAAATCACTTATTTTGACTATCGTGGTAAGTTCCGCACTTTTTATCTGTCCGGTTTGCAGCTTCTCGGCTGCGACGACCCGGCAGATTAACCCGCCAATGGCGGGGTTACAGCAAGTAGCACTTTTCAAAAATGGGCTCGGCTTTTTTGTATCAGAAGTTACTTGTCCTGCAGGTAAGAAATCATTTAGTTTTGTCCCGGCTGTTGCAGCTTCTCATGGGACCTTTTGGGTGGCGTATTCGCATAATGTAAAGTTGGAAACTCTTATCGCCAAAGAGGTGGAGTCAAAGAAATCGATGGAGGCCATATCAATTGAGGAATTGCTGAGAGCCAATGTAGGCAAAAGAGTTCGGTTAAGTTTTGATGATAAGGGAGACTCAACGCTCGAAGGTTTGATAAGGTTTTTTGCAGAGAACCGTCCAAATCCGCTCCCCGACCCTTATTCGCCCGGGCAGGAAGAGTCCGGTAACGAATATCGCTATACTCGGCCGCCTTCCCGTGCCACTTTGATAATAGTCCAGACGGAAGCTGGAGAGGTAGCCGTCGATTCACAAAAAATCAGAAGGATGGAATTTCCCGATGGTAAACCGGAAACAAGCTTTACCTCCAAAAGCAAATCTGTTCAGCTTGATGTGGAATTAGAGGCACCGGCGGGAGGAGAAAAACTTACCATTAGCTTCCTGGCAAAAGGTATTACCTGGGCACCAAGCTACATTGTCGATATAACTAATGATGATAAAGCCGACATTTCAGCCAAAGCCGTCGTCATAAACGAAGCTTGTAATCTGGATGATGTTACTGTCCAGCTTGTAACCGGTTTCCCCCATCTTCAGTTTTCCAATATTGTAAGTCCGCTGGCCAGGAAAGAAAATCTCGCAAAATTTCTCCAGTCGCTTACCAGAGGAGCGAGCGAGCGAGGAAGGGTAGATGTAACCTCTAATGTGATGATGCAGTCTGTGGAATATTTCAGAGGAAAGGCAGGGCCAGGAGGGGGTATTATGCCGGCGTATGCCGCTGCAGAACAGGGTAAAGCAACGGAAGATTTGTTTTTCTATCCTCTTGAGGATGTAAAGTTAGGTAAAAACCAGGTCGCCTACTTCCCGTTGTTTACTCAATCCGTTCCCTACAAACACATTTTCCAGTGGCAGATACCGGATTATGTTGACGAAGAATACAGTCGGCAACGCAACCAGCAGGAAAAACCGGAAGAAGTAGTATGGCACTGTCTTAGATTGCAAAACACTACGAAAGTTCCCTGGACAACCGCACCCGCTCAGACCGTCAAAGAACAGCTAATCCTTGGACAGGACACTCTCAGCTACACCCCTGTGGATGCGAAAACCACATTACGCATTACCAGAGCTGTAGGCGTAAAAGCGGAACAAATAGAACTCGAAATTGAAAGGGAAAGAGATGCGGCTCAGTTATACGGCTATCATTACGACCTGCTGACGATAGAGGGAAATCTTTCAGTAACCAGCTTCCAGGAAAAACCCATAAGCTTAGAGATTACCAAAACACTTTCCGGCGAGGTCAAATCATCACAGCCGGTAGCGGAAATCGAGAAACTTGCAAGAGGTTTGCGACGTATGAACGGGGTAAAAGAGCTTACCTGGACAATTGAGTTGGCTCCCGGACAAACCAAGCCGCTCAGCTATGTATATAAGGTGTATGTCCGCCGATGAGTTATTTTAACCTGACGCCCGTTCAAATATTTCGACAGCGAAGACATTCCATATTTAGCTGGTTTGAGCAAAAATTGCTTGTTTTCACGGCGAACTCTGGCATAATACCTCCCAGTTATACTTGGCTTTAGCTGGATTGTAAGCCACACGGATACATATTTAATCTGTATTTGTTGGCTTGAGTTTTGTTTAATTTCTATTATGGCAGGGGTTTAAACCGGAAATGTCACAAGTTAATGATAAGTCAGAAAACAGCAGTAGCAGCAACCTGATATCTAAAAAGGCGAGCGTCAATTGGCTGATGTTGATTTATTTTACCTCCGGTGCTTGCTCTTTGATGGATGAGGTTATTTGGGTTCGTCTGTTAAAGCTTATCCTTGGAAACACGGTTTATGCGTCGAGTATTGTGGTAGCGATGTTTATGGGCGGCTTGGCATTGGGCGCTTTGATTATGAGCCGTTATGCTGATAATGTCAAAAGACATCTGAGATTGTATGCCTTCCTGGAAACTCTTGCAACGATATCAGCATTATCCATTCCGTTTTTGTTGAAGTTCGGAGATAATATTTATATCTGGTTCTTTCGAGCATATAACCCCTCACATCCTCAATTAATGATTGTTCAAGTGGTAATATCCGCATGCATACTTCTTGTCCCCTCGATTTTAATGGGTAGCACGCTTCCGCTTCTCGGCCGATATGTTACATCCCTTGAGAGCCAAGCTGGTCATCTGGTTGGCCGGTTATATGCATTGAATACTTTTGGAGCTGCGGCTGGCTGCTTTTTGGCGGGGTTTGTCTTCATCCGCATCATAGGAGTTATGGGGACGTTATATGCTGCTGCCGGTTTGAATCTCTTGGTGGCTTTTTCCGGGTGGTTCTTATCTCGTTATTCGGTGAGAGCAACTGAAGAAAAGCTTGAAAGTGCGACTCCGGTGAAAGCTGAAGCCGTTTTTTCTACAGGAAAAAACGGAAAGTATTATGTTTTGGTTTTAGCTTTCTTTATGAGCGGGCTTATAAGCATTGGATATGAAATTATTTGGATGCGGAGTATAGTTCATCTTTTAGGAGGCGTAACTTACGTATTCAGCGCAGTTCTGACTATTTATTTGTTGGGCAACGTTATTGGTGCAGCTATAGGCAGCAGGCTGGCTGTTCGTCTGAAAAACCCTGTTTCAGCTTTTTCAATTACATTGTCATTACTGGGATTATGCGGCATAGGTTATCTTCCATTATTAGTTATATGGAGCAGGAGGGTATTGCCTAAGGCCGGTGGCCTGTTAGAAACTATGCACACACAATGGGGTATCTCTTCTTTTATAGTTGGTCCTCTGGTGCAAAGTATGTTTTTGTTTTTGGTGCCGGCTATAATTATGGGGATAGGTTTCCCCATAGCATTGCAGGGTTGGGCTAATTTTCTGCACAAAGTTGGACGCTCTACCGGGATGGCTTATGGAGCTAACACCATTGGTGCGGTTGCCGGGGGATTACTAGTCGGCTTTTTGTTTATACCTTGGCTTGGAGTCCAGCTTTCAATCTCTATTTTAGGGCTGGTGGGAATATGGATTGCCGGTGTAATGTATATGTTGTTTGCTGCCGAATCGAGAATACTTGGTAAGAGAGCTCTGATAGGATTCGCTGTCCTTTTGACACTGGTTGTTATAATTATGCCTTCCGGCCTTTTCAATACCGTGGTTGAAATAAATCGGATGGAGAGATCACCGCAGGATTTTAATCTGATAGCTGTAAAGGAAGGTGTTACAACGACCGTTTCAGTTGACCGTGATTTGAAAGACGGTTCTTTGTATCTGTATTCAGCCGGCCAGGCTCTTGCTGGTGACGGTGTTCCTACTCGTTTTGACCAGAAGATACTGGGCCATTTTGGTGCGTTGCTTCATGGGAACGTCCAAAAGGTTTTAACTGTGGGTTTTGGCTCCGGCGAGACTACCGCCTGTCTTTCACGGCACGACTTTGAACAGATTGACTGTGTTGAAATTGCTCCGGAAGTGGTAGATGTTTCTTTGAAATATTTCACGCACATCAATCTCGGCGACCGGTTAAATGAAGAAATCAATATGATTTATATGGATGCGAAAAACTTTCTTCATTTAAGTGATGAAAAATATGACCTTATCATGAACGACTCTATTCATCCGAGACTTTTTGCAGAGAACGCCTCGCTTTATGCCAAAGAATATTATCAAAGTGCCAAAGAGCGTTTAAAAGACGGCGGTTTTTTTGTTTCCTGGATACCGACATACGATTTGCCGGTTTCAGTATTAAAAAGCATAACTGGCACTATGTTGGATGTTTTTCCTCACGTAACAATTTGGTTTTTGAACAGTTACAATTTGAATTGTGTTTGGTTAATCGGTTCAGTAGAGGAACAATATTACTCGCCAGCTCGAATAAAGGAGATAATCGCCTCGGAAAAAGTTAAAAGAAGTCTGGCTGACATGAAGCTTTATGACAGCGTCGAGTTGCTAAGCTGTTATGTAGGCGATGAGGATGATTTGCGAAAAGCTATTAGATGTTATCATATAAATACCGACTATCGACCTTTTATTGAGTTTACTGTAGACAGTCCGACTTCCAAGAGAAAATTGTTTGAGCAATATGTTATGAATTTGCGGAGCGAGACTGTTTATGCTCATATTGACTGGACCGGCCTCGAAGAACAAGAGAAAGCAGAATGGATTTTAAATTATAAAAAACATTATCAGGCATATACAGAGCTGCTTGCTTTATATGATGCAACTGACGTTTTGGAGAAGTTGAAACATTCTATGAGGTCCCTTGAGATATTACCGGGGGAAGATGATTTGCTGGACGCTCGAGAAATAGTTGAGGCAAAAATATTCGCCAAAGGAATGGATATGAAAGATTCTGGTCAAATTGCCGGTAAAACTGATAAGGCATTTTCGTTTGCACACGACGTACTTCAGATTTATCCGGAGTCCGCCAGCGCCTGGATGCTCAGAGCGTTTGCATGGCAGAGTAAAGGACAAATGAAAGACGCTCTTTATTGTGCTCAGAAAGCTGTCCAATTGGCGCCGAAGCGTATCGATGCATATCTTACCAATGGTATTCTTTTGTCGCAAATGGGGCGTTTAGACGAGGCCGTTTCAGCATACAAGAAAATGTGCGATATTGCCGCGACGTCAATCAAATACAACAGCTATAATCACATAGATTTTTTAAGAACTTTAGCGCAGGCCTATATGAATGCCGGCAAGATAGATAAATGTCTGGAAACTGCTCAAAAAGCTGTAGATGTGGCGAATGCTGCAGGACAACAGGATTTAATAGAGCGGGCGAAAAATTATTTGCAGATGTTTATGTCTTTTTCTGCCAACTCTCGTTGATTATCAGTAATTGGAAGGATTCTTTGAAGAATATGTTTTTACAATTTTTAATTTTTACCATTAAAGAGGATTCAAGGCCGGTATAATACCGGTTTCAGTTTCAACTTTTTATTCTAAATATAATTCTAAACACAGGTTAAAAGATGCTGGTGACGGTTAAATACAGGATTTGGGGCAATCTTAGATTTCTTTCCCATGCGGAAACTATGAGAATGTTTCAGCGGGCGTGTGTACGTGCGGGTATAAGTTTGGAATACAGCAAAGGTTACAATCCTCGCCCCGCAGTCTCACTTCCTTTACCAAGAAGCGTGGGTTGCCGGGCAGATGACGAATTGCTTCTGTTGAGAGTCTCTGCTCGGAAAAATAGTGGTTCAGATGACGTTCCAAATACAAAAGCATCTGAAATTGCTCCTGTTGGAATCAAAGAATCTCTTTCGAAACAATTGCCTTACGGTATTGAAATTGTTTCCGTGTGTTTGGAAGAACCGGTGAGCAGAAAGGAACAGCAGGGAGCAGTCTCGTCTCCCAAAAAGGTCTCTCTACAGCCGATAAGGGGGACATATCAGTTTTTGGTATTAAAAAATAAAGGATTTCTAAAGGACGGGATGGAAAAGAAAAAAGAAAATTTATTGTCAATGGAAAATATTTTTGTGACAAGGACAAAAACTTCAGGTAAAAAGAGGCACGGGAATGGTAAAAGGGAGTTTAAATACAAAGTAAATATCAG
This sequence comes from Phycisphaerae bacterium, assembly GCA_030604525.1. GTDB lineage: Bacteria > Planctomycetota > Phycisphaerae > Sedimentisphaerales > Anaerobacaceae > JAUVVQ01. The sequence continues at coordinate 15,858 of JAUVVQ010000033.1, read as the reverse complement.
GCCTTTTTTAAGGGAAATTCGCCTCAGTCAGGGAAGTGAAGAATGTGTACAGATTGACGTTGATTGTAATATAAGCCCATCCGGCTCTGTTCGTGTTGATGAAATATTGGGATTATTTGGGTTGGATACGGAAGCATTAGCTGCTCCGGTCAGGCGCAAAGATGTGCAGTGGCGGAAAGTTTGATGTTGACATAATGAGAATTTTTAATTCTATTTTTAGTTCTAAACACATTTAAAACAGTTTGGCTGCTTTTTAGAAAAAGCATTTTTGAAAAATTGGTAGGTGTAAAACGATGTCGAGAGAAATGTTGGTAAATGCTGCAGAGGGTGAAGAGTGCAGAGTTGCTGTTGTTCAGTCCGGTTTGCTGGAGGAGCTGTATATTGAGAGGGCAAGTCTTGATAGCCATGTTGGAAATATATACAAGGGCAAAGTGGTAAATATAGAATCAGGGATACAAGCAGCGTTTGTGGATTTTGGTGTCGGCAAAAATGGATTCCTTCACATTAGTGACGTACACCCAAGATACTTTTCCGGGGCCAGAGGCAGCCAGGTCGAAAAGATTGGACGTCGAAAACTGCTTAAAGACAGGCCTCCGATTCAAAAATGCCTCAAAAAAGGACAGCAAATCGTGGTCCAGGTTATAAAAGAAGGCATCAGGACTAAAGGGCCCACTTTGAGTACCTATCTTTCATTGCCTGGCAAGTTTTTGGTGATGATGCCCTGGATGCGAAGATTCGGAGTTTCCCACAAAATAGAAAGTGATGAAGAACGCTCAAGATTAAAAGAGATTCTGCAAGAGAACAAACTACCCAAAGGTCAGGGATTTATTATTCGAACAGCAGGAGAAGGTGCTACTAAAAGGGATATTCAAAATGATTTGAAGTATCTTGAGCGGTTGTGGAAAACTATCAAAGAACGCATAGATACCGAAAAGGTCCCGGCTGAGTTGTACCAGGAATCGAGCTTGGTGATTAGAACACTTCGGGATGTTTTTACCAGAAAAATCAGTAAAATCGTATGTGACTCCGAAAGTGTTTGTCGGAAGATAACAGAGTTTCTTCCTATTGCGGCACCGAGACTTAAGCGAAAAGTGGAATTGTACAAGGATAAGGTACCGCTGTTTCATAAATATAAGATAGAAGATGAAATTACTAAAATTCAGTCTCGTACCGTACGTCTAAAGAGCGGCGGTTCAATTGTGCTTGAGCAGACCGAAGCTTTGGTTGCAGTTGATGTAAACAGCGGCAAGTATCGTAAACAGGACAGCGCAGAAAAGACGGCCTACAAGATAAATAAAGAAGCTGCGGAAGAAATAGCAAGACAACTAAGACTGCGAGACCTTGGCGGACTGATTATTTGTGATTTTATAGACATGCGTAACAATAAAAATCGCGGGGAGGTGCAGAAGTTATTTCGTACAGCTATGAAGACCGACCGTGCGAGGACGAAAATTCTAAGAACGAGCCAGTTTGGCGTTATAGAGCTGACCCGGCAAAGAATGAGACCTTCGCTGCAGTCCAGCACCTATCATGCCTGTCCATATTGTGAAGGAACAGGGTATGTTAAAAGTCATGAATCGATGGCGCTTGAACTCATACGATTGTTAAATCTGTCTGCCTCAAAAGAACAAATCAAACGTATTGAGCTGTTTGTTTCCCCGGAAGTTGTTGATTATCTCCAGAATGAAAAAAGAACAGCTATTACGAAGATTGAACAGTTCAGCGACAAGAGAGTTATCATCCATTCTGATATGAATTATTCCGGCGAAAAACATAAACTTGTTTGTTACAACGAGAGAGGCAGCGTGGTTAAGCTGTAAGATTTTTTAGATTAGCATAAAATGATTTTCTCCGCTGTTTTCTTTCACCGTTGATTAAGAAGAGTATTATTGTTTTATGACAGGGCTTTTAGGAGTGATAAGCCAATGAAGTTTGACTTTGATTATGCTAAAGATGTTATTCGTGCTGAGGGTGAGGGAGTAAAATCTGTCGTGCCTATAGTGGATTCAAACTTCGAAAAAGCTGCGGATATGATTTATAGCTGTACCGGTTCTGTAATAATAGCCGGCATTGGCAAGGCGGGGATAATCGGTCGAAAGATTAGTGCAACACTGGCATCGACAGGGACACCGAGTCATTTCCTGCATCCTGCAGAAGCTGTTCACGGCGACCTTGGCAGATTACGTACCAATGATATTGTCGTGGTCTTGAGTTTTGGAGGGGAAACCGACGAGGTTATAAGGTTGCTAAATCTGGTAAAGCAATTGCAAATCAAATTGATAGCTATAACAGGTGACAGGGAGTCCACGTTAGGTAAGCACAGTGATGTAACTCTTTGTATTGGCAGGGTATCGGAAGCTTGTCCTTTAGGTGTCGCACCCAGTGTTTCCACTACCTGCATGCTGGCGATTGGCGATGCGCTTGCCTTTACTGTTATGAAAGCCCGCAATTTCAGTGTAGAAGACTATGTCCGATTCCACCCGGGCGGTTCGCTGGGTTCGAAGCTGATGACGGTAGAACAGTCGATGTTGTTCAAATCCGGTGAGAAGCTGCCCGTCGCCGAGGTTTCATATACGATAGAGCAGTTACTTGAGAAGACAAAAGATGTTAAACGGCATGGCGCTGTTATGATAGTGGACGAAAAGGGTGAATTAACCGGCATTATTACTGATGCAGACCTTAGACGTTTGATAACGAAACAAGGCAAAAGCTTTTTAAAGCTTAAAGTGACGGATGTTATGACGAGGGGTTGTAAAAGAATACGCACAGATGCCCTTGCTTCCGAGGCCACGGCAATCTTTCATAAATATCGCATTGACGAGTTACCGGTCATCGACTCGGAAGGCAAACCGGTCGGCCTGATAGATGTGCAGGATATTGTAACAATAAAGGTTGTTGGGTGAAAATAACCTCTTGTATGTGATTGCTAATTAAATTTTGGATTTTGTTGAATGACGAAAAAAACAGAAGTTAAGCTTGATGAAATAAAGTTACTGATATTGGATATTGATGGTGTTTTGACTGATGGGAACTTTCATATCAGTGATAACGGTATTGAAAACAAAAGCTTTAATGCTCTTGATGGTCATGGTATCCGACTTTGGAAAAGGGCTGGTCTGAAAGTTGCTTTTTTAAGCGGCAGAGGCTCGAAGGCAGTGGAACTGAGAGCTGAACAGCTTGATGTTGACTTTGTTTACCTGGACTGCCGCAGAAAGATGGAGGCCTTTGAAACAATACTTAAAGAAGCGGGTTTGTCAGCAGAACAGGTTTGCTTTATCGGTGATGACTTGATGGATTTGCCGGTTATGAGACGGGTCGCTTTCCCGGCAGCGGTCTCCAATGCTGTTGATGAAGTAAAAGAGCGGGCTTTATATATATCAAAGCGAAGTGGCGGTAATGGGGCTGTGCGCGAAGTAGTCGAATATATCCTGAAAGATACAGGAAAGTGGCAGAAAGTAATCGAAAGATACTTGGAATAAGCGGCTGCTATATGAACAGTTACTTGCGAAAATTTTTTATCTGGTTTCTCTCACTTCTTTTAGTAATCGGAGTTTATCTGCTTTATACAAGATACAGTGGAACTCCTGCCATTGATATAGAAACCGAATCGGCTTTGTCTGAAGGCACTGACGATTCGAGAGTAATTGCCGAGACCAACCAGATGGGAGAAGTCGGAGGTGTTAAAATTGGCTCGGTCGAGGGCGGGCGAATATATGAGCTGGACAAGAAGACCAAGAAAATTGTGCAGGAAATCGGCTTTGAAAAAGTCCTCCACATAGAGGGCAAGGAATGGGAGCTTGAAAAGCCCGTAGTAAATATCTATAAACCGGATTTCAAATGCTATATTACCGCAGAGAAAGGGAAAATGGTAATTGAAGATGCTGTTGGGAGAACCAGCTCAGAGGATGTTACCTTAAGTGGTAATGTTGTTTTCCGTATAGTACCGACCGGTTCCAGTAACGTCCCGGAAAGTTTTTTATATCTTGATGACCTTTTTTACAAAGCCGAGACGTCAACGATTTCAACGCCGGGACCTGTCAGGTTTGTATCGGCGGATGCCCGACTGAACGGTAAAGGACTGGAGCTGGTATATAACAATCAAACAGAACGGCTGGAATATCTTAGAATAAAACATCTGGATGATTTGCAGATAAGGACTAAGGAGACTTCCATATTATCTTCCAGACAAGACGAAAGGAAGAATGGTGACAATAACCAGGCGAAATCAACTGGAGATAAAGCAAATACAGCCAGGCAAACGATGGCTGCGAATAAGACACAAGGAAAACAGAGGCAATATTATAAATGTATATTAAGAGATAATGTTATTGTTGAAACACCCGAGCAGGTCATTGCGGCTGATGAAATGGTTATCAATAATATTTTGTATTCGGCTGGTTCTGATGATGAAACACAAAATCAGCCCGCAGAGGAAAAAACTTCAAACAGCAAGAGTATTGAAAAAGTCAGTTCGTCAGCTTCGATGAAAAAAGCAGAACAGAAAGAAGGCCGGAATCTCACCGATACTGTTGTAACCTGTGAGGATGGCATTACTATTACCCAAACGAAGAACACAGACTCTTTTGCAACAATTGATTCCGGCGGTAACATAGTCGATTTACGCAAAGCTGAAATTATACAAAAAGCTCGAAATCGGACTACCTTTATAACACGCCGAATTGTTTACGATGCATCCGCTGGTGATACTTTAGCAAGAGGGAAATCAGTGTTGAGATTTTACGTAAAAGGTATAGAGGACGCTGCTTCAGATGTTCCTGTGGAAGTAACCTCACAGGAAAAGGTTAGCTTCCTGCGGGATAAAAATCAGGTCATCTTCAAGGGCGATTGTCTTTGCTCAATCTTGGAGGAGAAATCAGGTATTCAGCGTAAACACACTCTTTCCGCCGAGAAAATCACCGTTTACCTGGTTGAGCAGGGTGATAAAAGCTCATCGTCCTCTGAGATTAAACACATAACCGCTGATGGCGGTATTGTTCAACTTACAACTGTTAAGAAGAAAGCCGAAGAATTATTAAGCGGAATACAGCTTAAGTGTGCAAGGTTTGACTATGATGTGAATAGTAAATCTTATTTAGCTGCCGGGCCTGGAGCGATAGAAGTTGATAATTCAAAAATCTCAGAGCCCGACGAGGAAGTGGGCAAATACAGCTTACGAAAACGATGCTACGCTCTTATCGAAAATTTCGATACGTTGAAATACTTAATGGATACTAATCGAATTATAGCGGACGCACAGGCACAACAAATCAATATTGGTTACGCTCCGGTCATAGAGACCGGATACGGACCTGTTACCAAAGTAAATGCAGGAAGAGTGGAAGCCCAATTGCAGGGAACTTCCGAGGGTCGCTTGGAGATTTCGGAGTTATATGCCACACGAGGGATAAGGTGTCAGCGCGAAGATATCGAATTTGAAGGCAGCCAGATGATTTTTGACGCTAACGATTCTATAGTCAGGGCCCGGGGCAATGATATGCGTCCCTGCCTTTTAAACGGGGCCTTGGTTGACGGCATCGAATACAACATAAAAACAGGTAAAACAAAGACAAAAGTTGTCGCCCCGGGGATGTTCCGGTTGGGAAGGTAAGTTGTATAACTTTTTTAACGAGAGTATCGAGTTCCCATTTAGTCACAGATTGAATACAGGTCTTCAATTTTTAACTCGTTAAGCTGCGAAACGATTTTTTCCGCTGAGGCCAGCTGCTCGGCGTCGTAGGAATTGGTTACTGCTATGCTATGCATATCGGCTGCACCGGCAGCATCCAGCCCCCAGTGAGAGTCTTCGATGACGATACACTGCTTAGCTCTGATACGGTTCTCTCTTTCGTTGTTTAGTTTTTTCAATGTGAGCTGAAACCCTTCCGGGTCGGGTTTGCCTTTGGCGACCTGTTCTGCTGATACTATTATCTCAAAGAAAGAGAGCAGATTAGCTTGTTGTAGAATTAGTTGTATTTCAGTTTGCAGTGCGCCGGAACAAATCGCCATCGTCACGTCATTTTCCCTGAGCATTTCGAGAAATTCAGGGACGCCGTCTATTATTTTGTTTTCCGTCCTGGCAACATCCTCAAATATGAGATTTTTCTTATCGACCAGTTGACTTATTGCCTCTTCGTCCAGGCCAAGCTGGTGTGTTTGACAGACTTCTTTGAGACAGTCATAATCTGTCAGACCGAGATATTTTTTGTAGTAATCGGGAGTTGAAATTTTAACGCCGAATGGTGCGAATATACGGTTGAAACTGCGAAGATGCAGCATTTCTGAATCAGCTATGACACCGTCAAAATCAAAAATAACTGCTCGTAGCATTGCGTTCACCTCTGTTTAATCTTCACTGAACAGGGCCTATCATATTACAGTATTCGCTGAAGGTAGATTTGTCACCACTGCAGATTAACTCAACCAGCCCCTTGATTTTCGTAGAGTTTTTGGTGACGAACCTTCGAGCAATGATGCCCTTTCTTTCTTTCATTTGAATTGTTTCGCTTTTACTATTTCCTTCCGGCGTCTGCTTTACCTGCATATCCACTTTTGAGCTTGCCTGTCCGCAGAGCAGATAGCCGTTAATCAAATCGACGGCAATATCCACTATCGCTCTGCCGTAAAGGTCCATATATTCGCTGCCGTTTTCTTTTACGAAAGCAATGGCTTCCTTAAGCTGCTCTGTTCCTTCAGCCAGTTTGCCGAGCAGGTCCTTGACTTTGTTATCGTATTGCTGTTGAGCAAGCTCGGCTATGAACTTCTCAGCGGTGCCGCTGCAAACCCCGCGGACCGCAGCGACAATCTGAAGTTGACTCGTTCCCTCGTAAATTGTGGTTATCCGTGCATCTCTGGCGTATCTTTCACAATCATAATCCTTCATATAACCGCTTCCGCCGAGAACCTGGATAGCATCGTATGTGATAGTGTTGCACGATTCTGAGCAATAATATTTGCTCATCGGGGTGAGCATCCCGGCATATCTTTTATACTTGCGGGAATCTTTTTTCAGTTTTTTGACTTCATCTTTGTCGTCAGGAGGATTTTGCTCCAGCAATTTTTCGTATCCGATTTCCATATCAACCACCATCGAGGTTTCATAAAGTAAAGCCCTGCTGGTTTCGATGGCGATTTTCATTTCTATCAGCATATCGCGAACTGCCGGCAGCTTTTCTATCGAGACACCGAACTGAACTCTGCTGGCGGCATAATCACGAGCTACATTATATGCCGCTTCCGCAATACCGACCGACTGGGCGGCTATACCGATACGGGCGCCGTTCATCAAACTCATTACGTATTTTACAAGCCCTCTTTGGCGTTCGCCTATTAACTGACACGGTGTATTATCAAAGAACATCTCACACGTTGGTGAGCCGTGGATGCCTAATTTATCTTCAAGGCGCCTGATGTGAACAGTCGAGCCTCTATCGCATACAAATAAGCTTAAGCCCAGACCTCCCTTTCTGTCTGGTTCACTTCTCGCTAAAACAAGAAGGACATTTCCGCAGCCGTTGGTTATAAATCTTTTTACTCCGTTAAGATACCAGTCGCCGTCCTCATCCTGAAATGCCTTGAGTTTCACCGATTGCAGGTCGGAACCGGCATCGGGTTCAGTCAAAGCCATTGCCCCCGTCACTTTGCCGGCGGAAAAATCATAAAGATAACGCTGTTTGATTTCTTCGGAGGCGAATGCCTCTATGGTTTCAGCAATCCCCTGTAAACCGAATATATTCATCAGGGAGGCGTCTGCTCGGGAAACAAGCTCAATGGCAATCGAGTAAATAACATTGGGGAAATTTATTCCGCCGAAACGGTAGGGCAGTGTAAATCCCATCACATCTGCTTTTGCAAGCTTATCAAGAGATTCCGTTATGCCTTTTGCATAGGTTACAGAGCTGTCATCATTGAGAGTCGGGCCTTCTTTGTCAACGTCCTCTGCTCTCGGTGCGATAAATTCGGCGCTTAACTGACCCACCGAATCAAGAACCATATCGTAATTTTGAATCGCTTCCTGTTCATTAGCCGGTGCATAGTCATATTTCTCTGCGAACCTGAAATCCTCTTCACAGAGTCCGGCTATTTCTGAAAGGTCAATGTGTTTGAATAAAAACTTGATGTCCTCGTTGTCTTTATAAAAATTTGGCATAACTTTTCCCGTTTCGTTGTATTCAGATTCTTCGCTTTAAACCTTTTTCTTAATAGCGGTTATCATCCTGGGCACCACTTCATTTAAATCGCCGGTTATCTTATAGTGTGCGATGTCAAAAATAGGGGCTTCGGGGTCATTGTTAATTGCTACGATTTTTTGACTTTCAGTCATTCCAGCTTTGTGCTGGATAGCTCCGCTGAGACCAACGGCGATATATAGAGACGGCCTTACGGTTGTTCCGGTCTGGCCGATCTGGTAGTCACTATCGATAAAGCCAAGGTCCACTGCCGCTCTGCTTGCTGCCGGTGCTCCACCAAGACAGTTTGCTAAATCCCAGATAAGTTTGAAGTTTTTTTTGCTGCCCACACCGGCGCCGCCGGCTACGATAATCCTTGAAGATTTCAAATCCACCTTCTTTACCCTCTTATGCTCGTCGAGTATTTCCAGAGCCAGATTGTCTTTGCTCAGATGTACCTCTTCGATGATAACATCGCCTTTTTTATTAGGAGCCGGCTCCGGGAGCGGGAAAACACCCTCTCGAACGGTAGCCATCTGGGGCCAGCGGTCGTAATTTATAATTGTGGCGATGATATTGCCGCCGAATGCAGGCCTTATCTGAAACATCAAATTCTTATAACTCTCTTTACCGTTAGCTGTAGTATGGTCGCCTATCTGCAAATCCGTGCAGTCTGCAGTCAATCCTGCTTTCATTGCGCTTGCAATTCGAGGCGCCAAATCTCTGCCGGTGATGGTCGCACCGTAAAGAACAATCTGTGGTTCGTGTTTGTGAATCAAATCGCAGATGATTTTTGCGTAGCTGGTGGCTTGATAATGCTCGAGCAAATTATGTTCAGCTACATATACCTCCTCGGCCCCGTATCTTATTAGTTTGTCTGCAAGCTTGCTTATCGCGCTACCTAAAAGCACTGCTGCTAATTTGGCGTTTAGTTCGTCAGCTAACTGGCGGGCCTTGCCTAAAAGCTCCAGAGGAGTATCTTCCAGCTTGCCGTTATGCTGTTCTGCAAAAACCCAGACTTCGCCTTGCCTATTAACGTTTATCATAGAAATATGAACATTCCCGTCTCATGTGCCCCGCCTCACGTATTTACGCTATCGTTTTCTCTTCAATCAATTCGTGTATCATATCATTGATGCCCTTCTCATCGGGCTTTACCTCTTTTGTCCCTTTGCTTCTGAGCACTACATTCTGTATCCTATGGACTTTAGTTGGTGAGCCGCTTCTGCCGCACCATTTCAAGTCTGCTTTCAGGAAATCAAGGTCCCACTGTTTGATTAATCCGCCTTTAGCGGATAAAGCTTCGCACTTTTCCTTAATCAATACATTTAAACTCTCCTCGTCTGCATTAGGATTCTGCTTCTTTAAACTTTCTGCAATTTCGCTCGGTGCTTTTGCATTTTTGTATTTCATCATTCTTTTGGCGGCAGCTACTCTCGGCTCATTAGCATCGGAGGTTACCGTCAGCAGAGCGGGAAGCTTTGCTCTTGCCACCTGCCAGCCGTTGCCTATATTTCGTTGTGTAGTTATGCTTGTCTCGTTTAGTTCTTTGAGCTTTTCGACGTAGGTGATTTGAGGCACACCGAGTTTTTCTGCTAATTGAGGTCCGACCTGTGCGGTATCACCGTCAATGGCCTGCCTGCCGCAAATGACAATGTCATATTCCAGTTTTTTGATGGCACAGCTTAAAATGTAGCTGGTTGCCAGTGTATCGCTCGCTGCACAGCGAATATCCGTGATTAACACAGCTTCATCAGCTCCTCGATATAAAGCTTCTCTAAGAATATCAGCCGCTGCAGGAAGACCCATCGTAACCACTGTTACTTTACCGCCCAGACGGTCTTTGATATCCACTGCAAGCTCTAATGCGTTCAGGTCTTCCGGATTGAATATTGCCGGCAGGGCGGAACGGTTTACCGTCCCGTCATCGTTCATCGCTTCACCGGTTATCTTCGTCGTATCCGGCACCTGTTTTATAGCTACGAGACAGTTATATCCCACTTACAAATCCCCTTTATTCAATCAAATCCACCAAATGAAGATTAATCAGGCCAAAGATTAGCTATCTTAATGACATCCGCTCTCAAGTCAACCAAAAAAGAACAACACAAGCTCACATACTCTTCAGAAACCCGCCGGTAAGAAAGTAAATGTGTTTTGCAGACTCGAACAAGTCATACTTGTAATTTTGGTTGTTTGCCTGGGGGACTACCGAAGCGATAACGAGAAGAAGCAAAATATTCTTTGATTAACTCGCAGGGATTTATGTATGGAAAAGATTGGGGTTCATTTTTCGCAAATCCCCGTTATCAGTCGAGCTGCGTTTGTCCTGGTTTGAAAGAATTTTTCTCGAAAAACCAACGGATAACGTCCTTAGCTATCAAAATTGCTTCAAATCTCTAAATCTCTACTGAGCCGTGTCCTTATCACTTCCAGCGATTAATGCGGGAATACAACCGAATTTACCTCAAAAACAGCTAAACCATCTTCTTGAATAGGTCGATTTTACTACAAGTTTCAAGAGTCCGCCTTTGGTGGATTAAGAACGTCTGATAAAATTTTCTTTGACAAGTTTTTTAATAAAGCAATAATTACTGTTTTGAATGCCCGGCTAAGATAGAGAAAATAGTAAATATTTTCTTTACTAATAACTTGGCTGTAAGGTAAAAGTGTTGCGAAAGTCAGGTAGTTCTAAGAAACTCTTTATTTTGTAGAACGTATAATAACACAGAAGGTTCGTTAATGAACGAGACAAATTATGACAGCGTATTCGGCAAGATGGCCTTCGAACAGGGACTCTGTTCGAATAGCGAGCTGAAAACTTCTCTTGACCGGCTAAGGTCGCATGATAAAGAAAATCCCATGCTTCTTTCGGAGCTTATGATTGAGCTGGGATACATTACATCATCTCAGGCAGTTCGACTCAAAAACAATATAACAATGAGCAAAGCTGCGGCTCATCAGATTCCCGGATATAAAATACTCGGGAAACTCGGTTCAGGTGCAATGGCTATCGTTTATAAAGCCAGACAGTTAAGTTTGAACCGTACCGTTGCAATAAAAATCCTCCCTAATCGATTCAGCGAAAATCCCCAGTATGTCGACCGTTTTTACAAAGAAGGCAAAGCCGCTGCTAAACTGAATCACAATAATATCGTACAGGCAATCGACGTAGGGGAAGCGGGCGGATACCATTATTTCGTAATGGAATATGTCGAAGGCAGGACATTATATGATGATTTATCTGCGGGGAAGGTCTTCAGCGAACAGGAAGCTCTGGATAAAGTCATTCAGGTTGCAGAGGCGCTCAAGCATGCTCACAACCGTGGGCTTATTCACCGTGACGTAAAACCCAAGAATATAATGATTAACAAGGCGGGTGAAATCAAACTCGCTGATATGGGTCTGGCTCGAGAAACCGCTGATATTGAAACAGCAAAAACGGAAGCAGGCAAGGCCTATGGAACTCCGTATTACATCGCCCCTGAACAAATCCGCGGGGAGATAGATATAGACGGAAGGGTTGATATTTACGCTCTCGGATGCACTTTCTATCATATGGTGACAGGACAGGTGCCGTTCACTGCCGATAATCCGGCAGAGGTTATGAAAAAACACTTAAAGGAACAGCTGATTCCGCCCGACCATATCAATACTTCTTTATCCGCAGGAGTCTCTGAAGTCATAGAAATAATGATGGCAAAACGCAAGGAAGACCGATATCAGAATGTTGAAGCAGTTCTTGCCGATCTGAAGGCAATTAAAGAAGGAGGCACGCCTATACAGGCACACCAAAAATTTGACGTCTCTATGCTTGAGAAGTTAGAAGATGGCAACGCCGTGGAAGAATCGCCGCAAGATTCAGCCGGTAATGAAACCGTTATGCATTACCGGGTTGCAGTTATGTTTTTGGGTATTGGGTTGGCTTTGGCCCTGTTGATAATTGTTGTGATATTGTTGAAACTGAATGCTTGAAATAAGATAAGCACTTAATAGGATGAATTGGGGTTGGAAGTCAGTAGCAAGTAGCAAACAATCCGCCTTCGGCGGACTGACTATTGGCTGCTCTATTTTTTATTAGCCGGTCCACCAAAGGCGGATCAAACAGGAGAATTGAAAATTTATGACAAGGGGTGGTGCACATTTTAAATCCGAGGAACTGGTTAGAGTCCTCAGTTATTATGACATTGGAATAATACAAAAAGCAAGCCCACTTTCCGCAGGTAACAAGCACGCACCAAAGGTCGTAGTAACCGCCCAGAAGGGCAAATTCCTTCTGAAACGACGACCAAAGGCCAAAGACGACCTTTACCGTGTCTCGTTTGCCCATTCCGTGCAAAACTACTTGGCAAAACAAAGCTTCCCCGTTGCTCCGCTGGTGCAAACGCAGGAAGGCAATACCTTCTTACAATTAAACAGCCATATCTACGAGCTCTACAAATTCATCTCCGGAAAACGATACAAAGGTTCTGCAGAGGAAACAGTCGATGCCGGCAGAGAGCTTGCTGAATTACATAAGCATCTGAGTGACTTCGCTGGTGAATTTAAACCGTTGAAAGGTGTATTTCATGACTCAAGCACAGTCCGCAGGCATTTAAAACTCATCGGCTCCGAAAAAAATAACGGCGGGAACGGTAGAATGCAGGAGATAGCGGATATGCTTATACTTCATTATAACGCCTCGAGTGTCCGGGTAAATGAATTAGGATACGATTCGTGGGCGGAGCAGGTCATACACGGCGACTGGCATCCGGGGAATATTCTCTTCTCAAAGGGCAAGGTGGTTGCAATTCTTGATTTAGATTCCGTCCGTTTTGCTACAACGACTGCCGATTTAGCCAACGGCCTGTTGCAGTTCTCGATAGTGGGTGGCAGGCCGAACCCCACTGACTGGCCTGATTATTTCGACCAGGCAAAAATGGCTCAGCTCCTTGATGGATATATCGAAATTATAAAGCTGGATAAGGATAAGCTTGATGCTTTAATTGATTTGATGATAGAGACAATGATAGCAGAGGCCGTCCTACCTATCGCCGCAACCGGTTTCTTCGGACATCTAAGCGGCGTCGATTTCCTGAAAATGATAAAAAGAAAAACAGAATGGCTTGATGAAAACAGAAAAAAACTCAAAAAGGCAATGACTTCTTAAACAACTGCATTCTATTCTCTAAATCGGTTAACTTCAATTCGGCATACCAACCAATATTTTCCACAAAAAACGGCTCTGCTTTTGTGGTTCGCAGAGCCGTCTGTATAATTATAAGTTAGTTTTATTTTAGCTTTCTTCTGCCTTTTGTTTCGTGTGGCTTTCGATGATTTGCTGCTGGACGTTTCCGGGAACGGGTTCGTAATGGTTTGGTGACATAGTGTAGGAGCCGCGACCGCCGGTCACACTCTTGAGCTGGCTGTTGTATTGGGTAACTTCCGACAGAGGGACAAGAGCTTTGATAGTTATCATATTACCAGGCAGCATTTCCTGTCCCTGAACTCTGCCGCGCTTGGAAGCTAAATCTCCGGTAATATCGCCCATATTCTCGGAGGGCACGGTAACTTCTATATTCACAATCGGCTCCAGCAGAGCCGGCTTCGCTTTTTTTATAGCGTCGATGAAAGCCCCTTTGCCGGCGGCACGGAAAGCCACTTCCTTGGAATCTACCGGATGGTGTTTTCCGTCATACACCGAGACTTTAATATCCTGTATCGGGAAACCAGCCACCACACCACCGTTCATCACATCGTTGATACCCTTGGCAATTGCCGGCTCGAACTGACGTGGTATTGAACCGCCGAAAACGTCCCATTTGACCTCCAGAGACGGGTCAGCACCTCGTTCTGCCGGTTCAACTCTAAGGTAAACTTCGCCGAATTGCCCGGCACCTCCGGTCTGTTTTTTGTGTCGGTAATGACCTTCTGCCTTTGCGGTAATAGTTTCTCGATACGGTATTTTCGGCTGTTTTGTGTTAACTAAGAGTTTGTATTGCTTCGACAATTTCTCCAGCATAATCCTCAGATGCAAATCTCCCAGGCCGTTGACAACAAGTTCTTTGGTCTGCTGGTCTCTTGTTATCTTAAAGCAGGGGTCTTCTTCAGAGAGTTTTTCCAGAGCAACGCCTATCCTTTGCACATCACTTCTTGTAGCCGGCTCCAGCGCCAGTGAGAACATTGGCTCAGGTATGGGCGGTACTTCGAATATCCCTTTGATATTGCCGTCGTGGATAATATCGCCGATCCTTAGCTCTTCGACCTTGGCCAGTGTTATGATATCACCTGCCACACCGGAATCTATCTCTTTGGTTTCTTCTCCCTGGGATTTCATGACGTGACCTGGCCTTACGCCTTTTGTTTCTTCGTTTATAATCAGATTTGTGTTGGAATCGATAGTGCCGCTGACAATCCTGATTGTTGCATATTTCATACTTGTTTTGGGGTCGAAACTGACGCGAAACACTCTTGCCGCCAGGGGACCGGAGGAATCTGCCTTCAGCTCTGTAACATTTTCACCATCTTTGATGACTTTAGGTGCTGCATCAGAAGGGCTGGGGGTGTATTTGCTTATTAAATCCAACAACTCAGAAACCCCAACCTCATTGCGGGCATCTGTAAAAACTATAGGTGTCAAAGTCCCTTCAAGAAGAGCTTTTACAAAGACGGATGCAATTTTCTCATTAGAGATTTCCTCACCGCCAAGGTATTTTTCCATCAGCTCATCATCCGCCTCGATAACGCTTTCAATCAAATCCGTGTGGGCGGAGGATACATCCATAACCGGTGAATCTCCGGAGTCATTTTCAATGCAGTCGATTACCGAAGCATTATCAGGAGCGGGTAGATTTGCGCAACGACACTGGACGCCGAATATCTTACGAATGTCTTTTATAAGCTCAGGCAAATCAATGTTCTCAGCATCGATTTTATTGACCACAATCACTTTGGCCATATTGTTTTTCGAGGCAACTTCGAACATTTTGCGGGTTACCGTTTCTATACCTGCCGAAGCACTTATTACAACCACCGCTGTTTCCGATGTTGGTACGGAAGCAATTGAAGGACCCATAAAGTCCGGATAACCGGGGGTGTCGATTACGTTTAAGAGTTTGCCGTTATGCTTTACATACAGCACCGCTGACTGAGTGGAATGCTGATGCTCTTTTTCCTCATCGTAGTAATCACAGATACTCGTCTTATCATCAACGCTCCCAAGTCGGTTTGTTACCCCGGTTTTATGAAGTATTGACTCAGCAAGGGAGGTTTTGCCGCTTCCTCCATGCCCAATTAACACAATATTGCGGATATCTTTGGTATCAGCCACTTCGTTACCTCCAAATTGTTAGTTTACAACGACTTGTTTGTATAATTCGGAAACTCGCTATACTACAATATTGGCCCTATACAAAACAAGAAATTTTTATACCCTGATTGTAACAGTTCAATACTATAGGGGAATTTGCCCTGGAATTCAAGTTGTCAAGTAGCATTAGGAAGGAAATTTGTTTTTAATCCCGGCAGCAGGAAGAACTAATTGTCTTCTGCGAAAATGATTTACAAAGAACAATAACTTGAATAGACTATACCCCTACCCATTGTCAAGACAAAAAACCGGTTCTTTTAAGGTGGACTCATCGCCACTGGTTAAGGCCGTTGGAACGGAGGGAGCCCGAAGGGCGACCGGAGTGCCAACGGCGACGCCATATAC
>JAUVVQ010000054.1 GCA_030604525.1 Phycisphaerae bacterium | reverse complement strand
TTGCTTCTTTCACCCATTGGGTTCTCCAATTCAGAATAGTCAAAACTGGCTTGAGTGGTCTCCATAAGCTCTATACTATCATAATTCAATTCATTTGTCACTGTTTACTTGGGAAATGCGGGATAAAGCAATACAGACCTTAACTAATGGCGATTTGTCGGCTTTGCTGCACAATAATCGGCTGAAAAATTGGTTTCCAACGGCTTTTTAGAGATTTGTTTCCGCACGACCAGATGAAATCTTTGAAGCTGATTTCCCGATAAATTGAGCTTATTTTAAAACTTTAACAACTAATATACGTAGAAAAGTTCATAACAAATAGCCAACAACCCCTATACAAAAGAAGATAAAAATGTTATAATGCCTTTATAGTACTTTTACCGGGCGCCAAAGGCGGCAATTGTTCCCGGCCAGAGAAAATTTGGAGGAAATATTATGATTAGCTGGAAATTTAAAAAGTTATTCTTAATCGTTTTGTTACTGAGCTGTTTCGGCGGATTAGTCCTTGCCGGCGTGGATGAGGCGGTAAATCCTATACGCTCACTGGAGCTGCAGCAGTCGCTGAGGAGTATGAACAGCTTCCCTGCGAAGGGTGCAGCGAAGAAGCCGCCGGCTGATGAGAAAAGCAAACCGGAACAAGGGCAGCAAAGGCAGCTGCAGCAAGTAGTTAAGCCAGTATCGGCAACAGAGGCCAACGAGACGACTGTCAGTTATAAACCGCTCGATGCCTTTGCGAAGCTGCAGCAAAATGGTCAGGAAGAGCTAAGGGCCTGGATACACAGTAAAGAGGAAGAGCGAATTGGACTGGTTAATAATGTCCAAAGCCAATTCAATTCGGAGCTTGCATACATTCGGCAGATTGCGATGCAGGAGGGAGCGGCCAAGACGGTAAACGCTATCGATAAAATAGTTGCGGAAAGAAAAACGCGGATGGATACGGTCATTCAAAGGATTAAGGAAGTAAGACTACAACAGGGCAGCCAAAATCAACAGCAGACAGGTTTACTGAATCGCCTCGGCGGTATGCGATCTAACGAATCCGCCAGAGGTGCCAAGGGCAGGACCAGCAGGCTGCAAACTCAACAAGGACGGAACAGTAGATTTGACCGGCAGCAAGGGTCAACGAATAGGTTGCAGCAAAATCAGCGATCCAGAGAGCAGGTCCAAAGAACCCCGCAGACGCAAAGCACACAGCAAAAAAGTTCCACCAACAAAAAGCAGCAAAAAAAACGTCAATCACAATTTGAGGAGCTTTTTAAGAAAGCTATGCAAAAGGATAAATAGCAGGGACAAAAATAATTAAACTATTGTTTCCTGCTCTCTCTGGTGAAAACAAACCGAATAGTGCAGCGCCGGAGACCGAGGAAGATTTTGCTCCAGCTGCAATAAGAAAACGGGAAGCGGTTATTTATAAATCATAAGTTGAAGAAATAGACAGACAAGTAAAGGAGTGTGGAATGAAACAGAGGATGTTTCTTTTGGGGGTTTTCCTGCTGTTGTTTCTATTCGAAGGTTGCGCACCATCAGAGAAAAAGGTAGGCAGAAAACGATACGACAGGCCATTAGGCACCGGAGAGCAGGCGCTTATAAAGATAGAAGACCCATACCTTATCCCCGATTTTACTCTCGGATGCCTTGATTTAGAAGGGCTTGAAGGGGCGATAGAGAGAAGTCTCCATTATTTACAGAAGCCATCGAGTAAGCAATTTTATCCTATAAACGGTATAACGCACAGCAGGGTCATCAGGTCTCTGGAGGCATTCAAAAAACTTTTGGCATCGGGCTTGAGCGGCGCAGAGCTTGATTCAGCGATACGAGAGAAGTTCGATATTTATATGTCGGTTGGCTGCGATAAGAAAGGGACGGTTCTATACACCGGCTATTATACGCCGATATTCGACGGTTCTTTCCAGCGGACCGGCAAGTACCAATATCCGCTTTACAAAAAGCCGAACGATTTAGTCAAAAGCTCTCTTGGCGAGACTCGGGGCAGACGCACGGCAGATGGTCAAATACTGCCTTATCCATCCCGCTGGTTGATAGAAAGCACTAATATGCTGGCCGGCAAAGAGCTGCTCTGGCTTTCCAGCCCCTTCAAGGCGTATGTCGCACAGGTGCAGGGCTCCGCAAAGGTTCGCCTTCAAAACGGCAAGCTGGTGACAGTCGGTTATGCAGCGAATAACGGTTGGGAGTACAGAAGCATCTCGCAGGAGCTTGTCCGTGACGGCAAGATAGCCGGCGATGAGCTTAGTCTTAATTCGATGATGGAATATTTCCAGATGCATCCGGAGAAGGTTGAGGAATATACAAATCGCAATCCCCGTTTTGTGTTTTTCAGAAAGCAGGATGGCGCACCGCGAGGCAGTTTAAACGAGCCGGTAACGACTTTGCGGACGCTCGCAACGGATAAATCAATCTTCCCTCGGGCTGCGCTTACCTTTATAACAGCGGCACTGCCGAGATATAAAAACGGCGGTATATCAAACGAGGTTTACAGTAGCTTTGCTCTTGACCAGGACACCGGCGGTGCGATACGTGCGCCCGGCAGATGCGATGTTTATATGGGAATAGGAGCCCAGGCAGGCCAGCTCGCAGGGCGTACCCGGCAGGAGGGCAAGCTTTATTATCTGTTTGTAAAAGAAGGCATTTAGTTTTAGTCATCCATTCGGTTATGAGAGCGGTAATACAAAGGGTAAAAGAGGCGAAAGTCGAGGTCAATGGTCAGGTGACAGGCCGGACAGGGACGGGCCTGCTCGTTTACCTTGGCATCGGCGAGGAGGATGAAGAAAAAGATGCTGAGCTCATCGCAGATAAATTAGCGGGGCTGAGAATTTTTCAAGACCAGGCGGGGAAGATGAATCTTAACATTCAGGAAGTTGGCGGCCAGATACTTCTGGTAAGTAATTTTACATTATATGGCGATTGCCGAAAGGGTCGTCGGCCAAGTTTCGACCAAGCGGGGAAACCGGAGCTTGCCAACCGGCTGTATGAAACGCTATGCTCGCTAATCGAAACGAAGGGGATTGATGTGCAAAAAGGGGTATTCGGGGAGTATATGCAGGTAAGCAGCATCAACGATGGGCCTGTTACGTTTTTGATAGACAGCACAAAGAAGTTTTAGCAAATGGCGGGGCGATAAAGGGACTGATACATTCGGCGCTTCGTTTTAATTGCGGGAGGATTTTAAGGTTCTATTATTCTCGATGTTGTCAAGCTTATCCTGAAGGAATTCAGCAGTGGAGCAGGATATGGCTTCGTAAGCTGTTTGATTATTTCGATTCAATTCAAGTATGTCATCAGCCGGGACAAAAAGGTTCTGCCACACACCCGAAACGAAACTTCTGTATTCCCGTTCAATGTTTATCTCCATGGTATATTACCTCCCACTTTTTCTTTTTTTCACCTCGGCTATAACCGCAGGAAACATAAGGAGATATTTTATTTTTCTCAGGAGAACAATGAGCAAGAGTTGTGCCAGGCATATCAAAAAAGAGGGTCTGTCCGTCTAACTTATTTTACTTTATATACTTACGGCGTCATAATCAGCGGGATTAAATTTTGCGGTTTTTGCAGGCGGAGGTTCTTTCAGAATTTATGCGCACAAACTTTACACAAAAAATTTTCGGGGAGCTTCTCTGAATGTCGAGTAAATGAATGTTAAAAGATGTATAGCTGCATTTGCTTGGGGGGTTAAAAAGAGCTGAGAGGAAACCCAGCTTTAAAATATACTCTTGACGTAAGAGTATGGCAGTAATAGACTAACATTTTTATTAATTTCTATTTTTCAGGGAATTTTTGTTGTGGAAGAAGCGATTGCAAAAGCTAAGGCGCTGATAGAAGCGATGGGATATATCCGTCAGTTTAGCGGCCGTATTGTGGTAGTCAAGCTGGGAGGTAGTGTTCTTGAAGATAAGGGGTTGCGGAAAGGGCTTCTGACAGACATAGCGTTTATGTCAACGGTCGGGATACATCCGATTATTGTTCACGGCGGCGGCAAGGCGATAAGTGCAGCGATGAAAGAAGCCGGCCTTGAGCCGGAATGGGTAAAGGGCAGGCGATACACGGACGAGAGGACTTTGACGATAGCTGAGCATACGCTGGTGCATCAGGTGAATAATCCCCTTTGTGAAATTCTGGAGGAGTTGGGCTGTAAGGCGGCGGGGATGCATTCTTTGAGCAGTTGTGTGATTTTTGCAGAGAAGATGAGTTTGACTGATAAAGACGAACGGAAGATTGACCTTGGGTTCGTGGGCAAAGTAACAGAGGTAAACGGATATCTTCTGAAGACGCTTTGCGATTCGGGGACGGTCCCGGTGGTAGCGCCTCTGGCGCAGGGCAAGGCCGGTCAACGGTTCAACATAAATGCAGACAGCGCAGCAGGCCAGGTAGCGGCGGCGGTTAAGGCGGAAAAGATTGTTATGGTAAGCGACACTCACGGAATATTGAAGGATATTGACGACCCGGACAGCCGGGTTTCGAGTCTCGATGAGCAGCAGATAAAGGATATGATAGACGACGGGACGATTACTCAGGCGATGTTTCCGAAGGTTGAGGCGTGTTTGACGGCACTCAATGCAGGCGTCGGGAAAGCGCATATAATTGACGGGAGGATAAAACACTCGCTGCTTTTGGAGATTTACACCGACGAAGGTATCGGGACGCAGATTTTAAAGGGGTTAAATCAAAAATAAAGTAAAGAAAGAAGATATTAATTAGATGAGGTAGATTATGACGACTGAGGAAACGATTGAACTTTTTGAGAAGTATGTAATTGGTAATTATCCGAGACTTCATCGAGTGATAGTGCGCGGCGAGGGTTGCTATATGTATGATGCCGAGGGTAACAAGATACTTGATATGTTTCCGGGCTGGGCGGTAAGCGGGATAGGTCACTGTCATCCGAAGGTAGTAGAGGCGATACGCAAGCAGGCGGGAGAGCTTCTGCACATTGATAACACCTTTTATTCCGAGCCGCAGGGGAAGTTAGCCAAGCTGTTAAGTGACAGGGCGTTCGGCGGCAAGAGCTTTTTCTGTAACAGCGGGGCGGAGGCCAATGAGGGTGCGCTGAAGCTTGCTCGTCTTCATACATCAGAGGAGAAATACAAATTCATAACCGCAGAGGGTAGTTTTCACGGCCGGACCTTTGCAACGCTTACAGCGACGGGACAGCCGAAACATCACGAAGGATTTCTGCCGTTATTGCCCGGCTTTATTTATATACCTTTTAATGATGTAGAGGCGCTGCAATCTCATTTTGACGATGAGGTGGCAGCGGTGCTCCTCGAGCCGATACAGGGAGAAGGAGGAATTAACATTGCAACCCCGGAATTTCTTGCAGCAATTCGACGGTTGTGTGATGAGAAAGGCGCTTTGATGATACTCGATGAAGTGCAGACGGGGATGGGCAGAACCGGGAAGTGGTTCGGATACCAGCATTTCGATGTAGTACCGGATATTATTACGATGGCTAAGGCGCTTGGCGGCGGAATGGCGATAGGAGCAATGATGGCCAATGATGAAGTCTCGGCATCTATGGTTCCCGGTAAACATGCTTCTACGTTTGGCGGTAATGCGATAGCGTGCGCTGCGGCGGTGGCGGTGATTGAGGCAATCGAGGAAGAGCACTTATTAGAGAACGCCGTTGCGATAGGCGATTATACAAAGGAACAATTAGAGCAGCTTCAGGACAAGCACAGGGTAATAGACCATATACGGGGCGTTGGTTTGATGCAGGGTATTCAGCTTAACAAGCCGGGAAAAGAAATCGTTAATCAGTGCCTGGAGAAGGGACTGCGGATAAACTGCACGAAGGAAACGGTTTTGCGCTTTATGCCGCCTATGATTGCGACCCGTGAGCAGATTGATGAGGCAATCTCAATTTTGGATTCGGTTTTAAGCGAGGACGAAAAATGAAAGATTTTATCTCAATAGACAAATGCAGCAGCCAACAGTTACAAAAGCTTCTGGATTTAAGTTCCGAGCTTAAAGGTTTGTATAAAGCAGGTGGGCGGGATTTGTCACTGGCGGGAAAGACGCTTGTTATGCTGTTCGAGAAGCCGAGCTTGAGGACGCGGATAAGTTTCGAGGTGGCGATGACGAACCTCGGAGGCAGTGCGATTTACGTCAAGCCGGAAGATATCGGCGGAATCGGTAAACGTGAGCCGATTAAGGATATGGCCAGGGTGTTGAGCAGATACGCAGACGGGATAATGGCACGCACCTTTGAGCACAGCACGGTAATCGAGCTGGCAGAGTATTCTACGGTGCCCGTGATAAATGCCCTGACGGACTGGCTTCATCCCTGCCAGGCGATGGCGGATGTGCTTACGATTTCAGAACACTGCGGCAGAATCGAGGGGATTAAAATCGCATTTATCGGTGACGGTAATAATGTGGCACGCTCGCTCTGCTTCGGGTGCGCTAAATTAGGAATGAAGATATCGATTGCATCGCCGAGCGGATACGAGCTTGATGAAAAATCGGTGCAGACAGCAAATCAAATATCGGCTGATACCGTTACTCGGACAAATAATCCGATAGAGGCGGTAGCCGGGGCTGATATTATCTATACAGACACGTGGGTCAGTATGGGGATGGAGTCGGAGAAACAAAAGCGCTTAAAGGACTTTGAAGGTTTCCAGGTGGATGGTGAGCTTTTAAAATCGGCGTCAGGCAAGGTCAAGGTTATGCATTGTCTTCCAGCCCACAGGGGCGATGAGATAAGCGATGAAGTGATAGAGTCGGAGAATTCGATTGTATTCGACCAGGCAGAGAACCGTCTGCACTTCCAGCGGGCACTGTTAAAAAAACTAATGGAAAAATGAAAACACAACACAAAATAATTATTGGTGATTCAAGATGTATCTCAGAGACGGCAGATGAATCTGTCCATTTGATTATCACATCCCCACCTTACTGGCAGCTTAAAGATTATGGAAATGGAGAGCAAATAGGTTTTGACGACAGCTACGAGGACTATATCAATAATCTCAATATAGTCTGGAGCCAATGCCATAGGGTTTTGCATAAAGGTTGTCGTCTTTGCATAAATATCGGTGACCAATTTGCTCGTTCGGTTTACTATGGCCGATACAAGGTAATTCCTATCAGAACTGAAATTATTAAGTTCTGCGAAACTATTGGTTTTGATTATATGGGGGCGATTATCTGGCAGAAAGTTACCACCTGCAATACTACCGGCGGTGCAACAATTATGGGTTCGTTCCCATATCCAAGGAATGGAATCATCAAAATAGACTACGAGTTTATCCTAATCTTCAAAAAACATGGTGCCGCAATTAAAGCAAGCAAAGAAATTAAAGAAAAATCGAAATTATCGATAAAGGAATGGAATAACTATTTTTCTGGACACTGGAATATTCCCGGCGAAAAACAAGATAAACATTTGGCGATGTTCCCTGAAGAAGTTCCAAGGCGTCTAATCAAAATGTTCAGTTTTATAAATGACACAATCCTAGACCCGTTTCTTGGCAGTGGAACAACCTCCTTAGCAGCAAGAAATCTCGGTAGAAATTCTATCGGATATGAGATAAATCCTGATTTTCTGCCGCTGATAAAAGCTAAGCTGGGTATGAACCAAAAGCTGATTTTTGACCAAGCCCATTTTGAAATAACCACGCAGAACAGAACGAATGCGAACCCGAAAGAAGCGGTCAAAAAGTTACCATATATTTTCAAGGACCCTGTTAAATTCGACAAGAAAGTTGACCCAAGGAAATTGCAATTCGGCTCAAAAATTAACAATCACAGCAAAAGAGAAAAGTATTATCGGATAAAGCAAATCGTCTCGCCGAACAAATTGATTCTTGATAATGGTTTGAAAATAAGGTTGCTGGGTATCAAGGAAAAAAGAAGTAAGCAAGAAGAAGCTGTTGATTTTCTATCAGAAAAAACACAAGGCCAAAAAGTTTTTATGAAATTTGATGAAAATAAATATGACAACGACGGAAATTTGCTTTGCTATTTATATCTACAGAACAAAACGTTTTTGAACGCTCATCTGATAAAGAGTGAATTAGCGGACACCGATGATGAATTTGAAAATAAATTAAGTAGGAAATACTCGACTCCCGTGAAAGGCAAATAATGGCAAAAGAATGGATTAAAGGACAAGAAGGCAGAAACCTTAAATTCAAACGGGAGACATTACTCAATTTGGCGATAAACCGATGGGCTCTGAACAAGGCCTTCAGCATCGGCCCAACCTCAGAGCTTATAAGGCGTTGTTCCCCAAGAAAATTTGATGAATGGGAACAATTTTACTTTGAAAACGCCTACCAAAAGAAAAAGGATGGAATCAAAATAACCAGAGAGTACATACAGGAACTAGGACGCAAGTTATATATAAAGGTATCAGAGGTTGTTCAAAATGAAATTGAATCGATTCAAGAAGAAGAATGCGTTGATTATGCCTACAACCTCGTTCTAAATCGAACATATGAAGGATACAAAACAGAAATCACAACTATTTACGGACAATTGGAAAAAATTCTTGCAGTAAAAATTGAGCCAGCTCCCGATGAATGGGACAGAACTTATTCTGTAGATTTCTTCATAAAAGTAAATGGTAAATATGTAGGATTGCAAATCAAACCTATCTCTTCAAGCACTTCTCCTAATAGTTACAGATGGTATACACAAAACGAGGCAAATCATAAAAAGTTCCAGCATGATTTTGGCGGTAAAGTATTTTTTGTCTACTCAGCAAAATCAGGGGTACAGAAGCAAATTTACAACACTGAGGTCATAGAGGAAATCCGAAGTGAAATCAATAGATTAGAGAGCTCATGAGAGGTAAGATTCTTGTTGCCAGTACGAATCCGGGTAAGGTATCTGAGCTTCGGTCTATGCTCGGGGAAGAGATAGAATGGGTGGGGCTTTCCGATTTCGGCCAGATAGAAACGATTGCTGAGGACGGTCAGACGTTTGCGGAGAACGCCCGGAAGAAAGCGGCCGGTTACGCAAAGGTTACAGGCCTGTGGACTATTGCAGATGATTCCGGCTTGGTGGTCGATGCACTTGGCGGGCAGCCGGGAGTTAAATCAGCAAGGTTTTCCGGTGTAGAAAGTAAAAACAGAAAACTGCTGGACCGTAAAAATATGGAGAAGGTACTGGAGCTTCTTGAAGGTGTGCCAAAAGAGAGACGGACTGCACGGTTTGTATGTCACCTGGTTCTGGCAAGCCCCGAAGAGGTATTAGCTGAGACGGAAGGGAATCTGGAAGGTTTTATAGCAGAGCGGCAGGCGGGGGAGAACGGCTTTGGCTATGACCCGATTTTTTTTGTGCCGGAGCTTGGCAAAACGGTTGCCCAAATCAGCAGGGCGGAAAAAAATGAAATATCACATCGGGGAAAAGCCATTCGGAAATTAAAACCGCAGCTAAATGAGCTGCTGCAAAAAAAGTTTTCATAAAAAACAGATTCCAAATCTAAAATCAATCTCCTCTGTGTTCTGCGTTTGCTTTTGCCGGTTAAGCAGAATTATCAGGGGGGCGAGAGCTTCTTTCTTCGCAGATTTACACAAGGGAATAGAAGTAGTATCAAGGCAAAATTTCACTAAAAGGATTTGAGAAAAGCAGTGAATTTGCCGCCTTGGATTTGTTTTTGCTTGACATCTTAATGGCGCGGCTGTATTTGTCCAATGCGAAAATAATTCGATTCCAGAGACAAGAAACAAGTTAGAAGCAGCAATATTTTTTGTTTTTATAGGCCGGGTTTTTATGGTGGAAACAAATTCGAAGAAATCGTTGGTAATTGTAGAATCGCCTGCGAAGGCCAAGACCATAAACAAATATCTGGGTCCGGGATTCCAGGTCAAGGCATCGATGGGCCACATTCGGGACTTGCCGAGCAAGGGACTTAATGTTGATATTGACAATGATTTTGCGCCGACTTACGGAATATCGCCGGGGAAGCAAAAGACAGTAACCGGTTTGAAGTCGGCGGCAAAGGATTGCGACGAGCTGTATCTGGCTACCGACCTCGACCGTGAAGGTGAGGCGATAGCGTGGCACCTTGCTAAAATCCTGAATTTTCCGGAAGAGAAATCTTACCGCGTGATTTTTAATGCCATAACCAGGACGGCAATCAAGAGTGCTTTTGCCAAGCCTGGGAAGCTGAATGTAGATAAGGTAATGGCTCAGCAGGCCAGGCGAATACTTGACCGTATAGTCGGCTACAAGATAAGCCCGCTTTTGTGGAAGAAGGTTGCGGGCGGACTCTCAGCAGGTCGTGTCCAATCGGTCGCGGTAAAGCTCATCGTTGAGCGAGAGCGGCAAATCAGAAAATTCGAGCCGAAGGAATACTGGCTTATACCAGCAGTTTTCACTACTGATTTAGCCGGAGATTACAGCAAGGAGTGGGTGGACTTTATCACAAAGGAGAAAAAGGACGGCAATACGCCCACAATAGCAGAGCAGAACGGCTGGCTGGCAGAGCGCAAGGCGTTCAAGGCAGAGCTGAAATTAGTCGGAGGCGAAAAATTCCACGCATCGAACGAGGAGGGAGTCAGGACAATATACGAAGGGTTAAAAAAGGCGGAATTTGAAGTGCTTGCTATCGAGAAGAAGGAAGCCCGCTCACATCCATCGCCGCCGTTTATTACTTCGACCCTGCAGCAGACGGCGTCTTACCGGATGGGATTCTCGGCTAAAAGGACGATGCAGACAGCTCAGCAGCTTTATGAAGGTATTGAAGTAGGTTCGATGGGTTCGCTGGGTCTTATTACCTATATGCGAACAGACAGCAATCATCTTTCACCAGAAGCCATCAGCGAAGCACGGCATTATATAGCTTCCAATATAGGTGAGGATTACCTTCCTGAGAAGGGGCAGATATACGCATCCAGGAAAGGCGCACAGCAGGCGCATGAAGCCATCCATCCTACGGATGTAGATTTGACACCATCGGAAATAAAGAGCTTTCTGACAGAAGGGCAATTTAAGCTTTATGATTTGATATGGCGTCGTTTTACGGCCTCTCAGATGAAGCAGGCACGGTGGGACATAACCAATGTCGAATTAGGCGGCCAAATTAGCGAGGGTCAATGCATATATCGCACCAGCGGCCGGATTTTAGTATTCGACGGCTTTACCAGGATATGGCCGGTATCAACAAATGACCAGCAGCTTCCGTCCTTGGAGAAGGGGCAAAAAGTTCGAGCGGTCGACATCAGTTGCGAACAGCATTTTACCAAGCCGCCTGCACGTTATACGGAAGGTTCTATCGTAAAGACGCTTGAGAAAGAGGGCATCGGCAGACCAAGCACCTATGCCCCAATCATAAGCACTATTCAAGACAGGGGCTATGTCGAACAGATAAAAAGAAAATTTTACGCAACCGACCTCGGAGAGGTTGTAACGGATAAGCTTAACGATTACTTTCCCAAGATAATGGATGTGAGCTTTACACGGCATATGGAGGAGCAGCTTGACAAGATTGAGGAGCAGCATCTGGACTGGGTCGGGGTTTTAAGGGAGTTTTACGGTCCGTTTAAAGCAAATCTGGATACGGCGACGGAAGAAATGAAGCACGCCAAGGCGGAGACTTTTCCGAGTGAATACACCTGCCCGAAGTGCGATGCAGAACTGGTATATCGCTTTGGCAAGAAGGGGAAATTTTTGAGCTGCTCGTCTTATCCTGATTGCAAATTCGCCTGTCCTTGTGACAGGCAGGGCAAGATGATAGAAGAGAAGCCGAGCGGACATAAATGTCCGAACTGCGGCGGAGATATGCTGGAAAGAAGCGGTCGCTTCGGCCCCTTTTTGGGGTGCAGTAATTATCCCAAATGCAAGACGATTCTTAATCTCGACAAAGACGGCAACGTCCTGCCGCCGAAACCGCCGCCTAAGCCGACGGGGATTAAGTGCTATAAATGCAAAGAGGGCGAGCTTGTTATCAGGGAAAGTAAAAGAGGTCAATTCCTCGGCTGTAACAAGTTTCCCAAGTGCCGGACGATAGTAGATATAAAGGAGCTTGAGAACTTAAAAGAGCTGCAGAAAGAGGGCAAATGGCCGCCTTCCAGCCAGGAAGAAGCGGATAAAATACTGGGAAGAAAAAAGAAGAGTAAGAAGAGTAAAAAGAAGAAAAAGCAAAAGTAAGAAAAAGGTAGGTGAGTAATTGCCTATTTTGAAAGAGCTTTGAGAAAAATTGGGTTCGATTGGGTTCGTTTTGGTGGTGGAGCGGGGTTTGGGTTTTTCGGCGTAACTGTTTGTTAGATAATGAGTTGCGTTCATTTTGGTTTTTTGGAAATTGGGTTTGTTTTGCATAAAAAGTATATTTTTGATTGACCCTTTTTTCCTCCAAATCTTATTAGACACTGATTTACACGGGATTAACACAGATGATTTTTGCCATCCCACACCAATTAGGCGTGAGTTTCCACTCAATTCGTGCGGGACAGTCGCCGTACACAGAGAATAGAAGTTAGAATTTAAAAGTAGAAAAATAAAAAGGGAAATTTCACCACAAAGGACACGAAGGTCACGAAGAAACTTAGCCACAGGGAGATAAAAAAATACTGGAAATATTGAATCCCGCAAAGGCGCCAAGGCGCAAAGAAAAGATGAAAGAAAATGGGTGTT
>JAUVVQ010000031.1 GCA_030604525.1 Phycisphaerae bacterium | reverse complement strand
CAGTCCACCATACTACCACCCGTTTTGTTTACTCCAAAAGCATCATATTCCAGCTTGTACTCTGTAACAAGCTTATGATTGTCATCTTTTGAGAGCTGAGCCGCATCTGAGTTATCAGCAGTGATTTTCACATCTCCATTCGTGTAGAGGCAGAGTCTCGAGCTGCCGGACACTTGCCGGCTCTGCGTGGTAAGGTCCGCGAGATCGATAGGTGGAAAACTGGTGTTTGACCACTCCACCATGTCTGCGACAGTACATGTTATATTGCACGTGGCACTGACGGACGGCGGCTCGGCCAATGCCGGATTTGGAGGCGAAAACAAAGCGGATACTACCAGCACAGCAATAAACAAATAACTTCTCATCTTCCAACGCATCCTCCTTGCACAGGATTAAACTAATCAAAACATTATTCTATCAAAATAGGTAGAGGAGAATCAAGAAAATTAGAGTTATAGGCCTTAAGAATCTGGCGGGTCCTATAAAAATGCTAAAAAAGCGGAATGCATCACACGTATGTATGAAAAGATAAGCCTATATGAATTAGAAAATTCTACTGCTTCGCATTAAATCAGGTACTTCCCGAGATTAAACGTAAAGTAGCAATTTGATAAAGCCGACATTCAAGAAGGTTTTAGTAAATCAAAGCCATGGGGGTACTTATGATTGATAATTATGTCAATATTGCTGCTGTTAATGTTCCTAATAGCAAGAAGTGTTGGCGTATAATCACCCCCCCCCGATATGACAGACCCACTCTGTAGGCTTTATAACATCCAGACTGTTGTGGTTAATATCTGCAACAGTAAGCTCAATCCGCAAGTTTCTCTGTCTGCTAAGCACATCTCCATCCATCCTCTACATTGCAAGAAAATATCCAAAGCGATTCCGCCGGAAAACCAGCAGAAACATACAGCAGCCAGTAAGGTATTTAGCCGCTTTGACGCTCTCCGGCCGGTTTATGAAGACAAAACTCTATTCGTGAATATCTGGAAAATTAACAAGTTGCTTAGCTCAAAGCTTAGAAGAAAGGGGGTAAATCATTAAAGCATTATCAAAAAGGGTTATTTTTGAACACACAAGCAGTAGAAATTACCTGGTTACGGTAATGTGGATGTTAGGGGCCCAACTATTTCCTGGCAACCGGGTCTCACGTAAATGTGTCAGCACGAAAGGTTAATGAAGGTTAATGTTAGACGTAAAATATCTGGGCTAAGGCCGTTTCGACCGAGCAAGGTAAACGAAACGATGCCTAGCTTTTGAAACCAAAAGAAAAGAGGTGAAAAATGAGAAACTTATTTATCACACTATTGGCAGTAATTACGTTGTGTCTTACTGCGAACGTGGCTTTGGCCACTCCTTCAGCTGACGATGCTACGGCCAGCGTAACAGTTACTGTCAATGACATTATGGAGTGGGCAGGCAACTTCAGTACTATCGAACTATCAGCCATCACTGCCCAGACCAGCGACCCGACCAGCAGCCAGACAGCTACACTCTACACGAACGGTAATGTCGACATCACCGCCGACACCACTGGTACAGAGGCTCAACTGGCACTGGGAACTGATCCGAATCAGATACTTACAACATCGTATAAGCTGGTAGACGATGGTGACGGGAGTGCCACTACCGGCGGGACGGATGAGACCGAATTTACAGGGTACGCCACATTCATTAGCAGTGGCTACACCGTAACCCATGTGGCGGGCGACGGTGCGGATGTGATTACCCTGCACGCTAAGGCTATAAACCCTTCCGGTGAGGTCGCCGATGCAGGTGACTACACCGCCATCCAGACACTTACGGCTACATGGGGAACCCCGTAACATAGAGAGTGTATAGAATGAGTATAGGGCCCGGCTAACAACAGGGGAAATTTTGTCGGGTCCCTAACACCCATCTTCTTGTAACCAGATGATTTTGTTGTAAAGGTTAACTATGAAAAGAAAATCGAATATAATTAGCTGGATTGCCGCAGGATTTTTCGCAGTCGCTTGCCTTGTATTGCCTAACAGAGCTGTCGCTGGAATGGCGGTTAGCCCCATGCAGCAGTGGGTTACAGTCAAGCCAGGCAAAGATGCGTCTTTCTCAGTAACTATAACCAACGTAGATAGAGGTTTTGGAACTCTGCCCTGCAAGGTGAATGTGGACGCGCTTGATTTCACAGTCTCACCACAGGGAAAAATCTCTTTCGACAAAGATGCCAGGCACAGCCGCTCGGCTGCTGAATGGATCAGTTTCGAGGATGGAGAATTTGTTCTCGAACCCGGAGAATCCAAAGAGATAAAAGGAAAAGTATCCGCTCCTTACGGCGCTGATGGAGACTACTGGGCCGCCATTATGATCGGCCTGGGCAATCCCAAAAAACAGGAAAAAGGCATAAACGTTAATTTGAGGACAGCATCCGGCGTATTTGTACACGTCGAACGAAGAAAATATGCTGAACGGGCAAGTGTTATCGATGCAAATGTAGCCCTGCCCGAATTTGACCCCGTTAGAAACTCCACAAATAGCCCTGAACGCTGGAAAGGAAAGGTTTCTAATGGGGTTGACCCAAACGAAAACTTCGCCGAGGAACCCAACGAGTGGCAAGCTTCTCAACAGGGGGAGCAAGCACTTAAAATCAATGCAGAACTAAAAAATGACGGGTTGGTAGCCTTCCTCACAAATGGGAAAGCCTTTCTCTATGACGAAAACTGGCGTCGAGTGGCTTCTATCCCATTGTACAGCAAACGGCGACGAATTTTACCTGATGACACACGCTGCTTTACCGGTGTGATGTCGCAACCGTTACCAACTGGGAAATATAAGGCGAGGGTGGTGTTTGAATCTGAGGCCGAACACAGCCGCAAGATAACAAAGGATATCGAGTTTACCGTAAGCAATGAACTGGCCCGCCAATGGGCCGGGAACTTTACATTTGACGACATACAAACTCTTAAGATTGAGCCGCAGGAACTCAAACTGACACTAACTGGCGGCCGTTTCACTGCTGCAAGATTCCTGGTTGCTAACCAGTGTTTAAGTACAGTCTCTATTCGCTGCCGACTGGAGAGCGACTCTGCTCTGCGTAGCGCTTCGCAGAGCAATAGTGCGCTGCCGGAAGGTTGGCTGGAACTGAAGGCGACTGAGTTTACTCTTAATCCAAATACACGGCGTAATATCGTTTGTTCAGTCAGAATACCCCAGGATGCGGAACAAGGAGAATATAGCGGAACTATCCATATTGAGGTTGAACGTTCTGGCTTAACTGTTGAGGGCCAGGATAATGTTGAACTGCACAAAATTCCCATTTGTATTGTGATAAAATAAGTAAGGGGTAATGGTTATGATTATATTAATGTCCAGACAGAAACAAAAACGGTGGAAAACGGCGGCGGCGTTGTTTGTACTGATATTTGGTCTGGCACAGTGTATTGCCGTTGCCGAGGAATCTACCGTTGAGGTTGTTGATACAAACGAAGCGATAATGGTTAACAATGTGTGGGTTGATGTGCCCCTGACGCAGGTTTTCCGTGACATATCAATGGAGACTGGTGCCATCATAGCCTGCTGTCCTCATGTACCTGATCCGCTCATTTCGCTTGACGCTGGTTCAGGTAAACCTCTGCAAGAGTGTTTGCAGGAGCTTGTGGCTGGCCGAGGCCTTTTTGTCTATCAAAAAAACAAGCAATTCTACCTTGTTAGCTGCGGACAGCCAAAGTGTCCCAGTTTTCTGGAAATCGCAGACCCTAAACGACTCTACCTGAAATACATAACCGCAAAACATTTCAAGTCCTGTCTGCCCCGGTCTGTCCAGCAGTACGTATCCAGCGGACAAAGACCGAATGAAGTGCTGATTTATGCAGTACCTAAAATTATGAAACATATTATGGAAATCGTTGCCAGGCTGGATATTCCTCGCCAACAGGTGGTACTGGAGGTACTTGTTGTGGAGCTTTGGGAAGAAGCCAGCAGGGAATTCGGCCTGGATTGGAAGTACGAGCAGCAAGACGTTTCTCTCAGTATGAGTCATGGCCTCGGAATTTTTACGGGCATAGCAGAATACACAAGCATACCGGCAAGTGAATTCACAAATCTGCTTTTTACCCTCAAGGCGTTGGTTGGCGAAGGAAAAGCCGGCATAAGGTCCCGGCCTCGGGTAGCCACCCTTAACGGGCAAAAAGCTACGATAGATGTATCCCTCGACGAATACTACACCATTGTTACAGACCTCGGCTATGCTGGTGGTGCGCTGCGGACACAACTTCAAGTAATCAAGTCCGGCGTAATGCTGGAAATAACACCGCACATAGGTGACAATAACGACATCACAGTTGACGTTGTCACCGAGGTTAGTGATGTAGCTTCTCGTCAAAGCCAGATGGCTGGGAACAACTCAGGAAACCTGCCGGTAATTCGGCGCCGTAAGGCCGACACTTGCGTGCGGGTCAAAGAAGGGGATGCAATTGTCATAGGAGGTCTTATTGAAACTCAGGAGCAAAATAACGTAGAGAAAGTTCCGATTCTTGGCGATATTCCGTTTGTGGGCGGCCTCTTTCAATCCACAAAGAGCAATACCATAGAAAAAGAGGTGATAATCTTTATCACACCACGATTGATGAAGGAAGGAAAAATTGCCTTCTCTGACCGCCACAAGTCGATTGATGTAGACAAGGAATGCGAATCTTTATGCAGAAAGTCTCCGTGATCAAATGAAGCTGCGAGTAACCCATATCATTGCTGTTATACTTATTCTGCTCTGCTTTCCGCTACTTATGGGTGCAGATTTTATGTATTGGAGTGATAATTTCAGCCCAATTACGCTGGAAACAATCGCAAACAGAGACCAGGTACGCCAGGGAAATTCTCAGGTAACTCTATTTACAAGCAGCGATGCGGAAATCACTGCAGATAATAGTGATTCCGCTAAACTTACCGAACCGGGTGGCGACTGCTTATACACAGAATATAAACTCGACTTTGATGGTGATGGAGTAAGCAAAACTGGTGGCTTAATGGTTGATTTTACCGGTTACGACTCATTTCTAAGTTCTCCGGCTACCGTAACACACATACCAGATGACAATGATGTGCAAGTAACACTTTATGTTAGAGCAAGCAATTACACCGGCCAGTTGGCAGATGCAGGTGATTATACCGCTACGCAAACCTTAACAGTCTATTGGAGCGGACCCTAACAACAACGTTTCATAGACTATTTTAGCGCATTAAGTATAGATTTTGGGTCTGAGGCTTTATTTTTAATGAGCCTATCCAAGGGCCAGCAAAATACCGTGAAGTGTCCCGGTTAACCTTTAATGGAAGCTCAGGACCAGCCTTTCAATTTCCTCTCGCAGTTTTCGGGGTGACGGCACAAAGCTAAAGACGACTTTTCCGTATGTCCCTGTGGATTCGATTTCAATATCTCCGAAGCCGTAAGCACCACCGCACCGTTAAAAGAGGAACTACGCTAAATAAAAACTAATAATACCTAAAAAACGACAGATAGAACAAAAATGCCGTTCGCTTCGTAAAATCAGGTAAACACACCAACAAAAACACCTGTTGACTTTAGCTCAAAAAATTGGTACCCTGATATTTTTAAATCTTTGCTGAACATTGGTAAAAATCGAAATCGCAAATATGAAAATAAAAAAATTAGTAACAGTCCTTTTATTTCTTATCGTCCCTGTTCTCACTTCTACATTTGCCACAGGCGAATCTGAAATATACATAAAGAAAGACACCTGGCAGCAGACAATTCGTCGCTCCCGTGAAGCGTTGATACGCCGGGAAAGAGCGGGGATAACGACTGCTAAAATACCTGATTTGGCATCCTCGGATTTCTCTATCTGCCTCTGGATTAAAACAAAACAGGACAGCGGTGCTATCTTCACAAAATCTCCCGAAGAAGAGGACGCCGCCTCTCAGCCAAAAATCCTTTACCTCCAGAAAGGTGCTCCTGCCTACAAAATAACATCCGTCGGCACGCTCAAATGCAGCACAACAATTAACGACGGTCAATGGCATCATATTGCACTCCTCGGAAACAACCCGCTGCAATTTTTCATTGACGGAAAACCGGCAGCAAACGGCTCCATTGGAACTGCGCAGGTTCTTACTCCGGAAAGCTCGGAATATTCTATCATTGTCGGAAACGGCTCAGAAATTGACGAACAAGTCGGCAATTTTAACGGTTCTCTCGATGAAATGAGAGTTTATGACAGAAAATTATCCGCTAAAGATATAAAAACTCTCCTGACGAACCCATCAGAAGTAAAAGAAAAATTAGCTGTATGGTGGCAATTCGAAGGAAATCGAAGAATCGAAGATGCCTCCGGTAACGGCTACAATGCTCGTATATTCGGAACAGAGAGAACAGAGGGGAAAATTGGCAACGCCGCTCAATTTCCAGGAGAAGGGGCAATGTGGTTCTCGACTCGAAGAATGCGACAAAGAGACCCCAGGTCACAGTTGTGGGGACGTATCAACCAGGATTTCACAGATGAACAATCAATTAAGCAAATCAGATGGGAAAGAGAAGACAAAATATGGTCACAGGACTGGGAGCCGGGCAGCATCCGCCAGCTCGCCGAACGATACGCTCACGCCATCCGTGACATCGGCGATTTGCCGATGAAGGCAAAAAAATTAGCAAAAAACGCCAAAACTCCGGATGATTTGGACAACCTTAGAAAAATTTATTACCTGTCAGTATTTAACCAAAATGCATACGACCAATTGAACTCCAAAATCGGAAATCTTCGCTCCGCAGTGTCATATCTGAGAAAGCAATTCGGTGATGATTACCTCTCAGGCAGCGACTACTTAAAGCAGCTCGACCTCCTGGAAAAACACATCGCACCTTTGAAGCAAAAACCGATTGATAGAACATCCCTTGACCGGATTAAGGAAACCTTCAAAAAACTCCAATATCAAGCTCTGGTTGCCGGAAATCCCTTATTCAATTTCGAAAAGCTCCTCTTTGTCAAACGTTACACCTATCAATCCAGTCATTATTATACTGATTTCATCGACGGCTGCGACGATTTCGGAGGTAACATTAACATCCTTTCTTTAAAAGATGGAACAGTCAAAAAAATTATACCCTCTATGCAAAAAGGAATCTTTGGCAGATATGACCTTTCCTTCGATGCAGAAAAAATCGTTTTCGACTGGAAGGAAAAACACGAAACCGGCTTCCGTTTATATGAAATCGGAATAGACGGCAAGGACTTAAGACAGCTCACATTCGAACCTCCTGATGAGCAGAAAAGAATAGAAAAATACGATAACTCCTTCCTCGGCGGAACAGGGGAGAACTACAACCACCACACCGACGATATGCATCCCTGTTATCTACCTGACGGCGGAATAATGTTCTCCTCATCAAGATGTGAATATGGAACGCTCTGCGATGGACCGGATATATTGTCAACCGCTATACTTTACAGAATCGACGGCGACGGTTCAAATATGCAGCAGCTAACAAACAGTGCCGTTAGCGAATTCTCTCCAATAATGATGCCCGACGGAAGGATAATCTACTCCAGATGGGAATATGTAGATAAAGGGCAAATCGGCGTCAAATGCCTCTGGGCTATGCGACCTGACGGCAGCGGCTCGGTTGAAATCTTTGCAAACGACATCGCACTGCCGCCCGTTTTCATTCATCCTCGACCAATACCAGGATATCGAAACGAATTCTCAGTCCTCGGCACTCCTCACTTTCCTCAATCAGGTGTGGGAACCGTCATTCGACTCGATATCAACAAACCAGTTAGAACCAGGGACCCGATGACATACATCACCCCAACGGTGGATATAAGAACCGAAGGCGGCTTCCATCATAAGGTCAATGACAGATGGGTCAAAAATTCCTCCGGGCCGCTCTATATGGACCCTTACCCCCTGAATGAAAAGTTCTACCTCGTATCACACAATCCAGATAAACTCTGGAACGACGAAAAGGCCTGGGGCTTATATCTATTAGACGAGTTCGGAAATCACGTCTTAATCTACAAAGACGCTCAGTTTTCCTGCTGGCAGCCAATGCCGCTTAGACCAGCAGAAAAACCGCCTGTAATACCATCGGTCCTGAATAAAAACCAAAAGGATGAGAAAATGGCAACCGTGGTCTTAAGTGACGTTTATGTAGGTCTGCCCGGTGTCAAACGAGGCACTATAAAATATCTGCGCATTATGGAACAGGTCTCACGACCATGGGACAGTAGAAGATTCTGGGACCAGCAAGGCAGATACGGATACCACGGTCTGCTAAGCACGGGAAGCGTTCTGGGGCTTAAAGTCTTGCACGGCATTGTCCCTGTGTACGAAGACGGCTCCGCTTATTTCAAAGTGCCTACGGATAAAAATATCTATTTTGAAGCGATGGATGAAAACTTCTTGGAAATCCAGAGACAGCGAACCTATGTAAATTACAGACCGGGTGAAACACGCACCTGCATCGGATGTCACGAATTCCGTCGATTGGCTCCGGCAAACAAGAAAATCATTGCTCTAAACCATCCGCCATCGAAACCAGAACCACAGCCGGGCGAGACAGCGCCAAGAGCAATTCACTATCCCAAAGATGTTCAACCAGTCCTCGATAAATATTGCATCGAATGCCATAGCGGCCAAAAAGCCGCCGCAAACCTCGTCCTCACAGGCGAATTAACAACACAATTCAACCAGTCCTATGAAAATATAATGAGACGGGACTTGGTAGTTACCACAGACGAGGGCTCAGACTTTGAAGGAACAGAACTAATCCCGCCCAGAACTCTCGGCTCCTCCGCAAGCCGGCTCGTAAAAACTCTGACAAAAGAGCATCACGGTCTCAAGCTACCAAAAGAAGCTCTGATTAAAATAACTACCTGGATAGACGCAAATGCCCAATATTACGGCACTTATTATGGAAGAAAAAACATAAGATACAAAGACCATCCGAATTTTCGACCGGTACCAACTTTCGCAGAAGCCGTAAGCACTAAAACGCCTTTAGAGAAAGAAAATCGCTGACGGCACAAAACAACTAATAAAATATCTCTGGTAAATTGGAAAAATTTAAGTAAAATGCTGCAAACTCAATAAATTAAAAAAACCGTTATTCTAAAAGGAGTTGAAAATGAGAAAAAATTATGTTGTCAGCATCGTTTTATTATTCACCTTAGCCCTGTTCACATTCTCTCAGGGTTGTAACAACGTCGAAAAAAATATTAATACAAAAAAGCCCTGTGTCAAAAAGGTCGGCATCAATTTTGACAATGCTCATTTCTACGACCAGGACGGCTCATTCAACCAGGAAGCCGCAAAAGACGCCTATATTGCAGTTATGAAATATCACGGCTATCCTGTATTCGACGGAATGCGCGAAAAACTATGGGTCTCAGATTATGGAACGGGTCAGTTTACTAAGCTCGGCCTCGGCGCTTACGGATTCATAAACGACCAGGAAAATTGCTACTTAGCTCAGGATATGTTCCTGCTGCCCAATCAAATGCTTCCTGATCATTACCACGTCCGAACCGCCAAAGGCCCAGCCAAAATGGAGGGCTGGCATGTACGCAACGGCCTTGCTTACGTTTACGGTGAAGGCGAACCTGCTAAAAATATAAAAGCTGTTATCCCGCAATGCCATATGAACGGAACCGCTACCGTTCGTCACGAAACTATACTGCACGAAGGAGAAGTCGCAAAACTTAACAGAAAAACCGCGAGGCACTGGATAT
Source organism: Phycisphaerae bacterium (assembly GCA_030604525.1). Taxonomy (GTDB): domain Bacteria; phylum Planctomycetota; class Phycisphaerae; order Sedimentisphaerales; family Anaerobacaceae; genus JAUVVQ01. The sequence continues at coordinate 18,585 of JAUVVQ010000031.1, read as the reverse complement.
ATGGCGGACCGGAAGGTGCTGTTATTTCAGAATACGGAACTTACCACGACAACGATGGAGTAATACATTCCGACCCGAAACTGGTCTTTCCGTAATAACAAAATATTATTGTTAATAACCACCATACTCATATAAAAAGGTTATGACACAGTGAATTGCTATACCGCAAAAACGATAGCTTACATCGTAGTAGGTTTAATATCGTTAGCGAACACTTATGGCGCAAACGATAATAAGTATCTATCCCCATTAAAAATTCTGGCTTCTAAAGAGGGTAAAAACTTATACATCGCTGAATACACTGCAAACCAGGTGGCGGTCTTTGACACCGAAAAAAACAAAGTAACCGATACGATCCGCATCCCGGGACCGCCAAGCGGACTTGCACTCTCTGATGACCGGAATAAATTATATGTAACTGTCGCTTCACCAGCCGGCAAAGTCTGTATCGTCAACATCAAAGAAAAAAAAGTCACCGAAAATTTACCCGTAGGCCACACACCCACCGCACCAGTCATCAGCCCTGACGGCAGATTCCTCTATGTATCCAACCGTTTCGATAACAATGTCTCAATCATCGACCTTAATACAAAAAAAGAGCTGACAAGAATACCGGTCAAAAGAGAACCCATCGCCTCAGCCATAACAACCGACGGCAAATTCCTCTTCGTAGCCAATTCCCTGCCCTATGGTTCAGCCAACACAAACTATATCTCTGCAGTAGTCTCCGTTATCGACACAAAGGCCCAAAAAGTTGCCAAAAATATTAAACTGCCGAACGGCAGCACAGAACTTCACGATATATGCATCTCTCCCGATGGAAAATATGCCTACGTTACTCACATACTCGCAAGATACCAGATGCCCACCACGCAGCTCGAACGCGGCTGGATGAACACTAACGCTCTCAGTATTATCAATGTGCAAAACAAGGAGCTGCTGAATACCGTCCTGCTCGATGACATCGACCTCGGTGCCGCCAACCCTTGGGGCGTTACCTGCACCAGGGACAACAAATACATCTGCGTCGCACACGCCGGCTCCCACGAAATAACGCTGATAGACCGGCAAAAAATGCACAAAAAACTGGAAAACGCTGCGAATGGATATGAAATCTCAAAATCACTCAAAGATAAATTATATGCCGACGACGTCAAAAACGACCTGGCTTTCCTCGCAGATTTAAAACAAAGGGTAAAACTCTACGGAAAAGGACCCAGAGGTATAGCCGCCGTCGGCAACAAAATCTATGCCGCCGAATACTTCTCGGACAGCTTAGCTGTTGTTGATATCGCTAACAAAAATCAACCGAAAGTAGTATCTATAAAGCTCGGACCGGAACAAAAACTCTCGACCATCCGTAAAGGCCAATTGGCCTTTCACGATGCCTCGCTTTGCTTCCAGCAATGGCAGAGCTGCTCATCCTGTCACCCCGATGCACGCTCCGACGGACTTAACTGGGACCTTTTAAATGACGGCCTGGGTAACCCGAAAAGCTCCAAAAGCCTCCTGCTTTCACACAAAACACCGCCGGTTATGGTCACAGGCGTGCGAGACAAAGCACAAACCGCCGTCCGCTCAGGAATAAAATATATACAATTCGCACAACCTGCTCCGGATAAAGCTAACGCAATCGACCAATACCTCGAATCTTTAAAACCCGTTCCAAGCCCATACCTCGTCAACGGAAAATTATCAGATGATGCGAAAAAAGGAAAAATCCTCTTCGAAAAAGCTAATTGCGCATCCTGCCATCCGGCTCCTTTATACACCGATATGCAAAAATATGATGTGGGCACCGGCAAAGGGCTGGAAAAAAACCAAAAGTTCGATACTCCAACGCTCGTCGAAATATGGAGAACCGCTCCTTATCTATACGATGGAAGAGCAAATACAATAAAACAAGTTCTTAAAGAATATAACGAAAAAGACAAACACGGTAAAACCAATGACCTCAATGAAAAGCAAATCCGGCAACTGGCGGAATTCGTATTATCACTGTAAAATCACACACAATAAAGCATTAACAATTGATACTCAACACCCCGGCTGCTAAAGAAAGGTTATATAATGGAGCAATCGAAAAGGCCTTCTGCTGACATAAGTAAATTTATCTCGGACAATCTCGACGTCGTCTCGGTATCAAGGCAGGGTTTTAATAAATTCTATATCAATGCGCATCCCAATAAGCATAACCGCTTCCAGTATATGCTTGAAACCCTTTCAACTTTTATCCAGGCTCATAACGCCGCAATTGTTTCACAGGACGTTTACGGAAGTTGTAAACTGCACCGGCAGGGAATGGCGGCTTTAAAAAAACTGTTCGGCCAAATTAATTGGCCCGTAACCTGGCTCGAAGGATACGGTCCAGGCGAAAAAACATTAACCGGAACACAAGTATACGCCGTATCACAAACAAATATCGAACACGTAAAATTAGACGGCCAAATCATCGGAAATACCTTCGAAGACAAAGACGCAAAATACTGCCTCCTCGGAAACCTGAAACCGACAGATAAAACAGTTCCGAAAAATATACAAGCTCGACAAACCTTCGAAAAAATGCAAACCGCACTGAATCTCGTCGGTATGGATTTCTCCAACATCGTAAGAACCTGGCTGTATATAAATGACATCCTTGCCTGGTATGATGAATTCAACAAAGTTAGAACAGAATTTTTCGAAGAACAAAACCTGTTCCGGAAACTCGTCCCGGCAAGTACCGGAATAGGCGTAGCAAACCCCGCCGGAACCGCACTGATTACAGAGCTTCTGGCAATAAAACCGAAAAACCAGAACGTCCTCATTCGCCCCATCACTTCTCCATTGCAATGCCCTGCCGTCGATTACAAAAGCTCTTTCAGCCGCGCCGTCGAAATCACGCTCTCAGACCACCGAAGACTCTATATCTCAGGAACTGCAAGCATAGCACCCAATGGCAAAACAGCTCACATTGGAAATGTCGAAAAACAAATCGCACGAACAATGGAAGTCGTCCAGGCAATACTTGAATCCTGCAAAATGACCTGGGACAACACCTCCAGAGCCATCGCTTATTTCAAAAATATTGACAATCTGCCTCTGCTGGATAAATACTGCAGCAAAAATTCACTGCCGCCGATGCCCATTGCCGCAGCACACGGCGAAATCTGCAGAGAAAACCTCCTCTTCGAAATCGAAATCGACGCCGTCGCCGCAAACAATAAATAATACCCATTGGAATATTGCCCTAACAAAGCAGCAGAGCACGGAGCGTAAGCAACGGGTAAAAAAAAATTACGGAGCAACATCAATCTGGATTTAGTTAATGCACCGAATGATGTCATTGCGGGCGAAGCGAAGTAATCTCAATGCGCAGGTTTTGAGGAAATACCGTAACTAAATCCAATCGCTATAAATCCCCATTAGGCCACGTGCATATATTAAACACAATTGGTATTACAACACCACCTCACACTATTCCGCCGGGAAAACCTCTTCTCGAAAAACAAACCTGCTGCTAAGCTAAATCTATTGACAGAAGGAAAGAAAAAACCTTATATTAACGTATAGGCGCTCGTAGCTCAGTAGGATAGAGCATCGGTTTCCTAAACCGAAGGTCGCAGGTTCGAATCCTGCCGGGCGTAGTCTTCTTGCCACGCACCAGGCCATAACATCAAAGCAGGCATTATTAAGACTGACCGGCAGATGGACTTGCCGATTCCCAATTGCTCACATCGTTTCCATATTCGTTTTCATCAATGCGATTCAAAGAGTCACCCGAGCTGTCAGGTTCGGCTGGCCACGGCGCATCATCATCATATTCGATATGGTCGATACTAATATATTGACGTGCCCCGCCATCCAGGTCGCCAGGCATCGCAATAATCACATCATCCCCGCCGGGATATTTTTCGTTCAGGATACCACCAGTTTTCAGTGTTCGCCAATAAGGAGTGATTCGCTTTTTGCCTTCGTTTTCCATTTCATTGGCAGCATTAGCAGCAATCCAGGAAAAGATGCCGGTCGTTATGGGACAGCCGAAATCGGCTTTATGTTTTTTCGCCAGAATCTGCCTGATTTCATTTATTGTAATGAGCTTGCCTTTAGGTACTTTTTTCATTATCGCATCGACCTCGATAGGAGCGGGTAAACAGTAAGTACCTGCCGGCCAGTTTTTGCCTTTTTTCTTATCAAAGTGTTCAACCCTCGGTAAATCCTTGCTATCCGCCAGCTTTCCCTGCCATGATGTTTTCTTTTTCATTTTGCACCTCGTAACATTTATATCCCATCGCTTGCGCTCAGGGCTTTTAAGTTTACGCACTCAGCAGTTTTACAGTAAATTCACTTCCTTTACCAGGTTTGGAGTCGACATCTACCTGTCCTTTGTGGGCATCGACGATAAATTTTACGATAGACAGGCCAAGGCCCGTGCCTTCTGCTCGGCGGGACAGGGAACTGTCGGCCTGGTAGAATCTGTCGAATACTTTCTTTATCTGCATGCGGGTCATTTCTATGCCGTTATCCTTAACTGAAAAGCAAATGTAACTGTCTTGGCTGGATACGCTTAGCTCAATTTGCTTATTATCATAAGAGTATTTGTATGCATTATCCAGCAAATTTACCAGCACGGTTCTCAAGCAGCACCACCAAATTTACCCGTTCTTTTCCCTTGCCGGACGCAACCTCTCTTATATAATAACACCTTCTGTTCTTAAAAAAATTGTAAACCTATTTTGGAGACCGTGCGAAAATGGCAGATGCACCAAAAGCTAATGCAGTTGTAGGACAATCAGGCGGACCGACAGGCGTCATCAATGCATCACTGGCAGGCGTCATCGAAGAAGTCTCAAAACACCCGGAAATCCAGAACCTCTATGGCTCAATGCACGCCGTCGAAGGCATTGTTAAGGAGGATTTTATCGATTTGAAGGATATTTCCATCGCCGTAATGGAAGGTATGGCAAGCTGCCCATCAGCAGCTCTCGGCTCCAGCAGAGACAAACCGGACAAAGAATATTGCACCAAAATTCTTGATGTCTTCAAAAAAAGAAATATCAGGTACTTCTACTATATCGGCGGAAACGACTCCGCCGACACCGCACACATCGTTAATGTTATGGCCGCCGAGTCCGGATATGAATTACGCGCCTTTCATATTCCAAAAACCATCGACAATGATTTATTAGTAACCGACCACTGCCCGGGATACGGCACAGCCGCTAAATTCGTCGCTTGTGCTGTTATGGGTGATGATTTAGACAACCGCGCTTTACCGGGAGTGAAAATCGACGTCATTATGGGAAGACATGCCGGCTTCCTCGCTGGAGCCACCACCTTAGGAAAACAAAGAGATGACGATGGACCGCATCTGATTTATTTCCCCGAAAAAGGCGTCTCAATGGAAAATTTCGTCGGTGATATTGAAGCTGTCTATAAAAAACTCGGCCGATGCGTTGTTGCTGTTAGTGAAGGTATGACCGACACCGATGGAACTCCCTGGGTAAAGAAAATTGCCAAAACCAAGGAAACCGATGCTCACGGCAATATCCAGCTCTCCGGCTCCGGCGCTCTGGCGGACTTCCTCACCGCACAGGTTAAAAGTCATCTAAAAATAAAACGCGTCAGGTCTGACACCTTCGGTTATCTGCAGAGAAGCTTCGTCGGCTTCCAATCGCAAATTGATGTTGATGAAGCTCGACGATGCGGAAGAAAAGCAGTCAAACTATCTCTTACAGAACAGAGTGGTTCCGTCGCCATAAAAAGAACCGGCGAAGGTGAAGATTACACATCAGAGTTGTTCTGTACCGAACTGCGCAACGTCGCTGAAAAAAGCAAAAGTATGCCTGAAGAATTCATTAATAAAGACAGTAACGGCGTAACAAATGCTTTCCTCAAATATGCAATGCCTTTGACGGGAGGACTGCCTAAAACCTATTTCCTCGGACATCAAAAAAGACTCTGACAGACTGAAAAAAATGATTAAAACAAAAATTATCGCTACTCTCGGACCTTCGTGTTGCAAAATAAATACTATTAAAGAGATGATAGATAATGGCGTCGATGTCTTTCGTCTGAATTTCTCGCACGGAACATTAGAAGAGCACAAAAAAATGCTGCAGGCATTCAGGACTGCACAAGCTCAGCACCCTCACACAACCGCTATAATGGGAGATTTGTGCGGCCCAAAAGTTCGCACTGGTCTCATCGAGCCGGAAGGACAGATACTTAAAAAAGGCCAACAGGTCGTTATCGTCAACACCGAGCAACCCGGCAATGCCAAACAATTCGGGACAAACTATGAATATTTCGCCCGAGATGTATCACTACACCATCGCATCTTCATCGATGACGGCAAAATCGCCCTGAAGATTATAAAATGTGAGGATAATAAAACCATCTGTAAGGTTATCACGGGAGGACCGCTGTATAGCCACAAAGACATGAACCTGCCCGACTCAGAAATAACAACCGCCTCAATTACCAAACGTGACTGGAATTGCGTCGATTGGGCGGTAAAGAACAACCTGGATTTCCTGGCCCTGAGTTTTGTCCGCTCTGAAAATGATATCAAATCCTTAAAAAAATATCTCAAAAAAGCCAAAGTGGATATCAAGCTCGTTGCTAAAATTGAAAAACCACAAGCCATAGACCATCTGGAAAAAATCATCAGAATCAGTGATGTTGTTCTCGTCGCTCGTGGTGACCTCGGCGTCGAGATGGACCTCGCACAAGTGCCCCTAATACAAAAAAAAATCACACAATTGGCTCGACACCTCGGCAAACCCGTTATCGTTGCTACTCAAATGCTTCAAAGTATGATAAACAATCCGACTTGTACACGCGCAGAGGCATCAGATGTAGCAAACGCTATAATGGATTTTACTGATGCTGTTATGCTTTCAGGGGAAACCGCCATCGGAAAATATCCACTCAAAGCCGCTGAAACCATCAGACGAATCGCTGCCGTAACTGAAAATTATCTCGACCAAAACAGCATACCTCGACCAAAAACCTCGACATCTGAAGAGTTAGTCCAGACCGCCGCCGTGGCGCACAGCGTCGCACAAATCGTTGAAGAAATCGATGCTAAGCTCGTCGTTGTTTGGTCTCAAACCGGCTCTACCGCAAGACTGCTCAGCAAAAATCGTATTGATGTCCCAATTCTCGCTCTAAGTTCCGATGAACGTGCTTCTCATCAAATGTCACTGCATTATGGGGTTATACCGCGATGTAAACAAATACCAGATAATATCGAAAACTTCGCTCGCATCGCCGATGAACTAATCCTTGACCAAAAATGGGCTAAAACCGGTGAAAAAATAGTAATCGTTGCCGGTGAACAGCTTGGCGCCGCAGGAACTACAAACACCATTTTGCTACATACCCTTACCAATGACACTTAGCCGAAAAATCAATAAAAGGAATAAAAAAAATGCAAAAATATGATTTTACCATCCCCACGCTGGGCAGCTCTACAATAAAATCGCCTATTTCACTTTCAAAAAAAATAGGCGATTTTATGGCAAACTATGTAGATGACGACCTGTACATAATTTACAATATAGAGACGAAACCCAACGCAGTTGCCGAAACTTACAAAAAAGAGATGTTACTTGAAATAGCCGGGCCAAGAGAAAAAATCTTCTTCCAGCCGGAAAATACCCACGCCGCCGTCGTTACCTGCGGCGGACTCTGCCCGGGACTTAATGACGTCATCAGAGCAATCGTTATGTCACTATGGTATCATTACGGCGTTAAAAAAATTACAGGAATAAAATTCGGTTACAAAGGACTTATACCCGATTTCAAAATACCGACAATAAAACTGAACCCTGAACACGTCGAAAACATCCACCAGCAGGGAGGAACCATCCTCGGCTCATCTCGCGGTTACGGGGACAATACCGAAAAAATCGTCGACACACTACAAAATAAAAACATAAACATACTCTTTACAATCGGCGGTGATGGAACACAAAAAGGCGCACTCGATATCGCAAACGAAGTTAAAAAAAGAAAACTGAATATCGCCGTAGTCGGCATACCAAAAACTATCGACAACGACCTCAGCTTCATCCAACGCTCCTTCGGTTTCGAAACCGCCGTCGGTAAAGCCCTCGATGCCGTAACCTCCGCTCACACAGAAGCTCACGATGCCGTAAACGGTATCGGACTCGTAAAAGTTATGGGAAGACAATCCGGCTTCATCGCCGCACAAGCTGCTCTCGCATCAAACGACGTTAACTTCTGCCTGGTCCCCGAAGTCCCATTCGAGCTTAAAGGTAAAAATGGACTCCTTGCTCAACTCGAATCACGCTTGAAAAAAAGACACCACGCCGTCGTTCTCACTGCTGAAGGTGCAGGACAAAATCTCCTCGAAAAATCACAAAAAACAGATAAATCAGGAAACCCGAAACTCGCCGACATCGGACTTTTACTCAAATCCCGTATCACGCAATACTTCAATCAAAAAAACTTCAGCATAAATCTGAAATACATCGACCCCGGCTACATCATCAGAAGCGCTCCGGCAAACCCAAACGACTCCGTCTATTGCGCTCGACTCGGAACAAACGCCGTACACGCCGCTATGGCCGGAAAAACACAAACTCTCATCGGACTCCTGCACAACCGATTTGTTCACATCCCCATAAATATTGCTGTCGCAAAAAAAAATAAAATCAACCCCGACGGCCCGCTATGGAGAAGCGTCATCGAAATTACCGGACAACCGCAACTGATGCTCAACCAAACCAAAAATACCTGACACTCTTAAAAACCGCATCACCAGAATAAAACCGACCGGAATACTTCCAACCCCCGCAAATCCCTTCCTCTTCTCCATCAGCTCCAAAATGTAATCTATCAGCAAAACAATACTTCTCTCAACGATTGCATAAAATACTCTCTAATATCAATTACAGTTAATTTGAACCGATTTGCTGTTAATGTCATTCCCGCGCAAGCTCGTCACCCCTGCGAAGGCAGGGGCGGGAATCCATAATCTTTATTCTTTAGATTGGCAATCGTAGTATCGGCTCTTTCTTACCGAAATTATTATAAAATCCCCATCCTCGCTGACTACCCCCTTCTGTTAACTAACCGCTCCGTTAGCTATGCTTCTTCTTTGTTTTTCACTTTGGAAGCTTCGCTGTCATCCTTGTGCTGCAAAATATACTTAATAATATCAGGCCGGCTGATAACTCCAACTACCTTATTACCCAATGTCACCGGCACACGCCTGAAAACGTTATTCAAAAGGCAATTACATACATCCTCAAAACTCTCATCCTCTTCAAAATGCACTGCCGGCATCGTCATAAAATCCTCAACCCGAAACTCCTTCGCCCGCCACGGCTTATCATACAAACGAAGCAAATCTTTCTCCGTCACCATCCCCTTCAACCTCATCTCATCATCAACCACCGGCATTCCCGTTATCTCATTCTCAACCAATTGCTCCATCGCCTCTGATATAGATGCCTTTGCTTTGACACACACCACCTCCTCGGTCATAATATCTCTTGCAGTAAGCATGACTCCACACTCCTTTCAAATATCTCCCCGCCATTACATCTCGTATTCGCTTGTATTTCCTCTATTTTTCTTTGCCAAACCTTTACTGCCTGAAATCCCTGCTTATCACTATACTTAATCTATAATCCCAAAAATACTCCAACACTCTAAACCTGTCAACAAAAAATATACAATATGTTACCGCCACACCCACACGTCGCCTCGACCATAGACGGAAATCTATTTAAACACCCGGCTTTGCTAACCGTCTATCAATAAATAACAGCAATAACGCCTCACTGCCTTTAAGCAATGCCGCTATTCCGCCCTGAGTTTTGGCCGAAGGTTTGTCCCTCAAAGGGATTTTACTTTCACCGCACAAGTCCGGCCCTTCTTGCCCGTGCCGACCTCATACTCCACCTTTTGATCGTCTTTTAGTGACGAACCTTCCGGCTGTATCTCTGAGTTATGGACAAATAAATCATCACTGCCGTCATCGGGAACGATAAATCCGTAGCCCTTCCTTTCATTGAACCATTTTACTGTGCCTGTACTCACCTTTTTTCTCCTTATAACTTAAACTTACCTGAAATTTCCGAAACATTCTATAAGAAAAACGCACACGCTGACAGATGGTCAGCTTCAAAAATCACCGCCGAATCTGACACCTTAGCCGCTTTAACTCTCTGCCTTACCGCCAGGCGAGGGAAACCTCGAACACTTGGCCGACTTGTCTGCAAAACTGGTATTGCTTCTGATTCTCCTCTCTGCCTGACAGCAAACGCCGTCGCAAAAAAGGGTTTCTTTATTTTAAATTAGCTCTTTAAACAAACACTAATTAGCCAATATAAACCAACCTTCGCCGGGACGCAAATGATTTTTACCGAATAAAACCGAAACTTCTACTCTAATACCTTAAAACACCCCCATTCCCCCACCATAAACCCTGCACCTTGCCATGCTGCACTTCTTCTCAAATAGCCCCCAAACCCGAAGGTGAGTAAGATTCGCCGCAGGCGAACCGAAGGAGGACTCTCCTCACTGCTGACTACCACCACCGCCCGTCATTAGCCGCAACGGCTGATAAGGAGAACAACATCCAGGCGAGAGTAAAACCTGTTAAACAAATCACCTTTTTTATTGCATAACCTCCATAATTAAAAATTGTCATCCCAACACACCCTGTAAAGAATAGCAACTGCACACATCTGCTTTTAAAAAAATAGCGCTGTAATCACCCGCCCCCGATCCCTGCCTAAGCGAGGATATGTTTTACATTTGGGGCTGCTATGAAGCCCGCCGTCAAGGTTATAATTTGTTTTTTACTTACTTATATGTTAAGGAGCGGTGTAGATAAGATAAACCCCTGCCAGCAATACCAGTACGCCGCATATTTTCTTTAGAATTATAGCTCCTTTGGACTTTTCGTTCCAGTTCATATACCGCTGAACGACTTCAGTAAATGTTCCGGCAAAAATAATTACCGAACAATGTCCTATTCCATAAGTTACGAGAAGCAGAATTCCATAAGATAGATTTTTCGCAGCCAATTTGAAAGTAACTGCGAGCATCGGTGCCATATAAGCAAAAGTGCAGGGGCCAAGAGCAATCCCGAAGACAAGGCCGAGGATAAAAGCTGCAAGCATCCCTTTTCTTTTCATCCCCACTTGACCTGGTCCTGACCAGGGCAAAGGTATCACTCCAAGAAGATGCAAGCCAACGAGGAAGAAGAGCAGGGCTACAAAGTAGTTGCCGAACCTGCCGACATCACCCATCATTCGACCGGCCGCAGCGGTAACAACTCCGATTGCTGCAATTGTGGTCAGGATACCAACGGCGAAAAGTGTAGAAATCAAAAATGCTCGCTTAGTCGAAATTTTGCCCTGTTCATCAATGAATCCGACAATAAGAGGTATGCTTGATAAGTGACAGGGGCTAAGGATTATGCTTAGCACGCCCCAAATAAAGGCAGCGACTATCGCTATAAAAGAGGTGCTTTCAACGGCATGAGTTAGATTGGTAAAAAGCTGTTCCATAAAGTTTTTACTCCTGCGTTTTCCCGATATCTACACTCAGCTCTTTCCACTTCGCCAGTATGTCTTCCCTGGAATAGAAACCCTCGTGGCGAAACAGTTCTTTGCCGGCAGCGTCAAAGAATAGTTGTGTTGGAATTAATCTAATGCCGTACTTTTTTCCTGCATCCGGATTTTTCCAGACGTCGATGAGTTCCACTCTAAAAGTTCCAGCATATTCCTTCTTCAAGTCTTCAAGGATAGGTGCCATCATTTTGCAGGGGATACATTTGTCTGCTCCAAGGTCGAGCAGGCGTGGCAATTGCTTTGGCTTATCTGTGCTGATATCTACATCCCTTTTGTGTTTATCTTGCAGCGCAGGACTTTTAACAGTATCTTTAACTTCCTGATTTACGCTTGGCGACTTTTTAGTTTCTTTGAAGAACAAAACCGTTGCTGCTGCAGCTATCAAAACAGCAACGATTAAAACCTTCCAAGTGTTACTCATAATTATCCTCTCATAATGATATTTATTAAATTGCTAACTGATTATTTTTTTTATTTCTTCAACACTGCTGACTTTACCGACTGTTTTGACCTCTCCGTTTACCGCCAGTGCAGGTGTCATTATCACGCCGAATTTCATTATCTCATTAATATCTGTAACCTTTTCGATTTCATATTCGATGCCAAAATCCTTAGCAGCAGCTTCTGTGTTCGCTGTCAGAGCTTTGCACTTTGGACAACCTGTTCCTAAAATCTGGATTTTAATCATTGTTAAACCTTTCTGTAAGATTTTTTAAATAGCACTCTTTTCGACATCAAACTTTTCATCTCGAACCGTTCCGAACCATTTCTGCGTCTTAAGGCATATACGGACAAGCATTAACATAACCGGTACTTCTATAAGCACTCCGACAACGGTAGCCAAAGCTGCACCAGAAGATAAGCCAAACAACATTGTCGAAGTAGCAATGGCAACTTCAAAATGATTTGATGCGCCAATCATTGCAGCAGGAGCGGCATCTCTATAATTTAGTTTCAGCAGCTTCGCCAGGCCATATCCCAGCCAGAATATCAGATTGGTCTGAATGAACAGCGGTATCGCAATCCACAAAATAGTCAATGGATTAGAAAGAATAACGTCACCTTTGAATGAGAACAACAAAACCAGTGTTAGCAGTAAGGCGATAATCGTTATCGGGGTTAGCACGTGTAAAAATTTTTCCTCAAACCACCGCTTACCTTTAGCGGCAATGAGCCACTTTCGCGATAAGAATCCTGCGACTAAAGGCAAAGCCACATAAATAGAAATCGAAAGCAATAGTGCTTGCCATGGCACAGGCAGTCTGCCAATGCCCAATAAGAACCCGCCAAGAACTCCGTAAAGTAAAAGCATTGTCAGTGAATTTATAGCTACCATCACCAGGGTAAGACCGTCATTGCCCTTGGCAAGGTATCCCCAAACCAGAACCATAGCTGTACAGGGAGCGATGCCGAGCAGAATACAGCCTGCCAGATAACTTCGCCAGAGTGGAACCTGAAGCATCTTAATGCCGTTAATAAGAACGACCTGGCCTGCACCATGAGTTGCTCCTACGGGCAGATCCAGTCCAAACGGCATTTTGACCAGATCAACTGCATCAGGACCTATGAAACCATAAAAAAGAGTTCCCAGGAAAAACGAGGCAATTGCATACATTGTAAATGGTTTAATCGCCCAGTTTACGAAGAGGGTCAAAGCAACGGGCTTGCCGCTTTTCCCGGCCTTGACAACTTCTGCAAAATCTATTTTGACCATAATCGGATACATCATAAAGAAAAGGCATACGGCTATCGGAATCGATACAATGGGTGCCTTGTCAACATATATTGCCAGGCCGTCGAGGAAGCCGGAAACCTCCGGTGCGGTCTTGCCAAGAACAACGCCAATGGCAATGCACAGGATTACCCATAAAGTCAGATATTTCTCAAAAACACCGAGTCCTTTGCCGCTGCCACAACGCTCTACACTTGAGTTATTATTAATAACGCATGTCATTTTCGTAATTATTCTCTTAAAAAAATGTTCCAAATATGATTCCCGAAATCGTCGCCATAACAACAACCAGAGTTACGAACACAACTGTTTTTTGGGTTCCCATAACCGAACGAATAACCAGCATATTAGGCAGTGACAGAGCAGGCCCGGCTAAAAGCAGTGCAAGCGCCGGCCCCTTACCCATACCGGCCCCAAGAAGACCCTGCAATATCGGCACTTCAGTTAGCGTTGCGAAATACATAAAGGCACCGACTATGGATGCAAACAGGTTAACCCATATTGAATTACCGCCTACTGCTTTTGCTACCCAGCCAGATGGAATAATGCCTTCACTGTCAGGCCTGCCAAGCAGGAAACCTGCGATTATTACACCACCAAGAAGAAGCGGCAGGATCTGTTTTGCAAACCCCCAGCTCGCTTCCACCCACCGACCGAGTTCATCTCTCTTAAACCATATCGCTAACATGAAAATCAAAGCTATCGTTAGAATTCCAGTTACAATCCATTTAGAAGAATAAATTTGAAACCACAAACCAGTATTAGTTGTCGGTCTGCCCCAGTTGGCGAATACTAAAATGCCGACCATACTGGCAAAATAAATCCCTGTTTGCGTAAGTGTTCTTTGTGGGACTGCAGCCGGCGTGGCTATCTGGCTGTTAGCTTTTTCAACTTCTTCTTTGCGGTAAATCAGATGCATAACAAGGCCGATGACAATACTGAAAAGAATTGCTCCTACAGCACGTGCAATTCCCATCTCAAGGCCGAGTATTCGAGCGGTCAGGATTATTGCCAGGACGTTGATAGCAGGGCCGGAATATAGAAATGCGGTTGCAGGACCTAATCCTGCTCCCATTTTGTAGATACCGGCAAAAAGTGGAAGTACCGTACAGGAGCAAACCGCCAGAATTGTCCCGGAGACACTCGCGACACCATAAGCCAATACCTTGTTGGCTTTGGCGCCGAGATACTTCATCACCGAATCCTGACTTACAAAGACCGCAATTGCACCTGCTATAAAAAACGCTGGCATAAGACAAAGAAGCACATGCTCTCTGGCATACCATTTAACCAGGTGCAAAGATTCTGTAACCGCATTGTTGAAACGAGCAAGTCCTACAGGCAGGTAAAAACAGCAGAGGAATACTGCGATGATAACAGCCAGCTTTCCCCATTCGCGTTTGGCATCCATCAATGACTCCTGAAACTATAAGCTCTTGAGAAGTTTTTGATTTTCTTTGGCTTGCTGTTTCAAAACACCGCTTACACACGAAAAAAAGTCCAGAACACAAGGCGTTTTAAGTCGATACAAAACCTTCAGCCCTTCTTTACGGTATTCCAGAACTCCGGCATTAACCATTACTGATAAATGGCGTGATACATTAGACCTCTCAGAACCGACGTGTTTGGCAATATCACAGACGCATTGCTCACCGTTTCTTAATAAATCAGCAATTGAAATCCTGAGAGGATGTGCGATTGCTTTGGCTATCTCCGCCTGTTTTTCATAAATGAGTTGTTTTCTTCTGCTTATCATAACATTGCTCCAAATAAATGACTATGTGATTATATACTCATATAGTAGCATCTTGTTCTCCTGTCTTCAAGAATTTTTCTTCAGATTTGTAATTTATTGATTAAGCTTTTAATGCCCCTCGGAAAATAATTCCAAAGTAGATAAACTTTCCGCTTTTGTTGATTTCTTGACAGGGCTGTTCCTATACGGGATAATGCTTGCTTTCCTAAATCCTTTTAGAGGTTATAAATGGTAACAAGCGAAGATTTTCAAAAAGCGGTTGAGTTAATTGATAAGGCCGGCAATATTTTGGTGACAACACATATTCGGCCTGACGGCGATGCGTGCGGGTGTATGATTGCCGTCAGAGAAGCTCTAACGAAACTCGGCAAAGAAGTTAAACTTCTTTTGCTATCCCCTCTGCCGGCCTGGTATGAATTCATCTTTGAGGGCGATGTCCCCGTCCTGGGCGAGGATGTTAGTTTAGAACAATTACAAAAGGGCGAGTTCGACCAGTTCGATTTGGTCATTATCGTCGATGTGAACAGCGAAAATCAACTCCCCGGCTTTGCTGAATACTTAAAGGGACAGAGGAAGCCGGTCCTGGCAATAGACCATCATATCACCTCCGACGGACTCGGTGACGTCGAGCTGATAGATAGCTCTGCGGCTGCTACCGGGTTAATCCTTTATGATTTATTCAAATATGCCAACTGGGAAATAACCACACAAATCGCAACGGCTCTTTTCGTTGCAATAGCAACGGACACCGGCTGGTTCCAATTCAACAATACCGACGGCAGAGTATATCGCAGGTGTGCGGAATTGTTCGATGCCGGCGTAAAACCAAACGAAGTTTATCATAATTTGTATCATAACTTTTCCATCGGCAGGTTCAAACTTATGACCTGTATGCTCAACTCGCTGGAATTGCATCTTGATGGGCGAATTGCCACTCAGCAAATAACTCAGCAGGATTTCCAGGATACGGGAGCTGATTACAGCGATACCGAAAATCTCATCGATGAATGCAGACGTGTCGGCTCGGTCCAGGCCGCCGTTTTATTCGTTGAGGCCACAGGTGGACAAATCAGATGCTCTCTAAGAAGCACAGGGCCGATAGATGTAAGGAAGGTCGCACAGCAGTTCGGAGGAGGAGGGCACAAAATGGCAGCTGGCGTGCGTCTGGAGCTGACTATGGAGGAGGCAAAGGAGAAAATCGTGGAGACAATAAAGGAACAATTCAAGCGACTTGACCGTAAAAATTAACGCTGTCTAAAAAAAATACAAAAAAACACTAAAAATACCCTTGACTGTTAGATGGTTTGGCAATAGATTATATAGAGTGAACTCTGGGTGATGAATAAGTTACAAGAAAGGTTAATGCGTTTGAGTAGAATCTTGATAACTTCAGTTTACTTGCTTTAAACTGGCTGGCGAGGTAGAATTACTCGCAATTAGGAGCCGCTGGCGGTTTAAGCAGCGGTTTTTTTTGTTGCTCTTTTTTAAGTTTAAAGTTATTGCTCTTTTTTAAGTTTATAGTTATATATGACCGACTAAACAAAAAGCCAGCTCGGCTTTGTAATCGCTGAGAAGCGGTGGGTATTCCGACTGTAGTTATGGAACTTACTGATGAGGGCTCGTAGCTCAGCAGGTTAGAGCGCACGCCTGATAAGCGTGAGGTCGGTAGTTCGAATCTACCCGGGCCCATTTTAGTTTTGAGTGTTGACTTTTGAGTTGCTTGTTTTTACCTTAAGATTTAGACTTCAAAGCTAAAAAGTGATTTGGGTTCCGGGGACGTAGCTCAACTGGGAGAGCGCCGGCTTTGCAAGCCGGAGGTTGGCGGTTCGAGCCCGCTCGTCTCCAGTCTATATAATTATTGCTTAAACGTTGGTTTTCTAACGTGTTTGATGTTACGTTGACTATATGTTCTTTGAAAAGTTAATATGCGGATAGAAAAAAGGTTTCACCGAAACCTTTTTAAAATGAGCGCAAAACTTAAGAAACCATATCCAATCAAGGATAGATATGGTCAAGTTATTAAGGGTGTATGGCGGATGTCTAGGCGTCAAGAGACGATGAAGGACGTGGCCGACTGCGATAAGCCCGGGGCAGGTGTCAAGCAACCGTTAATCCCGGGATTTCCGAATGGGGTAACCCGGCGTCACTGGGCAACCAGATGGCGTCACGGCCGGTTGAATGCATAGACCGGTTCGAGTGAACGCAGGGAACTGATACATCTCAGTACCTGTAGGAAAAGAAATCAACCGAGACTCCGTAAGTAGCGGCGAGCGAAAGCGGAACAGCCCAAACCGAGAAGCTTGCTTCTCGGGGTTGTGGACTCTGATAAGGAGTTACAAAACTTATGCTAACAGAATCTGCTGGAAAGCAGAACCATAGAAGGTGATAGTCCTGTAAGTGAAGGCAAAAGTCTCCGTTATTGTCAGAGAACCAGAGTAGCACGGGGCCCGTGAAACCCTGTGTGAAGCTGGGGGGTCCACCCTCCAAGGCTAAGTACTACTTGGCGACCGATAGCGAACAGTAGGGCGACTGAACGATGAAAAGTACCCCTATTAGGGGAGTTAAAAGTACCTGAAACCATATACCTACAAGCCGTAGAAGGGCTATAATACGTTCTTCGGAACGTATCACGCCTGACTGCGTGCCTTTTGCATAATGAGCCGGCGAGTTATCGTCTGTGGCAAGGTTAAGCAGTTAAGCTGTGAAGCCGTAGCGAAAGCGAGTCTTAAAAGGGCGTATAGTCGCAGGGGATAGACGCGAAACCAGGTGATCTACCCATGGCCAGGTTGAAGGGGATTTAATCATCCCTGGAGGACCGAACCCACTAACGTTGAAAAGTTAGGGGATGAGCTGTGGGGAGGAGTGAAAGTCTAATCAAACCTGGAGATATCTCGTTCTCTCCGAAATAGCTTTAGGGCTAGCCTGGAGTTATTGCATTACGGGGGTAGAGCTACTGAATGGAGATAGGGGGCTACCCGCTTGCCTTCTCCAACCAAACTCCGAATACCGTAATGTTTATCTCTGGAGTCAGACTGCGGGGGATAACCTTCGTGGTCAAAAGGGGAACAACCCAGACCGCCAGCTAAGGTCCCAGAGTTTTGCTAAGTTCGAAAGGTAGTCAAATTGCTTAAACAGCCAGGATGTTGGCTTAGAAGCAGCCATCATTTAAAAAGTGCGTAACAGCTTACTGGTCGAGCAATTCGGTGCCGATAATGAACGGGAATTAAGCAAAACACCGAAGCTGCGGATTGCTACTCAGCTTGTCTGAGTAGCAGTGTTAGGGGAGCGTTGCTGTCAGCGCTGAAGCCGTACGGAAACGAGCGGTGGAGCGGCAGCAAGTGATTATGCCGGCATGAGTAACGATAAAACAGGTGAGAATCCTGTTCGCCGAAAGCCTAAGGTTTCCTGGGGAAGGTAAATCCGCCCAGGGTTAGTCGGGCCCTTAGTCGAGGCCGAAAGGCGTAGACGATGGACAGCAGGTTAATATTCCTGCACTATGT
>JAUVVQ010000011.1 GCA_030604525.1 Phycisphaerae bacterium | reverse complement strand
TAGCGAACTCTAAAACAGGAGGTACTTTTGAACACTCATTTTCTTTCATCTTTTCTTTGCGCCTTGGCGCCTTTGCGGGATTCAATATTTCCAGTATTTTTTTATCCCTCTGTGGCTAAGTTTCTTCGTGCCCGGCGACTGTCCCCGCGCAGGATTGTCACCCCTGCGAAAGCAGGGGCGGGGATGTCCTCTGTGCCGGAGAAAATAGCACGATCAAAAATATACTTTTTATGCAAAACAAACCCAATTTACGGAAAACCGAAATGAACATAACCTCCGTTGTAATAAAACCTTATATCAATATTCCCCTTCACGACAGCTTCAAAAACAAACCCAATTCAAAGCCAATCGAACCCAATCGCCAAAACCCCAAAATGAGCTTAAACTTTTATTACGCAAGGAATTACGAAAAAAAACAGCGACTTTGGACAGCCAAAAACAAAGCCAAACTCGGAAATGAATATAACCTTTGATTAAAGAAGGGCTTACGAGAATTTATGTATATAACCGCTTCAAAAACGAACCCAAACTCCATCGAGGGCTTTACTTGTTATATTCCTACGGCTATCCTTGTTTTCTCTAAAAGATAAAACAGAAATATTTCAATAGAAGGATTATCAGGAGGATAAGAAAATGAAATATAAAAGAACATTTACTTTACTACTTGCCGTTGCTTTAATGCTTTGCGCCTGTAAAGAACAAAAACAAATTGCCAATGGTTCAAAAGGAGGTAAAAAAATGGAAATAAAAATCACAAGTCCTGCATTTAAAGAAAACGACTTAATACCACCCAAATATACCTGTGACGGACAGGATATTTCTCCACCATTGCAATGGGAATCTGTTCCCGAAGAAACCAAAACTATCGCCTTAATATCCGACGACCCTGACGCACCAATGGGCACCTGGGTACACTGGGTAATTTTCAACCTTCCGGCTGATACCAAAGAACTTGCAGAGAATATTCCACCGGACAAAATTTTACCTGACGGAGCCAGACAAGGGACTTCTGATTTTGGTAAAATCGGCTACGGAGGCCCCTGCCCGCCAGGCGGCACACATAGATACTTCTTCAAAATCTATGCACTCGATAAGGAAATTGAGCTTGACGCAGGTGCTGCTAAACCCGACCTGCTAAATGCTATCCAGGGGCATATTATCGCACAGGGACAATTAATCGGAAAATACAAAAGACAATAACTAATACTTACGAGCTAACTATCCCCGGCGGGGAAAGTGCGTGAGCTTTATCTGTTTTGGAGCACCGCGGCTGTGTGAATTGTTAACAGCATAAGATAATCCAAATCACCAAGATTAAAATGGCTATCGCCCATTAGATTGTCAACATACAGAACGCCAAAGCAATCAGAATCTGCTAAAATGGGTGCTATTATGGCAGAGCGCAACTGTTCCTTTTTGCTCTTCCCCGGGACCCGGGAAAAAAGGAAAAGTATGAATTGCTTCTTTTTTACTGCCTCGTTAATTTTATCGCTTAGTTTTATATCATCTATCGTGACATCCTGGCCGTCCTTGCTTTTGCCCGCATGATGGGTTACAGGACCACTCCCACCGTCTCTTAAAGCACCCCATGTATGATATGAATCAAATTGTTTTGAAATAATATCAATGAGGGTAAGCAATAACTGGTCGGAATCAGCCGTCCGACTAATAGCCCTGGTTGCCTCAGAAAATTGAATCGCCCTTTTGGCGGGTAACCTAATCGGTGCAGCAACATCTGAAGCCAACTTTCTAACTATAATCTGCGGTTCTCCCCGCTTATAAGCACCTGTTACCTGGGTATCTTCCAAATGAACGGAATCTTCAGATTCAACATCTGATTCTTCTTCTAAATTCACTTCAATGGTAAATTCAGCGATGCTTATAATGTCACCGGTCTTAAGCTCTGCTTTGTCAATTGGATTGTCATTCAGATATGTCTTGTTGGCTGAATCCAAATCTTCCGTCATCCACCTGCCATCATCTGTATCAAAAATCACCGCATGTTGTTTTGAAACGGCCCTACCCGGTAAAAAAATGTGACTATTAGCACGCCTGCCTATATGTATTGGGCCTTTGGAAAATTCATATTCGCTGACTATCTCATCATTCTGCTTCACAACCAAACGCATTTACTTTCACCTCCATTCAGCATGTATCTTTATACATCATTGTCAAAAATATAATGTAAAAAGTCAAGTAAAATGCAAATCCTTAAAACAAAAACGATACGCTTTCGGCGAACTGAAATCTCAGAAATTTTTTACAATAGCTGCGGTGTGAACTGCAATAAACATCAAATAATCTAAATCGTTTGTCTCGTAGTGTTCGTGGTTTGTTGAGTTATCGACATATAATACTCCGAAACAGTCAGCCGTATTCATCACTGGAGCTATTATCGCAGAACGAAGCTTTTGTTGCTCCATCTCGAAAGGTAAACGCGGTAACAACAAGAAATGTTTCTTCTCAATAGCTTCGTTTACCCTGTCTTTAAGCTTTAAATCATCCAATTTAATCCTAATACCATCCTGAGCTTTACCTGCATGAGAAAGCATAGGCCCGTCTGGTTCATCGCGCAAGGCACACCAGCTATGAGAGGCACTAAATTGCCTTAAAAGTATAGTTAATAAAGCCAGAATCATCTCATCTAAACCTCGAGCAGAGCAAATTGCCTCGGTCGCCTGTGCAAAATGTTTCGCTCTTTTAGCAGGAAATTTGATGGAAGGAGCATGCTCCTTATCCAATTTTCTTACTATTACCTGGGGCTTCTCTGTAGTCCGCCCCTGGTGGATAAGCGTGTCTTCAAGATTTATTGACCCCTCTTCGCCCTGCTTTTCCAGGTTAATTTCAATTCTAAAATCAGCGATGCTTATAATGTCACCGGTCTTAACCTCGGCTTTGTGAATCTCTTTATCGTTAAGAGATGTCTTATTCGCTGAATCCAGGTCCTCTATTATCCACTTCCCTTCCTGGGTAGCATAAAGCACAGCGTGCTGCCTTGAAACCGTCCTGTCAGCCAAAAAGACCTGGCTGTTAGTGTGCCTGCCGATATATATAGGCCCATCGCTGAAGCGAAGCTCATCGACTACACCCCCGTCTTTTTCGATAACCAGACGCATAGGCAGTTCTCCTCGCATTTGGAACACTAAAGCATTTAGTTTATTATCGCTTCTCCCTGCCCGATTGTCAAGCGAACCCCACATCTATTTTTGAGTAAAAATAAAATAGGTGCGGGGTCAACAAAATGTGTTTTAAAACCGCTGAGGCAATAATATGAGCTGTAGAATCCAAAATAATGGCTTTACCCTCATCGAACTAATCGTAGTTTTAGCAATCATATCTGCTATCGCAACTATTATAGCCCCATACGCCAGCAGAACTAATAACACTTTAAAAATAAAAGAGCACGCCTTGAATATAGCCGAGACGATTAAATACGCCATCGATTTAGCAGGCAATTCTCAAAAGTCGGTAATCCTGACAATTGATACGAAAAACAAAAGTTACCGGCTCAAGAGAGCCGGGGATAATGGACGCCTCGAATCCATCGATGGTTTTTATGGAATGACTCGAGTGCTGGGAAATGATACCCAAATCTCAAACCTGAACGGCTTCTCTGCAAACGGACGTTACCAAACCCTTCTTTTCGACCCAGCCAAACAATGGCCTAATGCTTCACTTTCTATCTCAAATATAGATATACTTGAAAAAATCAAAATAAACTACAAATCCGTAACAATCGAATCCAGCACCTATTTTTAGCCCCGCACCTGTTTTTGGCTAAAAATAGGGTGCGGGGTGCTGGGTGCTGGGAAAAAGATATGTTTAAAACCAAAAAAACAATCGGATTCACCATGGTAGAGATAATCGTAGCTCTTACCGTCCTGTCTATCTCTATCCTGGCAATATTCGCCGCCTTAAGAACCTGCTCGCAGGCGGCAAGATACTGTGAAATGCTCACAAAAGCACAGCTCTTAGCTGAAACTCTGTTAAACGAAACAATGCTCAAACAAACTATTGCTTATCAAACAATCAAAACCCAAAAAGGCCCTTTTCACTGCCAGGTGCAGATAACCCCGACAGAAATTGAAAATTTAGGAGCTGTCTGTGTTCAGATAAGCTGGCAAGAGCAGAAAGCCGGAAAAAACTACCAATTATATTCCCTCCTTTATACACCGCCTCTGTTCGAAGGAAAATAACTTTAATGAAAAGCAGAACAAAAAAAACATACAAAAACGGCTTTACACTTATCGAAATCCTGCTCGTTTTACTAATCAGCTCTATTCTGCTCTTGGGAATAGATACTGCTTACCGACAGGCCATATTGCTCTCCCAAAAAGCTGAATACAAAAGGGTTATCTCCGACAACGCTCGACTGCTCACTGAAACGCTGCGAGAAGAGCTTGCTTCGCTTTATTTCCCAACCCGCCTCGGCGAGTCAGAAAAAAAACAAATACCTTTCCAGCTCGCTTCTGACCCGAACGGCTCAATACTGCTCAGCTTCTACACACTAAACGGCTCCTGGAGAAAACAGGCCTACCTTTCAAAGCCACTCAAAATCAAATACTACTTCTATAAAAACCCGGATAATAAAAAATCAATACTCAAAAGAAGCGAACAATACTGCTCCGGAGAAAAAATAATCGCTCCGGAACTCTCAGAAAATATACTAACCGGAAATTTCCAGCTTAAACTCTTCGCTCTTAAACAACAATCCGACGGCTCTGAACAAGACTGGCAATCCAGCTTAAAATGTGCAAAAGAGCCGCGAACCTGCCTTCAGGCCGTAAAAATCCACCTCAATTGGCCAGGAAACAGAAAACTCGCTGCCAGCTCCTTCCAAACCATCATAAAAATTCCAGCACAAACTGGATGCCCTCCTGGTAACTAATCATACCCCGCCCCTGTTTTGTTTTTACTCAAAAGCAGGTGCGGGGTCAACAAATACACATCCTGACTCGCTTCCTTTAATAAATACTAACCACAGATACCCGCCTGCGAGGGCACAAGTTTCACAGATGAGACAGATAAAAAAATAATAGCAAGTAGCAAATATACTACTGGCTGCTTGGAAAGGTATTTGAATGTAGGTCTCTAACAGGGTTAACAAATATGCTAAACCGAATCCAGCGAAGGCGGACTCAAAAACCAAAAGCCAGTATTCTTATCATCGTTCTACTGGTTCTCTCCAGCATGACAATAATCGCCGTCGGCCTGGCCTACCGAGAACGTATTCAGATACAGCTTACTAACTCTCAGGTCGAAAGAATAAAGGCCTACTATTTAGCAATAGGCGGTATCCAGCGACTAAAAGCACTTATTGCCTCGCAAAAACTCACACCCGAAGTAACTGCACATATCTGCCACTTTTCCAGCTCGGCTAAAAATGAAAAACTATTTGCTCAAATAAAAACCAAACCAACCGATAAATTCCAGCTCTCATACGCCCTCAAAGACGAATTAAGTTATCTGAATATCAATAAATCAGACCCCGCCAGCTGGGAAAACCTCAAGCCCCTGACCAGCGGACAAATCGCCTGTATACTCGACTGGATCGACCCCGACAACAATGTTAACCCGCAGGGAGCTGAAACAGATTTTTATAACCGGCAAAACCCGCCGTATGTTTGCAAAAACTCCCCACTGATAACTCTAAGGGAATTACTTTTCGTCAAATCCATTAACGAAAACCTGGAAAAATACCTCGGAAAAAATCTGACAGCCCTCTCACTACAGAAAACCCAGAGCAGCAGTGACCTTCAGAAACTCTTTGATAACACCACGAACACACCGAACCTTGGCTTGCTCAATATCTTCACCGTCCTCGGCGAGGGCAAAATAAATATCAACACCGCTTCAGCAAACATCATTTCCACCCTTCCGGGAATCAATAACCAGGCCGCCGACTACCTCTCCTCTCATCGGGCAGGGCATGACGGACGGATAGGGACAAACGATGACGTATTCGTCGCCGAGGCAAATGCTATCTCTGATTTAGAAGAATTAACCGATTTACAAATCGAACTCCTGCAGCAATATTGCTGCTTCAGCTCCAATTACTTCCGATTGTACTCCTATGCCGAATCAAAAAACTGCCGATGCTGCCTGCTCGCAACTATTAAAATTGTTCAAAATAAAGGGCAAATTATTTACCTTGAGAAACTTTTATAATGAAGGAACAAAAAATCAAAACAGACTGGGCCTCGGCCAACCTCACCCAAAACAACGGGGCAGTTATTTGTGCGAAAGGCAAAAACGGCAAAAATTGTATAAGGTTCGATAAGCTCACAGATTTAAAACAAGCCATCAAAAGCAAAAAAATCTCCGTTAAAAAGTGGATAATAAGCGTCCCGTTCAAACGCTGTATTTTCAAGTCATTACAGCTACCGGCCAAAGAACTCACAGAAGCAGCTCAAATGTTGGATTTCGAGATTCCTTCACTTATCCCGTTACCGCCCGAGGACCTCATCTACGGCTGTACACTCCTCAATAAAACTCAAGGGATGCTCAATGTCCTGGTCTGCATCATCCGTAAAAGCATCCTTAGCCGGCTCCTTGAGCCATACAACGCCGCAGCTATCTACCCGAATAAAGTTATTTTTGACTCGTTAGCTATCCAAAACTTCTTCAATACCGTAAACAAAAATTCCCAAAAGGCACGCCTGGATATCTTCGCCGCTCATAAAAGCTGCTATATCATAAGCAGCAGAGGTGCCAGCTACCAGAAAGCTGACGAAATAGCTTACTCAAACACAAACTTCCGGGATGAATTTTTAAATTCAAATCTTTTCGCCAATGAAATATCTAATCAGAAAACGGCAGCAAAGTCAGAGAATAATAATATAGATATTTCGCTTGCCGGCTTAAAACAACCTACTTCAAAGATAAAAGATATACTACAGGAAAACTTGCAGTTACTGCCCGTTAACAAACTCTCTTTCTTCCGTCCTCCTGCCCCGCACCTATTTTTGGCCAAAAACAGGTGCGGGGGCGCTGGGGTCGCCGAATCACCAGGCTCCCCTGCCGATTCCCTGATTGCAGCCGGCTTACTCGAATCTATCGATAATGCAAATCTGCAGTATATAAACCTTTTGCCTCGAGACGATTTACAAAAGGCCCAAAGAAAGAGCTTGCTATTAAATTATCTTGCTACCGGAATTTTATCAGCCGTATTGATTTTATTGATTTGGTTAACTCTCGCCGCAATGAATTGGCGAATCGAGGAAAAGGCCGAAAAAATTATGTCAAAAATCGCTCCTATAGAAAACGTCGCTGGAAGCGTCGAAAGCAAGCGAGAACTCCTCAAAGCTGTCCAATTGCAATTAGCAAATCGCGGGTACATTACTAAAATATTTCAGGAACTTTACAAATTTTCGCCAAAAGCTATCTCCATAAGTAACCTTAAGTTGTTCTCTGAATCGGAAAAGACCAGAATTGAAATAAACGGCCAAGCGGACACCCTCTCAAGTGCTTTCGAATATTCAAATGCAATGAAAAAGGCCCAAATCCTCAATGCCGTTCAAATCACCAACGCTCAACAAATACCAAGGCCGGGCGGCTCTGTTGTAGAATTTCAGGCTGAATGTGTAATTAAAGAAATTAAAAAATGAAGACAACTCCAAAAAAATCAAATCGCCAAATACTATTAGCTTCAATAACTGCGGTAATAATAATTGGCTCTCTAATATTCACTACCACCATTAAGCCCGCATTGGAAAAACGCCAAAATTATATCGAGAACCTCAACCGGCTTAAACTAAAACTCCGAAAAATGCAGGCCAACCTGCTGATTAAAGACAGAATTGAGAAAATATACTCACAAATCAAACCCCTTATCAAAACTAAAGGGACCCAGCAAGAGCAAATATCCGACTTCACAAAAGAATTAAGCGATATTTACTCGAACTTAAATGTCAAAATAAGGTCCGTAAAAATACTGCCAACCGTCAAAAAAAAGTTCTATTCTCGATTCTTGATTAAAATTGAAATGTCGGCAAACATAACCGACTTCCTGAAATTCGCTTACGCTATCCAGACACATCCGGAAGCAATTAAATTAGAACAGTTCTCCGCTAAGGCGGACCAGGAAATCAGAAATAACGTCAGTGTTTCCCTGCTGATAAGCAAAATCAGCAAATCTAAAGATTCGCCTGCGGCGTAACCAAAATCTAAACCGAAAAATGAACTTTAACTTTAAAGAAAAATTAACAAAACAGCTAATAAAGCGTTACGGCTCATTGCGGATAATACAGGCCGTAATGCTCGCCATTGCCCTAAACCTTGCTGCAGTAACCATACTCGAATTCTGCATCCCGGTAAAAGTAAATGACCTGGATCCGGAACCAGCCGAAAACAATAACTTCCTGAACACCCGGCTCTTTACCCTCCTGCTCGAGAACAATAAGCCGGCTCCAAACGGCCTGGATATCCCGCTCAGAGACGATCTATTTAAACCCGATACCGCCATCAGGGACAAACCTGCCGCCGATAAAACCATTGAAAGAATAAAAGCTCAACTACATCTGCAATGCATAATGAAAATCCAAAATCAGCCCGTTGTATATATAGACGTCAAAGGCCTCGGCCTAAAAAAACTCGCTGTCGGCGATTCCGTCAACGACCTGTTTAAAGTTATAAATATAAACGAAAACTCCGTCGAAATCTCAATCGTTGAACACAAACTTCTCTTACGTCTTTAAAGGGTATTTTTATGTCGATTAAACTCAAAAACAAAAATCTCATCACCGAAAAAACCCCCCGCTCTTTAATCCGCCCTGGCGAATTATTGTTAATATTAATGCTCATAATTCCCCCAATTGAGCTTCCTTCTGCAAAAGCTGACTCGGCTCTTAATTTCGACCCGTTTATTTCTACCGGAGCCCCAAACCGCCCGGCTGGCGACGACCTTACCGGCAGCGACTCTACTGTAATCCCACAAATCAATTTCAATAACAACAATATTTCTATGGCTTTTCAAATAATTTCTGACGCCGCTGGATGGAGTATCTTCCCTACTGCTCAGGTAAGCAATGCAAAAATCTCTCTCTGGGCAAAGAACATAACCGCAAAAGAGCTTCTCGATACTGTTGTAACTATGGCTGGTTTCATATACCATCGACAACGGAATCTCTTCACTGTAATGACTTATGACGAGTATGTCCAATATTACGGCCTGGCTAAAAAAGTCCTCTCCTTCGAATATGCAGACGCCGCCGCCGTTAATACTGCCATCAAACCTTTCCTCAGCAAGCTCGGAGTAACCGTAGTGCACAAACAAACAAATAAAATCCTCATCTACGACACCGATGCCAACCTTAAATTTATAACGCCCATTCTTAAAAAATTAGATACCCCTTCAGAGAATATTACCATTCAGGTAATCAAACTGACCTATGCCGATTCCAAAGGGCTGGCAAAAATTCTTCAAACCGCCTTCGCAATCCGCCAAAGGCGGACGCCTGTGGCGAAATCAGAATCAGCACAAAAAAACAAAACCACTGCCCAGACTCAGAAAAGCTTACCTAACAACAAAAAAGGAACGAGCAAGGCGCCTGTTTTCAGTAAAAATAAACTAACCGCTCCCCTGCCGGGCAAAACTCCTCAGACGCCACTGGTCCACCTTCAGCGTATCACTATACCGCAAAATCAAATTGGAATTTATCCCCTAACTCACGCCAACCAATTGCTTGTAGTCGGAACTGAATCCGACATCAAAAAAGTAAAAAGCATTCTAAAAAAAATAGATGTTCCCGGCCAACACGCTGCCCTTGATGTAATTACTTTAAAATATGCTGATGCTAAAATAGTTTCTCAGACTCTCAGCCAGCTGTTTTCACAAAAACAATCGAAAAATATGGACCAAAGCCCGCCTTTGGCGGGCGAAAATCTACCCTCCTTAAAAACCGCCAAGCAAAAAAGAAATAAAACTAACACCCCTTTGGTGGGCGAAAATATACTCCAGAACCCTGAATCTGAGGTCAAAATATTCTCAATAGACAGAACAAATCAATTGCTCATCAAAGCTGCTCCCTCAGATTTGGAGCCGATAAAAAAACTGGTTAAAAAATTAGATACCTACATCGAGCCCGTAACAAAAAATTATCAATTCACTTATGTTGATGCATCTGAAATCTACAACGGATTGCATCAGGTCCTGAATATCAAAAGAAGCAGCACACCCACCACCTCTGCCGGCCCAACCAGCTCCGGAAACGGTAAAATGGAGGGAATAATGCTTATCAAAAATACTAACTCGATACTCCTGACGGCACCTCCAGCCGCTCACCGCATAATGACTACTATTGTTGGAAACATCGATTTGCCAGGCCGGTATAAAGGAGGCGTGATTAAAATTTACAAGCTCGATAATGCTGATGTTCAGGAAGTAGCCGCAATTGTAAAGGAAATGCTTCGAAAAGAAAAACAACAAACCCCGCAAACAACAGAAATGAAATATGCTCATCAAGAAAACCAACAACAGATGCAAACCGAAGGTGCACCAAAAACGGGAAAAACAACAGAATTTATAAGCCAGGTCGAGGCCAAAGTTGCTGTCAGTAAATCAAAAAATTCGATAATCGTTCAGGCAACTGAAAAAGAACATCATGAACTGGGCAAACTAATTGAAGAGCTCGATAAAAGACGCCGACAAGTCTTAATCGAGGCCAAAATTATCGAGTTCACCAACACCGATAATTTAAACCTCGGAGTTGAGCTCAGCCATTCCTCCAGGGATATTTCCTCGTTTACCTCATTCGGACTCTCAAGTAATCTCGACCCCACCACGGGAGTTAGAAATATCACGGTAAGTCCTGGAGGAACAGCAGCAGTGCTGAGACCGGATAAGCTTCAGGCAATCCTTCAAGCGTTGAAAACAAAAGGTAATGCCAGAATTACATCTGCCCCGCAAATCCTGGTAAACAACAACGCCATAGGCACAATAAACAGCATTGCCGAAGAGCCGACCACGCAAACAAACCAAGGGGAAACAACCACAACCACTTCATTCGCCGGTTTCGTCCAGGCAGGCACACAATTTGCCATAACACCTCACATCAGCGAGCATGATTACCTCCGGGTCCAATATCAAATCACCTTGAACTCCTTCGGTACAAAACCCACCGACCCATCAATTCCACCACCAAGAAACACAAGCAGTATTCAAAGCGAAGCCACAATCCCTGACGGCTACACCATCGTGGTCGGAGGTCTCCAGACAACGGATGAAAGCAAAAACGTTGATAAAGTGCCTGTATTGGGTGACATCCCACTGCTCGAATGGGTGTTTAAAAATACCAGCATAGAAAAAAAATATAAAACGACATACCTGTTTATTACCCCCACTATTATAAAAAGTGAAAATTTTTCTGACCTTAAAGACGCAAGCAACAACGCCTCAAAAAAAGCAAAGCGAAATTCAAACATTTTTCCAAAATCACAAAAAATAAAGGAGTGACAAATCAGTAAGCAAAATCCAAATAATGTGTTAATTGCAATACCAATTTACAACGAGCACAATTACGTCGATGATATTCTGCAAATAGTGCATCGTTTTGCGAAAAATATACTCGTGGTAGATGACGGAAGTACGGACGGCACTTCCGAGCTACTCAAGCGATATGGTTTTATTAAGGTTGTATCTCACAAAAAAAATCTGGGCTACGGCCGAAGTATAATGGATATTTTCGAGTTCTCCGGCTCAGGCAAGTTCGACTGGGTCATAACCCTGGATTGCGATTATCAACACGAGCCATCCTACATTCCTTTTTTTTACAGAGAGATAGCAAAAGAAGACGCCGATATTATAAGCGGCTCCCGATATTTAAATGAATTGAATTTGGGTTCGATAAAACCTCCAAAACAAAGAGTCGCTATAAATAGAGAAATTGCCCGGATACTCAATAACAACCTTGGAATCAATCTTACCGACTCTTTCTGCGGCTTCAAGGCCTACAAAGTAAAAGCAATTCGAAAGCTAATGCTCACTGAACAAGGATACGGATTTCCTCTTCAATTATGGATATATGCCGTACGGGCGGGACTAAAAATCCGCGAAATTCCGGTGCCTTTAATTTATCACGACTCGAAGAGGAATTTCACCGGCTCGCTTGAGAAACCAAAAGTAAGACTCAATTATTACAAAGAAATAATTCAGCGGGAGCTTGGAAAAGATGCTGTTGCAGACCCTCCAAAATCTGAAAATCCCTGAAAAAAAAGATGCCGTTTTTACATATCCTGCATATTCCTCCTGGGCCAAATTGATAAAGCAGAATAAGACCCAGCAACGAAAAAAGAACGAGCAAAGCTCTTTTGGTACCGGGGGGAACATCGCAAATACAGCCGAGCAAACCAAAGAATTAATACTCTCGGCCAAAAATTATACGCATAAAATCGGCCTTAACAAGAATAATGAAGGAAAATCAGAGGACATTATAGTCACCGGACATCAGGCAACCTGGCACCATTGTGGTATCCTCGCAAAAAATTGTATAGTAAGCGAGCTTTCAAAAAAATTAAACGGTTACGCCATACACCTTATCCTGGACCACGATATTTCAGATACCGCAATGACTGTACCGGAACTAAAAGATGAAAAGAGCTGGAGCTTTAAAAAAATCGAAATCGAAATACAACAAAATGTTCCCCTGGAATTTCGGGCCGTGCCTCCTAAAGAACAAATACAAAATTTTATTAAGTCAATTTCGAAATCCACCCAGGCCGCCTGCTGCAAGGACTTATGGTCAGATTTTAGCAGAAACAAACAGGGGAAAATTTCTTCTTTTAGACATATTGGAGAGCTTATAACATACCTTCAGGCAAACTTGAATTCAGCTTTGGGAATTGAAATGCTTTATCTTCCGGTTTCCGAGATGGCACAAAGTCGCTGTTTCATAAATTTTTGCAAATCTATAATGGAAAATGCTCCAACCTTTGCACATACTTACAACAATGCTATTTGGGAAAAAACAGCAAATTCAGAAACCAAACGTCCTGATAACATTCACATTCTCAAAGAAAACAACGGCAGAAGAGAACTGCCCTTCTGGTTAGTTTCAACAAAAGGAAGACGTTCACCCCTGTATGTAAAATCAAATAACAAAAATAATATCCAATTCGGTATCGATAAAAAGCTCTTAGGCCGACTGGACGCTCAACGGGCCGGGCAAAAAGAAAACCAATTGATACAATTATTAAAAAAATATGGTTATCGATTACGCCCAAAGGCGGTAACTCTCACATTATTTACGCGACTGTTTTTAGCAGATTGGTTCATACATGGTATAGGAGGTGCAAAATACGAGGATATAACAAATTATGTCCTTGAAAAGTATTATAAAATAAAGAATCTCCAGTTCGCAGTAGCAACAACGACTATGAACCTTCCTTTAGAGGGAGGCGACAAAATGCTTAAAGACAATCCTGCTGAGCTAAAACAGATACTCCGGGAACTTCAGTATAATCCGGAAAGATTTATCAAAAATAATTCGTTGAAGAATGAACAGGTAATATCATTAATCCAAAAAAAGGAAAAACTAATTGAACTTGCTAAAAATAATGATTCATCCACAGAAGACAAAAAGAAAGCCTGGGCAGGAATATCAAAAGTAAATGACAATCTCCGAAAGTTTACGGAGGAGGCAATGTCCAATATAAAAAAGCGAATCATTTTATCACAAAGCCAGAAGCTCTCCATACAGGTGCTCAACTACAGAAAATTTTTCTTCGGGCTTTTCCCACGAAAATCCTTAGAGAACGTTTTCGGGATAAACGATGGAACAAAAGACTGAACAGACAGGAGGAGTAATGAATACCGTTTTAGTTGTAGCAGCGCATCCGGACGATGCTGAGATTGGTATGGGCGGTAGCATAGCAAAAATGATTGATGCCGGCTGGAATGTAACAATAGTTGACCTCACAGACGGCGAACCTACGCCTTTCGGCTCAAAAAAAATACGCTCCGAGGAAACAAAGAATGCAAGCGAAATTTTAGGAATACAAAAAAGAATATGTTTGGATATGCCCAACCGTTATCTGCAAGAGACTTTGCAAAACAGAAGAAAATTAGCCGACCTAATTCGGTCAATCAAACCGGATATACTGTTCAGCCATCTGACTCCAGACTGGCACCCCGACCACATTGCAGCTCTCAAGCTTACAAACGGAGCACGTTTCGAAGCAAAATACCATAAAACAAAAATGGGCACCCGCCCGCACTGGACACCAAAAATGTTCCAGTTTTATTCCCCGCACCGATTTCAGTACCGAAATCCGTCATTTATCGTTGATATAAGCGATTATTGGGAAAAGAAAATAGCTGCAATTCAAGCTTACCAAAGTCAACTCAAGAACGCACCGCCGGCAAATCAACCCACCCATATAGAAAAAATTACAATTGTCAGCCGATATTTCGGCCAGTCTATTGGAGTCCGTTACGGAGAACCATTTATCGCTTCCGGCCCGATATCTGTAAAGAATCTACAATTACTATCTGACTCTGAGACCAAGAATTAAACGATTGCACAACCACCACTTATCTCTTATCCGAATTTGCTCAATAACAACATAACCCCCCCCTAAAAAAAAAATCAAAAAAAATTCTAAAAAAAAGTTGACATATGAGAAAAAGTGTTTTACATTTTGCAAAATGTAAAATATACTTTTAAAATCATCCGTCGAACTAAACTGTGCTGTGAGTCAAAATCCAAGGCCGTTAAAGCACTCAGGAGTGAGAATGTCAGGAGTAAAATGCTTCGAGACAACTTCAAAGATTAACCCAATCCCCGAAACCTATGCGATATTCAACGGCAATTACCCAACCAATTATGCTTTTCTGTTGTTTGTAATCCCAATTTTACAAATTTTTTAGCAATACCTTTTATTATGCAGACAAGAAACAATCCGCCGAAGGCGGACACAATTCAAATACCTACAAAGCTCTATCGGGTCGGTGAAGTAGTCAGTAGTACCCCCTTCTCAAGACAGACCATTCACAATTACACCATTATGGGACTTATCCGCGAATCACAATGGACGAAAGGAGGACATCGGCTATACGACGAATCTGTCTTCCCCCGGCTCTCAAAAATAATGGAACTGAAAAAAACAAAATCACTTTCTGAAATAAGAAAAATACTAAAACAGGAAGACTACCAAACAAGATTCTTGAACTAATACACGTCAGAAATTCAAAAGAAGGACCGAAAAAAACGAAATAAAAAATTGATTATAAGAAAAGGAACTCAAGGATGAGAATTTTTGTTATAATTCGTCGGAAAATCAATAATCTTTTTATAACCTTTCCCCTGCTGTATCCTTTTCACGTGAAATCACATTCCAAAAATTTACTGTTCAAAACCAATTCTGGAAAAGGGTGAAAGACTAAAACACAAATAAAGATAGCTTATGAAATCGCAGCTTATAACAGACAATATTACTGACTTGCTCGTGAAAATCATCGAGTTCACTGAAGAACGGCAAAAGATCCTCACGAGAAACATCAACAACATCGACAAGAAGGATTTCATCCCGGAAGACCTCGCCACAGCCGAATTCAGTAAGCTGATGAACAACGCCATTAATGAACATATATCAAACAACCGCCTTGTCCTTTACGACACGGAAACCATTAAATTCGGCATTGGCGGCTCCCTCGACATTAAAGCCACCCCTGACGGAAACGCAGAAAAAATCCTCCGACAAAACAGAGAACAGTATCTTGAAATGCAAATAAATAAATTAATGGAAAATGCTCTGAATCAGAAAATCGCTGCTGTGCTGCTGAAGCAAAAAAAACAATCCGCCGAAGACGGGTTAAGCTACACCTGATTGGTAAGTAAATATGTGATTAGGCGAAATATAAAAATGGAAAGTGAAAGTCATCAACTAACAAAATTAATGGAATCCACCTCTAAGCCTGCTGACGTTATAACCATTACCAGCGGAAAGGGAGGAGTGGGTAAAACCAATATCGCTGCAAATCTCGCTATATGCCTGAGCACATGGGGCAAAAAAGTTCTGCTCTTCGATGCTGATTTATCTCTCGGAAACCTCGATGTCATTATGGATATCAATTGCAAATACAACATCTCGCACGCCCTCAACGGGCAAAAAAGTATCGACGAGATTATACATTACGGTCCCGAGGGAGTCGAAATAATCTGCGGCGGTTCAGGACTGCAGGAGCTCGCTAACTTAAACACCTTTCAAAAACAACGATTGATTAACGAACTCACTAAACTGCAAAAAGACCGAGACTTCCTCGTAATCGATACCGCGGCAGGTATTGCAAGCTCTGTTATCGCATTCTCCCTCGCTTCGGACCAGATACTGATTGTAACAACACCGGAAGCTGCTGCTATGACCGACGCCTACGCAATGATTAAAGTCCTTGCAGGAAATAATTACAACGGAACAATAAACCTGCTCGTTAATATGGCTGATTCAAAAGATGAAGGAAAAAGAATATACAGACACATTGCAAGCGTTGCTTCAAGATTCCTCGATATAAATGTCTATAACGCAGGCATACTCCTGAAAGATAAACATCTTATAGATGCAATTCGAAAAAGAAAACCCGTCGTAAAAGAATTTCCAAAAGCAAAGATAACCGCCTCTTTAGCTTCGATAGCTGCAAAACTGAGTGTATCGCCTCCTCTGCAAAATGATAATAAAGCGTTTTTTAAAAAAGTTGTTGACTGGTTTTTCTAAAGTCACTGCCGAATAATGCGATAAAAACAATGGATTTGTTGTGCACTTACAAAAATGAAATAATCAAAACAAACGCAAGCTCGATTTTATCGGACTTGTATAATCAAGTAAATAGAAAATTCACGGAGGAATGCTTTGAAAACCAAACAGGAATATGATATTGCCGAAATCTGGGAAAACTTCCACAAAACCCGTAATAGTTTCTGGCGCAACCTGCTTATCGAACAATACAGACAGATAGTTCGCTACGCAGCCGAACGGCTATACTCAAAACTACCGGATAAAGTTGAACTCGATGACCTCATAAGCGCCGGGCATTTCGGCTTGATGGATGCCATTGATGCTTACGACTCATCAAGAGGGGTAAAGTTCGAAACTTACTGCTCTCCTCGTATCAGGGGCTCTATCCTCGACCATCTCAGAAGTATGGACTGGGTACCAAGATTAGTCCGGGCACGAGCACATCAGCTCGCAAGAGCTACACAGGCACTCGAAACGCACCTCGGAAGAAAACCAACTGTCAAAGAAACCGCTGAAGAACTAAAGTTGAATATGAAAGAGTTCGACAGACTTCAAAAAGACGCAAACGCCTCAAGTCTCGTCTCACTTGAAACAAAGTACGCCAGCGACAACAGCGAAAAAGATATCCGCGAGATTGATATTCTAAAAGACAAAAAAAGCAAAAGTCCTCTAATCGAAGCACAAAAAAGAGATTTAAAAAGCATGCTTACGAAAGGTCTTACAAGAGCTGAACGGCTCATTATCGTCCTATATTATTATGAAGAAATGACGATGAAAGAAATTGGCGCCACACTCGACCTCTCCGAATCAAGAGTATCACAAATGCACTCCTCTATTGTCGCAAGACTCAAAACCCAACTCCATAAAAGAGAAAAAGAATTCGCAATCTGACGGCATACATCCCCGAGAAGTCAATTTGAGGATAAAACCTCATGCAAACTTCAATTTACACCCGCTCAATTTCACTAATTCTGTTGCTTCAATTCTATTTACTTATATAATATTCTTGTCCTTTAGCTTTTAAAAGGGAGAAAAATATATGCGATTTACAAAAATGCATGGTATCGGTAATGACTACGTTTACGTCAACTGCTTTGAAGAAGATGTTCAAGACCCACCGGCTTTAGCAAAAAAAGTGAGCGAGCGTCACTTCGGCATCGGTGCTGACGGCTTGATTCTTATCTGCCCCTCAACAAATGCTGACGTTCGAATGAGAATATTCAACACGGACGGCTCTGAAGCGGAAATGTGCGGAAACGGAATAAGGTGTGTCGCAAAATACGCCTACGAACAAGAACTGACACATGGCGGAAGCTCTTTTGCCGTCCCAGGTCAACAGCCCTGCTCTACATCTCTGAATATTGAAACCGGTAACGGCATCCTGACTGTCGGCTTAATAATTGACCAGAATGATACAGTCCAAAAAGTCTGCGTCAATATGGGCCAACCGATACTGAATCCCAAAAACATACCCGTTGACCTGCCCGGTGAAAAAGTTGTGCATGTCCCTCTCGAAATAAACGGAGAAAACCTGCTTATGACCTGTCTCTCAATGGGTAATCCTCATGCCGTTTTCTTCTGTGATAACATCAATAACATAGAATTGGAACAAATCGGACCGGCAGTGGAAAACCATAAACTTTTTCCAAACCGCATAAATGTCCACTTTGTCCAGGCAATATCACCGGATGAATTTTTAATGCGCAGCTGGGAACGTGGCAGCGGAATAACACTGGCCTGCGGCACCGGCGCCTGTGCCTGCTGCGTCGCCGGCGTGCTGACCGGACGATATGGCCGGCTCACTACCGGACATCTCCCCGGGGGAGACCTGGAGCTTAACTGGAACCAGCAGGATAACTGTGTCTATATGACCGGCCCTGCCGTCAAAGTCTTCGACGGCACCTGGACGGACAAGTAAAAGAACAAAGCTTCCTCAATTTCCCCTTTCCCACCAAGCCAAACCCTAATCAATCTCAAGCACAAAACCTAAAAAACTCTCAACAAAACCGCAGCCAACCTATATCCATACTTCATCTTAAAATAACTAAAAATGATGTTTCTTAATCACAACACAAAAGCTTATTTATTACGACTAAACTACCTTTAACAACGCTTTTTTCGCCATTTATCTTGGAAAAACAATGATTTTAGCTAAACCAACCCTTCTCATAAACCGAAATTTACGATTGAGCGTTGTTTTTTTTCAACGTTTTTGCTTGACAATGTTAAAATAGGGATTAGTATTTTACTCATTGATTCCTTATCTACAGTCACAAGGAGTGTAAGTGATATGAAAATATGGGTTATGTGGATTAAATAGTAGAAATTACACAAAAGCAAGCGATAGCAAAGGATTAGATAAAACTATGCAGGAAAAAAATATACTTGTCGTAGATAATGACACAATAATACTTGATTCATTATGCAATTTTCTCTCTGAAGAAGGTTACCAAACTCGTGGGCTGAAAACATTAAACCAGGCCCTAAAGGCATTAAAAAACCAAAATTACTGTCTGGTTATTACGGACCTGAACTTACCTGATGGAAACGACTTTGAGCTGCTCGATGCCATCAGCAATAATTATCTACAAACAGTAGTAATCGCCATAACAGACTATGGCACTATTGAAAGCGCAGTTAAGGCAATAAAAAAAGGTGCCTATGACTATCTTACAAAACCAATTGTAGATGACGACCTCAAACTCGCCGTAGAAAGAGCCCTTAAACAGCAATCGTTGATGAATGAAAATGAAAACCTGCGTCTCCAACTGGAACAAACATACAGTCTTGAAAATATTTTAAGTCACGACTACAAAATGGCAAAAGTCTTCGAAGTCATCGAAAGTGCTGCTGACACCACCAGCACAATCCTGATGACAGGTCCCTCCGGCACAGGAAAAACAAAACTTGCACACGCTATACACTGCCGCTCCAGCCGGAGAAACAATCCCTTTATCGAAGTAAGCTGTGGGGCGCTGCCGGAGACTTTGCTCGAGAGCGAACTATTCGGACATGTAAAAGGGTCTTTCACCGGCGCTGTCAATGATAAAGAAGGTAAATTCCGGGCTGCAAATGGCGGGACTATCTTCCTCGATGAAATATCAAATGCTTCACATGCACTTCAAATAAAACTGCTGCAGGTCCTGGAAAATAAACGTTTTCAGCCGGTCGGCAGCAATAAAACACAAACCGTAGATGTAAGAATCCTGCTGGCAACAAACAAAAACCTTAGAAAACAAGTAAAAGAAGGAAAATTCAGAGAGGATTTATATTACCGTATTAATGTGGTAACAATCAATCTTCCGCCATTGAGTGAAAGAGTCGGTGATGTTCGACTTCTTGCAAAACATTTCCTTCAGATGTATTGCGCTCAGCACACCAAAAAGAAACTCGGTGTCACCGATGACGCAATGGAATATCTGGAAAGATACCACTGGCCGGGAAACATCAGGGAACTCGAAAATACCATCGAAAGAGCCGTCCTGCTTAGCAAAAGTCAATTTATAGGGCCGGATGATTTGCCCGACTTTATCAAAAATAATCAACCCAAACAAAAAGAATACAAAACTATGAGTCTAAAACAAGCTCTCGAACAACCGGAAAAAGACATCGTCAGACAAACCCTTCAAGCACATCACTGGAACAGAAAAGAGACCGCCAAAGCTCTGATGATTAACCGAACTACCCTTTTCAAAAAAATGAAAAAATACAGTCTCTATAAAGAAATTGATGACCTCGGATTACTATAAACCTGAAAACCGAATCCCCCTACCGCTCGCTCCCACAGACTTTCACTTGAATGTGTATTGTCTAAAGAAACTCTAAAACAAATCAAAACACCAACAAAGCAAAAATAACAAATGCCCGGGACTGGAGTCGAACCAGCACGAGCTAATCGCCCACTAGCCCCTCAAGCTAGCGCGTCTGCCTATTCCGCCACCCGGGCATAACTAAAATATTATCTACTCTTTTACTACGACTGTCAATCAGAAATCTATAAAAGTTGCACCCAAAAGAGACTCTATGTCCCCCGCTCATTATCCCAAAGCAGAATCTGCAGCCGTGGACAAAACACAAATCCGGTCTGTTTGGATAATTCAGCTACCATAGCGGACTTCTCTATATATTCCTCCCGGCCAGTTGACTGGGGCATCAGCATAATCTTCGCTCTATCCAGCCCGCCAATCTCTTCTATCGTCTCTTGTATCTCTGCTATATCCTCCGGCGAATCAACAACAAACTTGAGCTGATAAGCATAATTGCTCACAAGTTTTCGTAAAGCTTCGACGTTCAATCTCAACCGATTATGAACCTCAGCCAGCTTATTGTCATCCGGTATCGAATTTGATAATTTTGGACTGATACTCATCAAGTCACAAGACAAATCCGGGACGAAACTTATACCCGCTGTCTCTATTGTCACATGCTTATTTGTTTCCTTCAATAATTTCACCAAATCCCCAAGCTCCGCCTGTATCAACGGCTCCCCGCCCGTTATAACTACATAATCGCAGTTCCGCGCCTGAACAAGAGCTTGTATTTCATCCAGAACCACATCCTCTCCGTCACTCGAATCCCAGCTATACTTCGTATCGCACCATCGGCATCGCAGTGGGCACCCCGATAGTCGAACAAAAACACTCGGCACCCCTGCCAATAAACCTTCGCCCTGTATCGAATAAAACATCTCAGAGATTCTCATTGAAAAATTCCCTGCCTTATTTGAATCAGTTCATTTATTCGGCATATTCAATCGGGTCCGCAATACCCGCTTGTGCAAAGCCCTTCAGCCGCAATCGGCAGGCATCACATCGGCCGCAGCTTTTGCCCTGCTCGTCAGGGTCGTAACAGCTATGCGTCAAAGCATAATCCACTCCAAGCTTCGTGCCGGCAAGAATAATCTCACCCTTACTCATATTCATAAGCGGTGTATGAATTTCATATCTGCCTTTACCCTTTATCCCCGCTGCGGTTGCAAGATTCGCCGTCCTGGAAAATGCCGCAATAAATTCCGGGCGGCAATCAGGATAACCACTGTAATCCATCCAATTAACGCCTATAAATATATCAAAAGCGCCAAGCACCTCAGACCAGGCAACGGCATATGATAAAAATATCAAATTCCTCGCCGGTACATAAGTCAAAGGGATACTCTCTTCATCACCCAAATCAGAGGAGTCCTTGGGAACCTCAATCTTTGCATCAGTTATAGCCGAACCACCAAACTGACCCAGCTCAATATCGATTATCCTGTGTTCTACCACGCCCGTCGACTCGGCTACCCGCCTGGCAGAGGCAACCTCACACTTGTGACGCTGACCATACCTAAAGCTGAGGGCATACAAAATAAATCCCTTTTCTTTAGCCATCGCCAATATCGTCGCAGAATCCAAGCCGCCACTCAACAACACTACTGCTTTTTTATCTCCGGATAACATTTCCTTGACCTTGCAAAAATATTTGATAATTAGTATATTAGTTTAAAACAAAATTATCAGAGGTTCAACAAAATGAACAAAAAAACCAAACTTGAGCTATTCGATAATCCCAAACCTGAAAGAGATTATAACATAACTATCCACTGTCCTGAATTCACCAGCGTTTGTCCAAGAACAGGACAGCCCGATTTCGGTGAGATTGTCATCCAATACTGCCCGCACAAAAAATGTATTGAACTGAAAAGTTTAAAGTTTTATATACAAAGTTATCGAAACAAAGGGATTTTTTATGAAGTCTTGACAAACAAAATACTTGACGATTTAGCTGAAAGTTGTAAACCTCAATGGATGATAATAACAGCCAATTTCACTCCACGCGGCGGAATTACAACCCAGGTATCGGCTGAATATAAAGTAAGCAGGAAAAAGTGATTTCATTAGGGGCTTGAAAAATGTCCATCATATTTCACTGCGAGCATTGCGGAAGAAAAATTGAAGCTCAGGATAAAGTCAGCGGAAAATGGGGGAAGTGTCCCTCTTGCCATAACAAAATTTATGTCCCCGCTTTGAACGACAATGAGAGATTGAAGCTAAGTCCTTTGGACAAAAATGAAGAACAAAAGGAAAAACAACTTATGGATGAAACTCACAAACTCACAGAGAGCATTCTCCAGGAAAGAGATATTCCAGAAGAAACCGGTTCTACAAATGAACCAGCCGAACCAGCCCCCGCTGAAATGAGCGAAGAAGATTTAACAAACAATATAATTTCATATCTCCGCAATATGGCTGACAGCCGGCTCGCTGAGGCCGAAATAAAACTAAAAACAATCACAACTCACGGTTCAGAAGCAAAAGGTATCCTCGATGATATAGCCGTCAGCGAAATGCTGGATGCTGAATTAGCTGACATCCCTCCGCAGGTACTGGCCGGCTTAATTAGAAAACTCCGAAACAAAATCAACTAATACACTTGACTATTTTAAAAAAAAAATTTATACTTCGATTCTGATGCATCCCCGCAAGAAAGCTATTGTAGGAATTACAGGAGGAATGTGCTCCGGGAAAACTGCCGTTGCAAAAGAATTCGAAAGACTCGGCTGCAACGTTATCGACGCCGATGAAATCGCTCACAAATACCTGGACAAAACCTCAGTAAAAAGCACAATTATTGCCGACTTCGGAAAAGAAATAATAAATCCTGACAGTAGTATTAATCGAAAAAAACTGGCTGAAATTGCTTTCTCAACCAAAGAAAAAATAGCTCTACTCAATGACATTATTCACCCGATGGTTATGAAAGAAGTTGAACAACGCATCGAACAATATAAAAACGACCAAAACACAAAAGCAATAATATTGGATATACCCTTATTATTAGAAGTGGGATGGGAAAATCGCTGTGATAAACTGATTTTTGTCGATTCCAATGAAAATATAAGGGTGCAAAGAGCTAAAACGTTGGATATCTGCAATAAAAAACAGTTTAAACTAAGAGAAAAATTTCAGATTTCTCTGGACAACAAGAAAAATATCGCCGACAATGTCATAAACAACAATTCCGGCATCTCTGAGCTACGCAGGCAAGTCTTTAATATTTTCTCAAACATTGTAGATAATGGTTGATTGGGGTTTATAGAATTTCAATCATTTGCTTGTTAAACCTGGATTATTTGTAAGATATTATTTCTGAAAGATACTCTAAATTATAATTTTATTCCTTCGGGAATTATTTAAAAGAACTCTATGGCTCCCCGCTAATTGAAAGGAAAACTATGGCTAAATCCGCAGAAAACAACAACACAAACAAAAAGAGAAAAAAGAGAAAAAAGAGAAAGACGGCAGATAAGAACAAAGATAACAATAACAATGCACAAGTTAAAGACCTGAACAAAACCGCTACTGCTGAAGAAACCATCCAGGAAAACAAAACTAAAGAAAGTGAAAGCACACACGCAAAGTACGAACGAATCAAAAGAGGGAAACTCTACCTTACAGACCTGAGAAAACTAACCGTAACTGAACTGCACAACGTCGCAAAAAAAGAAAACATAGAGGAATACAGCGCCCTGAAAAAACAGGACCTCATCTTCAGAATTCTAAAAGAACGAATCCGGCAAAACGGTCTGCTCTTCGGTGAAGGAGTACTGGAAGTCCTGCCGGACCATTACGGTTTTCTGAGAAATCCGAACTATAATTACTTATCAAGCCCGGATGACATCTACGTTTCCCCTTCACAAATCAGAAGATTCGGCCTGCGTACCGGAAATGTCGTCTCTGGACAAATCAGGCCGCCAAAAGACTCTGAAAAATACTTCGCACTGCTAAGGGTAGAAGCTATAAACTTTAAGGAACCTAACATTCTCGCTGAAAAAACCGTCTTCAGTGACCTCACGCCGCTACACCCCGAAGACCGATTAATTCTCGAAACTACACCTGAAGAACTAAATATGCGAATAATGGACCTGGTTACTCCCGTAGGAAAAGGGCAAAGAGGACTAATCGTTGCACCTCCTCGTACCGGCAAAACCATCCTGCTCCAGAAACTCGCTAACGCTATCAGCTTAAACAACCCGGAAGCAAAACTTATTGTCCTGCTGATTGATGAAAGACCGGAAGAAGTTACCGAAATGGAAAGAAAAACCGCAAAAGACGTTGAAGTCATAAGCTCCACCTTTGACGAACCAGCTTCACGTCACTGCCAGGTCGCTGAAGTCGTTATCGAAAAAGCAAAACGACTTGTCGAATACGATTACGACGTAGTC
The DNA here is from genome assembly GCA_030604525.1 of Phycisphaerae bacterium. Classification (GTDB taxonomy): domain Bacteria; phylum Planctomycetota; class Phycisphaerae; order Sedimentisphaerales; family Anaerobacaceae; genus JAUVVQ01. The sequence continues at coordinate 35,452 of JAUVVQ010000011.1, read as the reverse complement.
ATCCTTCTCGACTCCATAACACGGCTGGCAAGAGCTTACAATACCGAAATGCCTCACTCCGGGAAAATTCTCACCGGCGGTGTTGATGCAGGAGCTATGCAAATGCCCAAAAAATTCTTCGGTGCCGCAAGAAATGTCGAATTCGGTGGCTCTCTCAGTATCTTTGCCACTGCCCTTATCAATACCGGCTCCAAAATGGATGAAGTCATCTTTGAAGAATTCAAAGCAACCGGTAATATGGAATTACATTTAGACAGAAGACTGGTCGATAGAAGAACCTGGCCTTCCATCGATATCAGCAGCAGCGGCACAAGAAGGGAAGAGCTGCTACTCGACAAAAAAGAGCTCGAACTCGTTTACAATCTTCGAAGAGTTCTCAGCGAGCTAAACCCCGTCGAAGCTATCGAGCTGCTGAAGAAAAGACTATCAAAAACCAAGACAAACGCCGAATTCCTGATGACTATGAATATCGATTAAAATCAGCCCGCCTTCGGCGGGTTGATTTGTTCACTTTACATTTCACCAACGTTGTATTATGATAATTATTCCTTCATCCTGATAGGAATTTTTTGTTGTTAAATATTCTATGGAATAATTATGGCTGAACAACTCTCTAAGGTTTACGAACCTGATAAAATAGAAAAGAAGGTAAACCGTCTTTGGACATCCGATGACTATTTCCACCCTGAAGCATCATCGGCAATAAAACAGCAGGACCAAAAGTCATACACCATTATGATTCCACCGCCAAACGTTACTGCCCCACTGCACCTCGGACACGCCCTGAATAACACACTGCAGGACGTTTTAATTCGATACCACCGTATGTGCGGTCTCAACACCCTCTGGATGCCTGGAACCGACCACGCAGGCATCGCTACACAGACCGTCGTCGAAAAAAGAATCCTTTCCCGTGAAGGTAAAAAAAGAACCGACTTTCAGAGAGATGAATTCATCAAACGCGTCCAGGCCTGGAAAGATGAATATGAAGCTCGTATCATAAACCAACTCAAAAAAATGGGCTGTTCCTGCGACTGGAAGAGAACCCGCTTCACTATGGACGAAGTTTGTACCAAGGCCGTCAGGGGCAACTTTTACAAACTCTTCAAAGACCATTTGATTTACCGCGGGAAAAGACTGGTCAACTGGGACCCCGCCACACAAACCGTACTCGCTGACGACGAAGTCGAACACGAAACCATAAAGGGACATTTCTGGTATATGCAATATCCGCTCGTTGAGCCGGTAACAATCGAAGGCGAAAAAATCGAACACGTCACCGTCGCAACCACACGACCGGAAACGATGCTCGGCGACACCGCCGTCGCTATGAACCCCGCCGACAAAAGAGCGAAACAACTCGTTGGAAGAAAAATCCGATTGCCCATCGTCGGACGTATCATACCAATCATTGCCGATGAGCACGTCGTAATCCCTGACAAGGAAAAAAACGATGAAAAGGCAAAATTCTCCACCGGCTTCTTAAAAGTAACTCCCGCACACGACCCCGATGACTGGGAAATCGGCCAGAGAAATAATCTCGAAATCATTAACATAATGGCCCCGGACGGCTCCATCAGCGATAAATTCGGATGGGAAGACGCAAAAGATACAGATGCGGAAGCTTTCCTCGGTATGGATAGATTCGAAGCAAGAGAGGCCATCATCGACTGGTTCAGGCAGGAAAAGCTGCTCGAAGACGTAAAAGAATACACACACGAAGTCGGACACAGCTACAGAAGCCACGTCCCAATCGAACCCTACCTTTCGGACCAATGGTACATCGCCGTCAAAAAACCAATACCACACTTCTCTGACAAATTCGGCGAAGGTCTCATCAAAGGAACTGACATACCCGTAAATTCTTTGGCAGGCCTGGCGATAAAGCCACTCCTCGACGGCGAACTTAAATTTACACCAAAAAGATATGCAAAAACTTACCAGTCCTGGCTCGAAAACCTGCGGGACTGGCCTATCAGCAGACAACTCTGGTGGGGACACCGAATTCCTGTTTGGTCGAAACTCGGAGGAAGCGGACAATTAGAAAATAAGCTCTCGAAACTTTCCGAAAAAGTCCAATCTGTTTTAATGGATTCTGATGAAGGCCCCACAACATACCTCTGCGTTGCTTCTGGAAACGAGAATATTGAAAAACAACTCGAAGCTGAAGGCTGGAAGCGTGACGAAGACGTTCTGGATACGTGGTTTTCATCTGCCCTCTGGCCTTTCAGCACGCTCGGCTGGCCTGATGACACTGCTGAACTGAAAAACTTCTACCCCAGCAATGTTCTCTGTACCGCCCGTGAAATCATAACCTTATGGGTCTCACGTATGGTAATGATGGGACAGTACTGCGCCGGTGACATCCCGTTCCGCGACGTTTATATCCACGCTATGATACAGGATGGCGAGGGACGAAAAATGTCAAAAAGTCTCGGAAACGGCATCGACCCCCTCGTCGTCATCGACAGCCACGGAGCAGACGCTATGAGATTCACTCTGGCAAGTATGACTACTGACACCCAGGACATCCGTATGCCCGTCGTCTCAATGAAGCTGCCGGACGGAAGAACCGCAAATAGCTCACCAAAATTTGACATAGGCCGAAACTTCTGCAACAAACTATGGAACGCTTCCCGCTTCGCTATGATGAATCTCGATGGCATAAAACCCGAAAAATTCGACAAAGACAAAATGAACATCACCGATAAATGGATTCTCTCACGACTGGCACGGACAACAGGAAACGTTACCGACGCACTCGAAAAATTCAAGTACAGTGAACCAATCGAGCAGCTTTACAAATTCTTCTGGAACGACTTCTGCGACTGGTACCTCGAGTGGACAAAACCAAGAATGAACGATGAAGAACAAAAACCTATTGCACAAAATATCCTTGCGTTCATCCTCGACCAGACCTTAAGACTCCTTCACCCGTTTATCCCCTTCATAACAGAAGGCATTTTCCAGAAACTAAACGAAATCGCCCCTGAAAGAGACCTAAAAGGAATCTGCTCCGCTAAAGAAGCAAAAGTCCTGGCGATAGCTCAATGGCCAAACAAAATCGAACCTCTCATAGATGAAAAAATTGAAGAGCAAATCGATGCGATACAACAGATAATAAAAACTGTCCGGGACATAAGGAGCAAATACCAATCCGTCGAAGGCGGACCGCAAAAACCATTTTCGGTCTCTGTAAAAACAACTAAGCCGACTGCAAAGCTGCTCAACCAAAACGCCTGTTTAATCCAACAGTTAGCAAATATCGAAGCTTTCAACGCTGCGGAGACAATCGAAAAGCCGGCAAACGCCGCCGTCTCAATAATCGACAAGGATACGGAAGTCTATGTTCATAATATTATCGACCCTGAAGCAGAAAGGAAACGTCTTGAAAAACAAAAACGCCAAATCCAAAAAGCTAAAAGTGCCGTCGATGGAAAACTAAACAACGAAAACTTCGTTAAAAAAGCAAAGCCATACATCGTTGAACGGGCAGAAAAAAGACAATCTCAATTAAACAAGCAGCTTGAAGCTGTACAAAAACACCTTGAGGAATTGAATCCGCCAAAGGCGGATAACATAAAAAGCTAACTTTTTTTATGGTTTTCAGATGGAAGTTGAAGCTGAACTATCGCGAATAATCATAAACGAGAACTCCGACCAGCAGATAGTCGTCCTGAAGGAGCGTAACGGGCAGAGGAGCTTTCCCATTGTAATCGGTATCGTCGAAATTTTCGCCATTGACCGACGTCTCAAAGGCATTACCCCGCCAAGGCCGATGACACACGACCTGCTCGACAGTGTAATTAAGAACCTCGGCGCCAAAATCGAAAAAATTGTTATAAACGACCTGAAAAACCACACCTTCTATGCGACGATTTATTTGAAGCTCAATGGCCAAGAAATTCAAGTAGATTCGCGGCCTTCTGACGCTATAGCCCTCACTGCCGCCTCAGATGTGCCCATCTATGTCGCCGAAAAGGTCTTCGAAGAAACCTCGTTCTAATCAGTCCCCCTGCTGCTCCGTTGTGGAAACTTCGCCGGATACTAAACTCGAGGCAATAACCAGCCCGACCGCTATAACAAGAAGCCCGTCGGCGACATTAAATGCAGGCCAGTGCTTACCGGGCCAATACACAATATCAATGAAGTCTCTGACTCGGCCATCATTAAATATCCTGTCATACAAATTTCCGCATACTCCCGCTACAAACAAACCAAACGCCACCTGAAGAATCCTCTGCTTTATACCGCTGAACAAAAACAGTCCAAGAATCACTACAAGTGCTGTAACCGAAATGATTGTCAGAAATCCTCTTTGCCCATTCGCTATTCCGAAGGCCGCCCCGCGATTATGAACCGATATAAACTCCAAAAACCCTTCGATTATAGTAACCGTTCCGCCTGGTTTATGCCTCAACCACTCAAATATCGCTGCTTTACTCCACAAATCAAAAGCGATACCGCCAGCCGTTAAAGGCCAGAAAATAAGATGTCCCCAGCCATCCGGCATCCTGGAAATTACCCTGCCGGAGACAAAACCGGCCCGCCGAAGGCGGACAAAATCCCTTTCTTTGTCCATATCCGCCATAATTTACCTTTGGTAGCCCCGCACTTTCTTAAACGTGACACGGTTCACGTGACCCGTGTCACGGCAGTAGGTGCGGGGTTATTGGCTGTATTTATCTATTAGTCGGCGTAACTTCTCTCCCCGTGCCTGCTTCGGGTTTATCTCCAGGGACTTCCGCCAATACTCTACCGCCGCAAGCTTTAACGCCTTCTGCCGTGTCTTTATCCCCTTGAGCATATAAGCCACTCCAAGGCCTCTGTACGCCTGCCAATCTTCCTTCTTTATCTCTATCGCCTTTTTGTAGCTGTCTATCGCCTTATCAACCTCACCAAGCTGAAGATAGCTGTAACCAAGGTATTGATACGCTGTATTATTCTCCGGCTGAATTTTCAATGCCGCTCTCAAAAGCTCATTCGAACTGCTCTGTCGCCCCGTCCTGAGATAGACCACCGCCAGAGCTACCATAACATTCACATCGTTACTGTCTATCTCCAGTGCACGCTTATACGAGCTAACCGCTTCTTCATACGCTCCCTGTGACTCATAAACATCGCCCAAAAACTTCTGAACCTCACTTAGAGACGGATTAATCCGGCTTGCCCGCTTACCGTAAACCAGGGCATTGTTATAATCATTGAGCTGATAATAAGCCTGCCCAGCACCAAAATTAGCTCCTATATGCTCCGGCTTCAACTCTATCGCTGATAAATACGCAACAACCGCTTGCCTGAATCGCTTCGCAAACTGATATACCCTGCCAAGATTAAAATAATCTCTAAATGACCACGGATTTAACTCGGTCGCCTTCGCATATGCCTCGGCACTGCTTCTGTAATCCTTCATATCACGGTAAATATCGCCAAGCAATGAATATGCAGGAGAAAACTCCTTATCCGACTGAGACGCCATTCGCAAACTCGCTATCGCCTTTGACTCAGCATCACTGCTCCTGAACTCAACCGCATCAACGTATAGCTTTACCGCCTCAGGCCTCTTTACCGCTTGGCCACACCCAATAAAAAATATTAATATAAATACGCTCAAAAAAAATAATCCCACAGCTCGTTTATTTAACGCACAAAACATCTATTGTCCTTTCACAAGTCACTAATCCTGCCTTCGGCGGATGAACCGGTAACTGGCAACCGGTTATCTTACCAAAATTATAACACAACATATAACCCTGTCAAAAAAAAATTAAGCACCATTTCAATCTGATTTTCCCCACCTGCACCTTTTTTAAGCCGGAAGAGTTTGACATACCAACAAATCCTGTATATTATAGGTGTCTGATTCGTGAATCGTGATTCGTGAATCCTAACTATTGGCTACTGACTACTGCTTTTTGAAAGGCAGCCGAAAAATATGGCAAAGAAAAAAATAACTCTAAAAAGAAAACCATTCCTACTGCTCATTCGTGACGGCTGGGGGTATAACCCAAACAAACAAGAAGACCAATACAATGCCGCAATACAGTCAAACACACCCATCAACGATTGGCTTATGGCTCAATACCCAAACACACTTATTCATACCTATGGGAAATTCGTCGGACTGCCCGACGGAACTATGGGAAACAGCGAAGTCGGACACCAGAACATCGGAGCAGGCAGAATCGTCCCGCAGGAATCCGTCAGAATCACCAAGGCAATAAGAGACGGCTCCTTCTTCAAAAATAAACAATTACTCAAAATGCTCGAATTCGTTAAAAAAAACAACGGTAAAATGCACTTGCTCGGACTCTGCAGCGACATCGGCGTCCATTCCTTCCTCGAACACCTCTACGGACTGCTCGATCTCGCAAAAAGAAACGGCTTAAAAGAATGCTTCATACACGCCTTCACCGATGGAAGGGATTCCCCGCCAGATAGCGGTGCCGGATATATCAAAAAAATCGAGCAAAAAGCAAAAAAAATCGGCATAGGTAAAATCGCCTCCGTAATGGGACGCTTCTATGCTATGGATAGAGACAGCCGATGGGAACGAGTCCGGAAAGCTTACGAATGCATCGTTAGCGGAAAAGGACTAAAAGCTCAAAACGCTGCCCAAGCCATAAAAAACAGCTATCAAAACCACGTAACAGATGAATTTATCGAACCAACCTCTATCGTCAACGAAGACAAAGAACCAATAGCTAACGTCAGTGACGGTGACGGCGTCGTCTTCTTTAACTTCAGAGGTGACAGACCAAGAGAAATTACAAGGGCCTTCGTCGAACCAAACTTCAAGGAATTCCCAAGAACAAGCAAGCTCGATATCTACTTCCTCTGTATGACCGAATACGACTCCACACTTCCCGCTCCGGTATGCTTCCCAAAACCTCCGAAAATGAAAAATATCCTCGCCGCATATATTAGCTCAATCGGGCTAAAACAATTCAGATGTGCAGAAACTGAAAAATACGCACACGTAACATTCTTCTTTAACGACTACACCGAAAAACCATTCCCTAACGAAGACAGGCAAATCGTCCCGTCTCCGAGAGTCAGAACTTATGATTTAAAACCGGAAATGAGCGCTTATGAAGTCACCGACATAGTCCTTAAAAAACTCGATGACAATAAATACAACCTCATCATTGTCAACCTCGCAAACCCTGACATGGTCGGACATACCGGAGACCTTAATGCCGCAATTAAAGCCGGTGAAACCGTCGATGAATGCACGGGAAAACTCATAACAAAAGTAAAAACTGCCGGCGGCGCCGCCATTGTTACAGCCGACCATGGTAACTTCGAAAAAATGTTCGACCCAGCTTCCGGAAAACCGCACACCTCACATACCATCGGTGACGTCCCGCTGATTATATACGACGACCAGTTCAAAAACGCAAAACTTAGAAAAAATGGCTGCCTGGCAGATGTCAGCCCTACGCTCCTCGAAATGATGGAGCTGCCACAACCAGGGGAAATGACAGGTAAAACGCTTATCACGTGAGGCGTGTCACGTTTAAGACGGGTGAAAAATAAAATGGCTCGAATTATCACGCTCGACCAAAACACTATCAATATGATTGCCGCAGGTGAGGTAATCGAAAGACCAGCCAGCGTAGTCAAAGAACTAATGGAAAACAGCATCGACTCAGACGCCGAAACCATCACCGTCTCCATAAAGGACGGAGGACGAAAATCCATAAAAGTCACCGACAACGGAAGCGGAATGGACCAGAATGACCTCTCACAGGCCTTCGAATCACACTCTACAAGTAAATTAAAAAGTCCCTCCGATTTAAGAAACATCTCCACTCTCGGCTTTCGAGGTGAAGCATTGGCAAGCATAGCCGCCGTCGCTCAGATAAATGCTTTCAGCAGAACAAAAGGTTCCATCGAAGGATACTCTATCGAAATCGTTCCCGGGGGGAAAATCCACCTCCGACCCTGCAGTTGCGACTATGGGACCACCATTGAAGTAAGAGATATTTTCTACAAAATGCCTGCTCGAAGAAAATTCCTAAAAACCGCTAATACCGAAATAAGACACATCTCCGAACATTTTATAAGAATTGCACTCGCAAATCAAAACCTTGCTCTAACCCTCCTGCACAATGGAAAGGAAATTTACAAATTATCAGCCGGTGAGACCGCCAGGCAAAGAATAGAAAAATTATTTTCTTCCCAAATCGCTGAAAATCTAATCCTGGCTCAAAAATACGAAAAACCCTCCACTGCCGTTCTGCCTTCGGTAAAGAAAAACTCCTTCGCAATCACCGCCCTGCTCGGCCACCCGGATATCTCAAGGTCAAACAGTAAATTACAGTACACCTTCCTGAACGGAAGATTCATTCGAGACAAATTTATTACCCACGCTATAAAAGAGGCATACCGCGGCTGCCTGCAGCCAAACAGATTCCCCGTCGTCTTTCTCTTCATCCGCCTCCCTTACGATCATTACGATGTGAACGTTCATCCGACAAAAATTGAAGTGCGTTTCTACAACTCCAACCTTGTCCATTCACAAATTCTCGCCACATTAAGAGAAACCCTTTTAAAAACAAATCTCGATATAAAAGCAATAATGCCCCACAACCAATTCGAACAAAAATCAACACCCCTCATGCCTCATACTGAAAGAAACTATCAAATTAAGCAAGCTATCGACGATTTCTTCAAAAAACACAGACCCGCCGACAGACAATCTCAATTGGATTTCCACAAAAAAAATACACGACAAGCAATATCCCAACAAGCACATTTTCAGATACCATTGGAAAAAGAATTCATCCAAATCCATAATTCCTTCATACTCGCACAATCCGAGGACGGCTTCATCATCGTTGACCAACATGCACTCCATGAAAGAATCCTTTACGAACAGTTAAAAAAACGAATCAACAAGGGCAAATTAGAATCGCAAAAACTACTCATCCCGGAAAGCTTTGAAGTAAAGCAAACGCAGATGCACCTGATTGAAAAATACGCTGAACTCATAGAGAAGCTCGGAATCGAAGTCTCGCCCTTCGGACCAAAAATCTATGCCATACACGCTTTCCCTACAATACTCGCCAAGGTATCTCCTGCAGAGTTTTTCCAGGACTTGCTCGATTTACTACTCGACTCCAAAGGAGACCAGCCGGACCCTCAAAAACTTTTAGACCAGGTCCTAAACCTCGCCGCATGCAAAGCCGCTATCAAAGCAGGACAAACACTAAACAATACCGAAATTAAACAGTTGCTTGAAGATAAAGAAATCGTCGAACACTCCAGCAGATGCCCCCACGGAAGACCAAGTGTCATAAAATTCACAATCAAAGAATTAGAAAAACAATTCAAAAGGACAGGTCTGTGAACAAAGACTTAAAAACCTATTTCCTCATCCTCATAGCCGGTATCGCACTCGTCGCTGCTGCCGCACTTATCTACCAGTTCAGGACTCACAAGGAATCCGCTAAGGACGGACCGCAGCTCAAAAAAAAACCGGAAAGAATCGTCTCTCTGGCGCCTAACATCACCGACATCCTCCTGACACTCGAGCTCCAAAAGCAAATCGTCGCCGTCTCCAGCGATACCGAAAATTCTCCTCTGGTCAAAAACATAAAAAAGGTCGGCTCTTTTTGGAAACCGAATTTAGAAACCATAATCGCTTCAAAACCGGATTTGATAATTACTCTCGATTTCGAACAGCAAAAGCAAATCGCTAAAAGCTTAACTCGACTCGGATACCCCGTCCTGTGCTTAAAACTGGAAAAAATCGACCACCTCTTCTCCGCCATAGAAAAAATTGGAAAAGTAACAAAGCAGCAGAAAAACGCTTCCGAAATGATAAGTAACCTCCAGACCAGGTTAGACGCACTTGAATCCAGATTCGCCTCTGAGGAAAAAGTCAAAGTCTTATGGGTCGTTCAACAGGAACCCTTACGCGTAGCCGGCACCGACACCTTCATAAATGAAGTCATAAAACTGGCCGGAGGAAATAATGTAATCGGCCCCACTATTCAACAATACCCCTCAATAAGCACCGAACAAATCTGGGCATCCAAACCGGAGGTCATAATCCAGTCTGCTATGGGGAACCTCGACATTAAAAAGCAACAGGAAAGTGCAGAAAAATTCTGGAGCAAATGGGAAAATATACCAGCCGTCAAAAATAACAGAATCTTCGTAATCGATGCCAACGAAGTCCTCAGATTGGGACCGGAGCTGCCACGCGGCGTCAGAATAATCAACAAAAACCTCAGAATCAAAAATACAAATGAAAACCAAAACATAAGAAGACGCAGAAAATAAAAAGACCACTTCGCCAAAAGCGGTTCAGGAACTGAAAAATATGTTACCTGATACAAACTTAACAAAACGAACAATAAAAATATTAATACCTCTGGCTGCACTCATCGCCGTAATGTGCCTCTGCGCGTTTATAGGCACTGAAAAAATATCCCTGAAAAAAGTCCTCGAAGGCCCTGCTCAAATAGCGGGAGACAACATCGACTACGAAATCCTCATCGGTGTGAGAATTCCCAGAATCATCCTGGCAGCACTGATAGGAATTGCCCTGGCCACTGCAGGCGCTGTTCTGCAGGCCGTCCTGCGAAACCCGCTCGCTGAACCATATATCCTCGGTATCTCCAGCGGGGCCGGACTGGGTGTTATCACTGCTATACTCTCCGGCTTGAGTTTTTCCTTCTGGGCCGGCTCTACCATCACTCTCTTCGCTTTCGCCGGCTCCATCTTTACCGTCTGGCTCGTATGGCTAATCGGTTATTTCGCCGGACGCTTCCACGTAACCACTCTACTCCTCGCTGGAGTCGTCGTTAACGCCTTCTTCTCTGCCGTCATAATGTTCCTGACCTCAATCGCAAAAAGCAGACAGCTAAGAGCTACTATCCTCTGGCTGATGGGAAACATAACCGAAAAAAGTGCAGACGTCCTCTGGTTCAGCGGAATTTCAATCTTAGCAGGAGTTTTCTGCCTCTTTACTCTCGCACATAAACTAAATGCTCTCTCGTTAGGTGACAACGAAGCAAAAGGACTGGGTGTCAATACCACAAAAACCAAAATGGCTGCTTTTGCCCTGACCGCCTTTATTACCGCCGTCGCTGTCAGTCTCAGCGGACTTATCGGTTTCGTTGGTTTGATTGTCCCTCACGCAGTTCGACTAATCGTCGGACCTGACCACCGCCAGTTACTCCCCATAAGCGCATTAACCGGAGCAATCTTCCTTGTTATCGCTGATACCATCGCAAGAAGCATCTTCGGACAGGAACAACTACCCGTAGGCGTTATCACCGCCATCGCCGGCGGGCCTTTCTTTTTGATTCTACTGGCAAAATACAGCAGAAAAATAAGTTGGGTAAAATGAACAATATCATAAATGTCAAAAAGCTGTCATTTACATTCTCTAACCAGAATGAAATCCTCAAAGACCTTGATTTCGCTGTTGAAAAGGGTGATTTCCTCGCAATCGCCGGGCCTAACGGTGCCGGGAAAACTACCCTCCTGAATCTTCTCTGTGCGGTTCTAAAACCAAAAGCCGGCTCCATCGAAATCGACGCTAAACCAATACAGGCATATTCCGCCAAAGCTCTTGCTCAAAAAATTGCCGTCGTCAGACAGGAATTTATCCCCGTCTTCGATTTCAGCGTCGAACAAGTAGTCAGTATGGGAAGGTCTCCATACCTGGGCGCTTTCGGACTCGAAAACGAAAATGACAAAGAACTGGTAAGGGACGCTCTAAATGCGACTGACACCACGAAATTCGCAGAAAGGTCATTGGCAAATCTAAGCGCAGGTGAAAGGCAAAGAGTCTTCATCGCAAGAGCCATCGCACAAGACACACCGGTTCTTTTACTCGATGAACCTACAAGCTTCCTCGACCTCAAACATCAGGTCAAAATCTACGACCTGCTCAAGAAAATGCAGAATGAAAAAAACAAAACTATCATCTCTGTTACTCACGACATAAATCTCGCCGCTCAATACTGCGAGAATGTCCTGCTCATCGCTGCTGACGCCGGATACCTCTACGGCTCCACAAAGCAGGTCTTCTCTACTCAGAAAATCGAACAATTCTTCTCCGTCAAAACCTATGTCCACAAAATCGGTTCTGAAAACATCTTCATCCCCCTGGGACTGCTCGCAAAAGACAGAGATAGAATCGATTCGCAAGCCGAGAAAGACCTGTAAAACCAATCTCAATCCTCAAATCCTGTAAGTTCATATCTGAAAAAAAGTTACAACTAAAAAACAAATTTCTCTTGAAAAATCCTGACTTTATTAGTAAGCTTCCTTCTCTTTGTATGCTTGTTTAACACCGATATATGTCGGTGTGTGAAACTGATAACAATATATTGCCTTGAAAGGTAGCTAAAAGCATGGCAAAGGAAAGAGAAAAAACACCAAAGAAAGGCACTTCGAGTTCTGGGAAAAATCGACGTCTCTCTGCTAAAGATTTAAAACTCTTCCAGAAAAAACTGCTCGAGAAACGAATTGAAATCCTCAGCGACGTTGACGAAATCGAAGATGAAACTTTAAGAAAATCACGACTGGACGCTACCGGCGACCTATCCAATATGCCTATACATATGGCAGACATCGGTACAGACAACTATGAACAGGAATTCGCTCTCGGGCTTATGGATGGCGAAAGAAAAATACTCAGTGAAATACACGAAGCTCTACAGCGAATCCAGGATGGAAACTACGGAATCTGCGAGGGAACGGGAAAACCAATCCAAAAAACCCGGCTAAAAGCTCAACCCTGGACGCGATACTGCATTGAATATGCCCGTAAGCTGGAAAATGGTGAAATAACAGAAGAAGAATAATGCCCTCGTCACGTGACCCGTGCCCCGTGAAACGTTAAGCTCATTAATCCGCCTTCGGCGGGGGGAAAAATATTTAACAGTCCTTGCTACTCAACCAAAAAAATATATATTTATTCTTGTGTTCCTTAATAAAATTGGCAACAACTTAATCTCCTGAAAGGACGCAAAATGAAAAGCGAAAAACAATTACCAACCATTTTGTCCGCCGAAGACGGATTAATCTTTACCAATATATTCAAAACCTTCCGAATAGCTATTCGACCAGGCAACCTGATAATCGCCCTTCTCGCTGTCGCCGTAATCTGTCTTGCTGGCTGGCTGATGGATTTCTCCGACTCCGTCATTGCTGCAGCTCAACCAGGCGGTTCCAACGAACTCAACGTCTATATCAACAACCCAGCCAAACTTTCAAGTTACATAGAGCAAAACAAAGACACCGACAAGAAAACCGGCGTATTCAGCACTATCTGGCACTTCGCCGAAACAAAATTCCAGAAAATCGTCTATTCCGTATTCGCCTTCGACCTTCCGTCAGTAGTAAAAAATATCGCCGAATATTTCAAAGCTGCGCTCTGGGCCGTAAAGTATCATTTCATATACACACTCATCTTCTCACTCTTCCAACTGGCGGTAATCGCCGTCGCCGGGGGCGCTATCTGCAGAATGACTGCACTACAATTCGCACAAGGCGAAAAACCTCCGCTTTCCGAAGGACTCAGATATAGCTTCAAAAAATTCCTCTCACTTCTAACCGCACCCATCGCTCCACTAACTATCATAATCTTCATCAGCTTATTTATCCTGCTCTTAGGACTTCTCGGCAACATCCCATGGGTCGGAGAACTGCTTATTGGTATCTTTTTGATTCCGGCTCTACTCGCTGGTGCACTCATAACTATCCTCCTCATCGGAACCGTAGCTTCTCTCCCCCTAATGTATCCTACCATCACATACGACAACTCCGATTGCTTCGATGCCATAAGCCGGGCATTCAGCTACATCTATTCACGACCCTGGAGAATGGGATTCTACACCGCCGTCGCCGCTGTTTACGGCTCAATATGTTATATCTTTGTAAGATTCTTCATTTTCCTTATCCTCGCCTCAGTCCACTGGGCATTGGAGCTCGCAATATTCGTAAATCTGCCGGGGCGGAACGAAAACATCAGTAAGCTCACTAACATCTGGCCTGAACCCAGCTTTACGAACCTCTTCGGCAATCCGCCTTGGCTTCACCACCTCTCAACCGGTTTTTCTGAATCCGTTGCCGCATTTCTGATTCACCTAACCCTTTTAGCTTGTCTCGGTTTGCTCGTCGCATTTATAATCAGCTTCTATTTCACAGCTAATACAATCATCTATGCTCTACTGAGAAAAAAAGTTGACAATACAGATTTCGACCAAATCCAACACCTCACCGCCTAGGCCTCTAACCAACAGAGCAGTTGAGCTTTTGAACAGTCAAACTGCTGAAATTGCGAAACCGCTGGCTAATGCTCGACTTTCTACTGTTCAAATACTCGACCCGCCTTCGGCGGGCTGACCTTGTTCTTACACACAAACCTGACTCCCGCACCCCCGCACCTGTTTTAGCATTTAGCGTTTCCGCCAAAGGCGTATCCGCTTCTCCGCTATTTTTCTATATGCTATACGCTAAATATACTATCCGCATTTCGCCCTAATCCGCCTTTGGTGAAACAATGAACCGTTAAAAACAGCCCGCAGCTTCTTTAATGCCACACACTTATACCTCGAAACACTCCTTTTGCTTATCCCCATTTGCTCCGCCGATTCGGAAATTTCACGCTCGTGACGGAACACCTGCTCTACCGCATTCCCCTCTGCAGGTGACAAATATTGCTCTATCTCATTGAAAAAATTCGCAAACTCCTCTGTCTCCACAATATAATCCAGGGGTGTCCGTCGCTTAACCTTGGGCCGTTGATATTTTCCATACCTACAAATATGCTTCCTGTAGATACTGTTCTTCTTGGCTAAGTCTATTATGTCGTGTTTCACCGCCCTGTAAAGATACCCACGCACATTTTGTATATGCCCCGGAATCGGACAGTGAACAAGTGAAAGAAAAAGCTCCTGATACACATCTTCAGCTTTGGAATAATCACTTATGTTGCTATATATCGCTGCCCTTATCAAATCGGAATACTCCTCGAAAATCTCTGATGCTAACTCAACCTTCCTGGATTTCTTGAAATTAGCTTCCATCTTTTTTCCCTTCTTGTCTTCACTGATTAGAAATCTTAATTCATCCTTCCAAACTCAGATCCCGCACCTATTTTCGATAAAAAATCAAATAGGTGCGGGACTGTTGCTTTCGTGAAATGAATGTTAAAAACCAACCAGCGACACTAACAGTAAAAGTAAAGTAAACGTCGAAAAAGAAAGGGACCCCCATACAACTTTAGTTATGTCACTTTGCACTGACTAAACTTTTACTTTTCATAAAACGTCTCCAGCCGCATATTGCACAACCTGATAACCACCTCGGAAAAATTGAAAAAGAAAGGAAGCTATGGAAAAAATACACATCGTAGTCGTTGGTGACAAACATTGCGGCAAACATACCATCGTCAAAAAAATCCTCTCTGAAAATGAACCGCTCAACCCAAATTCGCCAGCTAAAAGCCCCAAAGCTAAAAAAACATATAACTTAAAACCGGCTAACCTCACCAAAAACATCGCTAAAAAAGAAAATCACAACGATCTAAGCATAACCACGCTCTCCCTACACACCGCCGACAGAAAGTTCATTTTTATCATCCCTTCCGGATACCAACAACTCCTCAAATATACAATAACAACACCCACCGCCCCGGATGTTGCGATACTCGTTATTGACGCTTCAAAACCTCTAAACTCCGAAATATACCACTATGCATATTTGCTTGTTATGTTTGGAATTAAAAAGTTCATAGTCACTGTTAATAAAATGGACCTCAAAAAGTTCGATAGAATCATCTTCTGGGAATTCTCCGGGGAAGTAATTGATTTGCTTAAAAAACAGGGCGCAGAGATTATCGATGCAATACCGATATCAGCCCTAAAAGGTGACAACCTCAAAAAACCAAGCACCAAAACTACCTGGCATTCCTCCCCGACCTTAGTCGAACAGATAAAGAACCTGGACAAAACTCAGAATCCGGCTCGTCTGCCCCTGCGTTTCCTGGTTAAATGCCGCTATATCGAAAAAAATAAAACAAAAATATTGGGCTTAATCACCACAGGAAAAATCTTCCAAGGACACAAACTTACCTTCGCACCAACCCATCATTCCACAAAAGTTATATCAATAGAAGTTGAAAACCAACATCTGCATTCCGCTCAGGCAGGTCAATACGTCGGATTATACCTCGAAAATACAAACCATCTCTATAAAGGACAGGTAGGATTCAACGTCTGTCAACCACCACTGATAACCGACTCTCTAAACGCCCGGCTTCTCTGGAACAACAATGAAACAATAAATACCAGCGATAAAGTCGAGGTCCTTTGCGCATACAACGTCCGCAGAGGAAAAATAAAATATATTTCAAAAGTAACAGACCCGACCAGCTCTAAACAAATTAAACCGAATAATCGAAAAATCTCTAAACTAAAAATCGCAGACGTGAAAATCCAGCTTAAAACCCCCATCTGTGCAGACCCCTTCGACCACATCCCTCAGCTCGGAAAATTTGTTCTCATCAAAAATAACCAAATCAAGGCAGGAGGAATCATAAAATAAAATCCTTTTAAAGGAGTAAACTATGCTCGTTCTCAGCAGAAAAATCGATGAAGCCATTATTATTGGTGAAAATATCGAGATATACATCGTCGATATCAAAAGCAAAAGAGTCCGATTAGGAATCAATGCGCCAAAATCCACCCCAGTGCACCGAAAAGAAATATATCTGAAAATTCAGAGCAGCAGCAACAGCCAGAATAATCCACACACCAAAAATGTATAAGCTTCTATACAAAAACAGCTAAAGGCCTCTCAACACCTCTCGGCACACAGACCCGGAATACCAGGCCGGAAAAACAAAAAAACACCGGCAAAACCATATCAACATTTAAACTCACAGCTTCGCTAAATACATACTAACACTATTACTTATGGAAAAAGCAAAAAATTACGGTATCAAATGCTAACTCACAAACAAAAATCTGCTGGTGTGAAACTAAAAGTGCTCATCGTTAATCTCCAGGGCAGAATCGCCGGAGCGGAAACAAGTTTATTACTTCTTTTGGAATTTATAAAAAACTGCCGTTTCACCGTTGCCTGTCCAGCTGGTAATAAATTAGCCGAAAAAATTGCCGATTTAGACTGCGATGTAAACCAAATATCCCCCCCGCCTGCAAAATCATTTCGCTCCCTCGCCGGCCTGCTATACCTGATACGACTCAATCTGCAGCTGACTGCTATCGTCTTGAAAACAAAACCCCAAATCATACATGCCAATAGCACAAAAGCTGCCTTAGCTTCTACCATGCCGGCTTTACTGCTGAGAAAAAAACTAATCTGGCACGTCAGGGACCTCCAAAGACCAACCCACGCCGCAAAACTTTGCTCTCTAATCAGTAAAAAAATTATCGCTGTAAGCAAAACTGTTAAAAAATCTCTAATCGAACAGGGAATAAACCCTTCCAGAATCAAAATCATTTACAACGGCACAAACATAAAAAAAACGCAACCTGTCACACAACGAAAAATAAAAAATAAAAAATTCGTCTTCGCAAATATCGGCCAGTTCGTCCCCTGGAAAAAACAACCACTTTTCATAGATGCTGCAAGACTCTTCTTAAATAAAAATAAAAATGCCCATTTCCTGCTCATTGGAGAAGATATCTATCAACGCAACGGCAAATACCAAAAATCGCTAATGCAAAAAATCAAAAAAGACTTTCCATCAAAAAAAATCACCTGCCTGAAATGGCGGGACAACCTCGAAAAATTATGGTGCCGGATAGATTGTCTTATTCACACCGCAGAAAACGAACCATTCGGAAGGGTAATCATCGAAGCTATGGCGCACAACGTCATTGTCATCGCTGCAAATAACGCAGGGCCTGCTGAAATCATAAAAAATAATAAACACGGACTTCTCGTCCAGCCGGATAACCCTGAAAAATTATCACTTGCTATGGCAAAAATAGCAAATAACAAACAGTTCGCAATTAAAATGGCACTGGCTGGGAAAAAACACGTTCTAAAAAAATTCTCCGCAAAGAAAACTGCTGAACAAATTGAAAATTTATATCAAATTCTTTTCGCTAACTGAAAAATGAAAATAGGAATAAACTTTCAAAGTATGGATACCTTCTTCTCAGGAGTTGACTATTATACCATCGGCCTGGTCAACGACCTATTAAGTATCGACGAAGAAAATCAATACATCCTCTTCACGAACCAGCCAAATGCCGCACAAAAATATATCAAAAAAGCAAAAAACCTGAACATTAAAAAATTACCCCACCTCAAAACAAGGCTGAAAAGAATCAAATGGGAGCATTTAAATCTCCCGGCAATTGCCAAAAAAGAAAAATTAGACATCCTTCACTGCCCCACCTACATCTGCCCCTTCTTCACCTCAAAACTCCCTTATGTCGTAACAATACACGATACAATCGCCCTCGACTACCCCCAATTCTGCAAAATATCAAACGTACTTTATTACAACATCTTCCTGAAACACACCGTCAAAAAATCCGCAAGAATAATCACTGTATCCAAAGACAGCGCAAACCAAATCATACAAAACTTCAATGTCGACAAAAATAAGCTAAAAGTAATACATCCCGGCATCGACCAAATCTTCAACCAATCCGCCTTGGCGAACCACGAAAAAGAAGCTGAAATAAGAGTCAAATACAACCTCCCTGTCAAATACATTCTGTTCGTAGGAAATCTCGAACCCAAAAAAAACCTCATAAATCTCCTGCGTACTTTCAAGCTACTCAGTAAAACCAATCTGCCGCACAAACTTCTCATCGTCGGACAAAGAACCTGGAAGTCAAAAAAAATCATCACCTGCCTAAAGGAAAACTCCAATTCTAATAATATAATCCTTCTCGGATATCTCCCGCGCAATGAGCTTAGCTGCATCTATAAAATGGCTGACCTCTATCTATCACTCTCATTTGCCGAAGGATTCTGCTTCCCTGCTCTTGAAGCTATGGCTTCCAAAACACCGGTCGTTGCAACAAACGTCGGCATCTTAAAAGAGATTGACAAAGGCGCCTTTTACCCCGTTAAACCACAAAACCCCCTCAAGACCGCACAGGCAATTTACTCCTTGATTACGAATAAAGATTTAAGACAAAAACAAATTGATATCGCTACCAAAGAAACTAATCGATTCAAATGGAGCTTAGCTGCCCAAAAAGTCTTATCCATCTATAGAGAGGTTACCCAGGCCTATGAATAAAAAAAACAATTCAAAAAAATATGCTCCTTACCTGGACAGCAAAACCAAAAGATACCTGGACATCTTCTTCTCACTGATACTCATCGCCCCAGCTCTGATTATCATCTCAACATTCGCGATAATTATAATAGTTATCGAGGGGAAACCTGCACTTTTTACCCAAAAAAGAGTTGCCAAAAATCTGAAACTATTCTCAATGACAAAATTAAGAACACTAAAAACAAATGCTAAACCTTATATGCCCTCATATAACTCCGATTTAAACCCTTATCTGATACCATTCGGGAAATTCCTCAGAGCGCATAGACTCGACGAGCTGCCACAGCTATTCTCCGTCATAAAAGGTGATATGTCACTCGTCGGTCCAAGACCGGAACTGCTCCAGGAAATTAAAAAATACAAAGGTCCCGGGAAAAAAAGATTCCAAATCAAACCGGGACTCACCGGTCTCTGGCAAATAAAAGCACCCAGAAACACCTCTATGCATCGTAATAAAAAATATGACCTCTTCTATTTACGTAAAGCTAATATAAAAATGGATTTATGGATATTAGCGAAAACCGCCGCTTTTGTCTTAAAAAAAAATGATGGAAATGAAAATCGCATATATAGTCACAAAATATCCTTCTATAACTGAGACCTTCCTAAAAAGAGAAATCAATACTCTTAATAAGTTAGGACTTGATATCACTATCTTCGCAGCCGCTCACTCCAATAACCGGAAAGCCGACAACAACAAAAATACTGTTATCTACCGACCGGCTCTTATCTCGAAAGACTCCTTCCTCGCCACAAAATACACTTTGCGCAAATTCCCCTCGGCACCTTTTAAAATCCTATTGCTGTTCTTGAAATCTCTCTTATCATTCTCATCCGACGCAAAAACGCTCCTCGGCAATCTACATACAATCTGTTACTATATCTACTTCATCGACAAATACCGACTCTCACACATCCATGCCTATTTTCTCAACTGGCCCGCCTGCATCGGTCTGGCTATAACTAAAATAACAAACAAACCTTTCTCCATCGCCGCTCACGCAAGGGATATCTTCGTTGAAGCAACACAAGTAAAGGAAAAAACCAAAAACGCAAAATTCATCGTAGCTTGCTCAAAACAAGCTGTAAACCATCTCAAAAAAATCCTACCTCAAAAACTCCATAAAAAAATACACCTCAACTATCACGGTATAAATCGAAATTCAACCATCCTTCCCGACACTTCTCAAAAACCGAAAAATAATATCTTAATCGCAGTTGGAAGACTCATACCCAAAAAAGGATTTCCCAATCTGCTCCACGCCTTCGCCATCGTCCTGAAAAGATTCCCACAAACTATACTCCTGATTGTAGGAGACGGACCGCAGCAAAACAACCTCTCAGAAATGTGCAAAGATTTGAAATTAAAACAAAATGCCCTACTCCTCGGCTGGCAAAATAACAAAACCACTATAAAACTTATAAACGACTCAAACATCCTCCTGGTACCTTCAATAATTGACTCACAAGGCGATAGAGACGGTATTCCAAACGTTATCCTCGAAGCAATCGCAACAAAAACACCCGTCATCGCAAGCCGACTGCCCGGTATTAAAGAAATAATAAAAAATAATTCCACGGGACTCCTTTGCAATCCAAACGACTGCTGCAATCTCGCCGAGTCCATAAAATACCTCTTAGTAAATCTCAACTTAAGAAGAAAACTCGCACAAAACGCATACGAAAAACTCAAAAAAGATTTCGATTGCGAAAAAAACTGCAAAAAACTCATAAAACTTTTCAAAAAATCGTGATGAAACATAAAATTATAAAAATTGCTCATATAACCCAGACTCTCAGCGGTGGAATGCATACATACTTCCGCCATGTCCTTCCCAAACTTGTTCAAAAGGGCTTCGAAGTCACCCTGCTCTGCCCCACCGAAAAACAGAAAACAGAAAACAAAAACCTGCTCGACGAACTCAGCAAAAAAGGCATCACGGTAATTAATATCCCTATGAAAAAACAAATAAATCCCTTTGTTGACCTATACTCTTTCTCCGTAATACTGGTTAAAATGCTCAAATACAAATTCGATATCGTCCACTCTCACTGCTCAAAAGCCGGCGCTCTCGCAAGAACCGCAGCCGTCATCGCAGGTATAAAAACTACAATACACAGCTCTCATTGCTTCGCCTTCCAGAGAACAAAAAAGCCCCTGAAAAAACTAACTTACACATATATAGAAAAATTCCTCGCTAAAATCACCACAACCTTTGTAGCCGTATCACACTCCGACGCCCAAACCGCAATAAAAACAAACATCTTCCCCGAGAAAAAATGTAAAATAATCCAAAATGGCCTGCCAGCAAATTCCGCCAACGAAAAAAAACTACCCCTTACAACAAAAATAATGAAAGCTTCTCTCGGCATCAGCCCACAAAACAAAACCATAACCTGTGCATCGAGACTCGTTCCATACAAAGGTATCTTAAATCTCCTATGCGCCGCCAAACGCTGCAAAACTGAAAAAATTACTTTCCTCATTGCCGGCGAAGGAAAACTCAAAAAAACCATCAAGCAATTCATCCTCAAAAACAAACTAAGCAAAAATGTAAATCTTGCCGGTCAAATCCGGAATATGAACGAAATCTACTCCGTTACAGACATCTGTATCTTATGTTCCGATGTTGAAGCACAACCCTACGTCATCCTGGAGGCAATGCGCTCCCACTGTCCTGTTATCGCAACCAATGTCCCGGGAAACCGCGAACTCCTACAAAATAACAGAGGTGCACTCGTCGAATCAGACCCCAAAGCTCTGGCAAAAGCTATCGATGACCTCATCGCAAACCCAAAAAAACAAAAGCAATACGCAGAAAATGCTTCCAGGTATTTCAAAAGACACCACGCTTTAGAAAACCAAATATCAAAGCTAACTAATCTCTATAACTCTTACGCACTTAACCAAAGCAAAATAAATGCAATACCGGAAAAAAATACAAAATAACTATAAAGAATACGAAACGGACAAGAACCGCGACCTCTTCACCGGCATCTTTCTCTCCTTAGCTGCCGTCACAATCGTAACCAAGCTTCTCGGCTTCGCTGAAAAACTTGTAATCGCAAACTTCTTCGGCACCTCCGACACCGCAGATGTTTACTTCGCCTCAATGGGTATCGTCCTGGCACTGGTCTTCTTCGTAAAGGAACTCGTATACCCATCTCTTTTGCCCGTCTTTGCCGAATCCCTCTCAAAAAATTCACTCTCATCGGCAATCCTGTTTAAAAAATTCTTTACCTGCTCCGCCCTCATCTTAGCGTTTATCGCAATTACTCAAGCCCTCTTCCCCCAACTATTTGCAAACCTCCTTGCCCCCGGCTTCAACCACTCAAAAAAAATTGCTATGTCAAAAATGCTGCGATTTCTCTCGCCCACCGTTTTCTTCCTCGGCCTTGCCACCATCACTTACACCATACTAAACGCCCACAAAAAATTCTTAAAAGCCGCCTGGCCGAAAGCCGCCTTCAAACTCATCATCGTCATCGGACTTATCGTACTCATACCTGCATTAGGAATTTACGCCGTCGCCCCCGTCTTCGCCTTCGGTGCCGTTGTCCTCTTATTAACACAGTTGTTTTTTATCCCGGAACACCGCTCTCTTCTTAATCCCCTTAACAAAATCCCGGATGACAGCATTAAAAAAGTCCTGACGCTCCTGATGCCTCTCCTGATTGGAGTTGCATTCTCACAAATCAGCGAACTCATCCTGAACATCCTCGCTTCGACCCTGCCGACCGGAAACCTCTCTTTCCTCAGTTACTCCAAAAAAATAATAAACGCTCTTATGCTCATCATACCTGTCGCCCTCGTCACCGTAATCTACGCACAATTAGCGCACGCTTACTCCTCCGCCGACTATAAAAAATTCGAAAAATTGTTCATCCACGCCCTAAGGTTCCTCCTCTTTGTCACCGTCCCGCTCTCTGTTCTGCTTATACTCTTGAGAACCCCCATAATAAAATTCCTCTTCGAAAGAGGACGATTCCAGCACAACTCCACCATCGGAACCTCCCTGGCTTTCTTGATATACGCCTCCGGTTTCGTAATCCTCTCCACCGAAACACTCCTCGTTCACACTTTCTACGCCTCCTCAAACACAAAAACACCCGTAAAAACCGGCATCTTCAGTAACTGCCTGAGTATCTTGCTGGCTCTAATCTTTTTAAAACCTCTCGGATTCATCGGAATTGCCCTGGCCTTCGTAATCAGCAAAACCATAAAGGTCATAATCCTTTCTGCTCTGCTGGCAAAAAAACTAAAAGCAACCATCAACAAAAGTTTCGCAGACTTCATTATCAAACTCGCCGCTGCAACCATCCCTGCTGCAATCCTATTGTCCTTATTATCCGACACCAACTTCCATAAAGACTTATTAAATCTAACTTTATTCGCCCTCTTCCTCCCTACCGCCGGATTCCTGACCGCCTTCACGCTCCTCTCTTACCTGTTCAAAATCGAAGAGCTGAAAAAACTCATCGACTCCCTCATAAAGGGCAAAAACAAATGCTTCTACCTTTTAGGAAAACAACGATAAAAAAATGTTCATCAAAAAAATAACAAAAACAAATAAATTCATATCAACCCGCCAAAGGCGGGCCGTAGCACTTTTCATCATAACCGGCCTGCTATTATCAGCCGTCTTCTCAATATTCTCAAACCCAATCCCGATTGAAACTCCGGAAATCCTTCTGTTGACATCCATATTTTCCATCATAAATTTTAAAGCAAAAACAAAAATCACTACCCTGCAGAAATTAACCGTTCTTTACCTCGCATCCATCTGCCTCAATCAAACCGCCTTAAAATATTTCAGCTTCAAATTAGCCGACTTCGAAATCACCATACCAGCAGTCCTTTTAACATTATTCCTCTTTGCAATCGCCTTCATCCTGCGAAAAACAAAACATAACGTAACACCGCTCGAGCCCGACAATAAACTGCCAACCTGTGCCCTGACACTGGCATTTGCTATAATCATCTGCCATTCCGTTCTGCTTTACCCTATGCTAAAAACCTTCTATGGCTACGGGTACGAATACAGCTTCAAATCAATCGTCAACATACTACTGTTCCTTTCCATTTGCTGCTTCCTCTGGCCGGAACTCGAAAAAACGAAAATAAGACAATGCCTCGGTTTTCTTTTCATAATTTATTTCCTCACTTTCGCAATAACAAAAAGAATCTTATGAAAAATATAAGCAAACAAAAAAATAACTTTCTTACAAATTCGCAGGACTCTCGACTCCCCAAAGCCGCTTTAATGCTTGCCTCGGCCGCAATAATTCTCTCTGCTTTCCACTTCTTCCCTTACGAAAACAACAAATTCACCAGAATGGCCAACCTCTCAACCATTGCAATCATAATCGGCTCACTACTGCTCCTCAGTGCCTCAAGCAGAAAAACTTATAGAAAAAAAATCAAAAATCTCCTCCCGCACATCAGCGTTTTCGCCTACCTGCTCATCAACCTGCTCTCCTCTGCCTTCGCATTCTCTTTTACAAGAGCCCTCTCATTCAACGCAAAATTAATCCTCTTCTTTCTCGCCGCTTACCTGCTCTTTAACCTTGCCATCTCGACTGAGCACTCTTTGAAATTCATCTTCGGTGCGGCAATCACCGCTGCCGTCATCAGCACCTCCGCCTGCCTTCTCTCACGTTTTGCTTTGAACATAGAAAGATTCGGCTTCCACCAAAGCCCATACAAATATGCAACCTACACTGCTCCACTTATCGCACTCTCCAGTTCATACCTGCTCTTAAAAACGGATAAAAAGCAAAAACTCCTGGCAATACTCTTAATTATAGCTGCTTTCATCTCCGCCGGCTCCATTGGCTTACCTTTAGCCATCATCGCAGGATTAACCGCAACCTTCATCCTCACAAATAAAAAGTCCGCAAAGAAAACCATAATCATCACCTTGACAATAGGAATCGCAACTGTCCTCCTCTCCAACCCAACCTCGAAAAGCTCTCCTTTCAAAGACTGCTCACTTCACGAACTCGACAACAAAAACCTCAAACAACGCTACATCGAATGGCAGGCCGAAATCAACCTCCTGCAAAAACGCACCGCTTCCGGCTCCGCCGCAGGATGCATTAATGACTATCGAAGCAAATTCTATTACCGACTCCCAAAACTAAACACCTTAAAAACCTTCGACCAGAATGGCTGGCTCACCGTCGCCGC
Organism: Phycisphaerae bacterium; assembly: GCA_030604525.1. Lineage (GTDB taxonomy): Bacteria > Planctomycetota > Phycisphaerae > Sedimentisphaerales > Anaerobacaceae > JAUVVQ01. Next base: position 9,965 of record JAUVVQ010000011.1, on the reverse strand, counting down.
CGAAACCGGCATACTCGGCCTGTTCTCCTTCTGCTGGCTCTTCTGTCACCACTTCAAAACCGCTGTAAAAAATATAAAAAATAACCTCTCCCCAAAAACCAAAAGCTACGCAATCTCCTGCCTCTCTGCACTTATTGCCTTAGCTGTCGCAAATCTTTTCTCCTCCATCCAGTTCAACGGGATATTAATCGTCTTTGTGCTCATTATCGCTCTTATAAAAAGTTCTAACCGATTATTCAACGAGGTGCCAAAATGCTAAGAAAAACCGCAATAACAATAATTATCGCCGCCGCCTTAATCATCTACGCATTCTCCGCAATTGATATAACAAAAGGAAAAGTCTTCAGCGTAAAAATCGACTTATCAAAACCGACCTTTATCAAATGGCCCTGCGAAATTGCTGTCGTAGATAATACCGGCCGGAAAGGCCTCAGAATCCCACCAAACATCGGAAGAGGATGGGCCGGCGAAGCAGGAGGAAAAGCAACATACAAATTCTACATACCAAAAACCGCAAAATACCTCCTCTGGGCTTATGCTCTTTGGTACGACGAATGCACAAACGCCGTCTTCGCAAAAATCAATAATAAAGAAAAAACAATCATCGGAAACGACCCTGTATATCAAAAATGGCACTGGGTCAGAGGATTCGAAATAAAACTAACCAAAGGAACACATGAACTCTCACTATCAAATCACAGCGACCACATCGCTATCCGGAAAATCCTACTGACAAACTCACCTTCAGCACAACCACAAGGCAATCAAATAATCTTCTCGGATATCTTCTACGACGGCTTCGATGGATGCGATAAAGGAAACTTCAATAAATGGAATATAATCTCAGGCGAATGGCTCGTCAGAAACCCGGGAGAAAAAGTGCAACCGGACAAAAATATCCTCATCGGAAAATCCAAAAAAAATGCGCTCATAATATATAAAAATAATAACTGGAAAAATTACTGCCTTAATCTCTCTGTCAAAACACAACCGATTAAAAACCACACCGCAAACCTGGCAATTTGCTTTGCACTCAATAGCCCGGAAAAATATCACTTCCTCGAAATACAACCAGATAAAAACACAAATCTCGCCAAAATACTCCTCGGAAGAAAAAAGGACAAAATTATTAACACTCTGGCAACTTACAACCTGCCCTGGAAACCAGATACCTGGCACCTGCTCGAAATAAGATTAAACCCAAAAAACATACAAATTAAACTGGACAACAATCAAACTAAAACCATCCCAAAAAACTACCAGCTCGCCGGTGGAATCGGACTTGAACTCAACGGAAATCTCTCTGCCTGCTTCGATAACATACACCTGAGAACAATTACAAAATCAGACAAAAATCAAAAGGTGAAATAACAATGATAAACCAAAAAAACAGAAAACCGCAGCGTATCCAAATCCTCAACACTATGCGAATCATTCTTGAGCCCTGGTCTCCCGATATTGACGACCCGAGCAAAATCACCGAATCTACAAACCTCTTAACCGACCTCGGAATGGACTCCATCGGAATCCTCCAGATGCTGCTCGATATCGAAAAGGAATATGACATCAAAATAAAGCAAAATGAACTCGATTCAACCCTCGCCTCAAAAATAGGAAATTTCATAAACCTCATTGAAAGGAAGTTAAATGAAGCTCATTGACCTCCTGAAAAACAGCGCACAAAATGAACCACAAACTACTGCCGTAAAAAGTGAAGAAACAAACCTCACCTACCGGCAATTGCTGACATACGTAAACCGAACAGCCGAGCACCTTAAGTCGATAGCTGCTCGGAAAGGTGCAAATATCGCAATAATCCTCGGTAACTGCCCCGAATTCTTCATAGCTTTCTTCGCCGTCTCGGCTGCAGATGCTACCGTTCTGCCTCTCTCACCCGCTATGACAACATACGAAAGTCTCTTTTTTCTCAAAAGAGCGGACGTCTCAATAATTCTTACAAATGAAAAATACAGCCGATTACTGCTAAATGATAAAAACGCACGAAAAACAAAAAACCTGACAATAATAAACATCAAATACTTTAGAAACTCAATTCTGCAAATCCGCACAGAAGCAGAAGCTCAATGTCCCATCAACAAACAAACCGAAAACGTCGCACTAATGGTCCATACATCCGGCACCACCGGAAAACCAAAACTCGTTATGCTAACCGACTCCCAGCTTATCTCGAATATGTTCCTCTACTCCTCATTGATGAACTTCAAACAAAAAAACATCGTTTACTGCTCACTACTGCTCCACCATATCTACTGCATCTGCGCTCAACTGCTCACACACATATACCGCACCGATACCTTCATCGTCAGAAACAAACCATTTTTCATAAAAGAATTTATTAACCAAGTCCACGATAACAATGTCACCATAACCGCCTTCGTTCCCTATATGGCTATCCTCCTGGCGGAAGTAAAAAACCAGAAGAAAAAACTCCAATCCTTAAAATACGTTACCCTCTCCGGTGCAAAAACTCCCAAAGCAACTTACGAAACTCTCACCAAAAAATTCCCTCATATAAACTTTATAAATACCTATGGTATGAGCGAGGCCGGCTCGAGAATCGCAATCGCTGCACCCTTTCCGAAAAACTTTCCTGTCGAAAGCGTCGGAAAACCTATGCCGGGAGTTGATGTTAGAATCGTAGACGACAATCACAACCTCCTGCCGCCGAATACCACAGGCCAAATACAAGTCAGAAGCTCAGGAGTCGCAAAAGGTTACTATAAACAACCAAAACTTACCGAAAAAACCATAAAAAACAACTGGCTGAATACCGGTGACATAGGAAAACTCGATAAAAAACAAAACCTCTTCATCATAGGAAGAAAAAAAGACATCATCATCTCCGGTGCAAACAACGTCTATCCCTCGGAAATTGAGCAAATCCTCATCGAACATCCTGCCGTCTCACAGGCCGTAGTAGTACCAAAAAAAGACCAACGGCTACAGGAAATACCTGTCGCTTTTATCGTAACAAAATCTCACAAAAATATCGAAACGCACGAATTGATAGCTTTCTGCAGAAAAAAATTAAGCACTTTCAAAATACCGCGACTCATAAAAACTATCCGAAAAATTCCAAAGCTCGATACCTCAAAAATAAATCGTAAAAAACTAAAAAAAAAGGCTGATAACCTGTAATTCTGAAGAAAAAAATGAAATACTTATATCTATTCCCCTTGTTCGATGAAAGAAAATGTGCTCACCGCTTCTCATACTGCCTCAAAAAAGCATTCAAAAAAAACGGATTAACCCTCCGAAGATGCGATTACCAAGGAACCGGTGAAGCAAACGGAAATTTCTCAGATGTTACTCTCAAATCTCTGCAGGAAGATATAAACTCCTGGGTTGTTGAAGAAAATATATCTCTTATCGGCTTGAGATTTGGCGCAGACCTCGCATTGCTTCACTGTGCAAAAAATAATAAAAAAATAAAAAACTTAATCCTCCTGCAGCCCATCGTCAATGGCAGCGAATACATCGATTACCTCTACAGAAAGCAGCACCTCAAAAACCTGATGACCGGTAAACCAAAAGCAGCTTTTCACAACAAGAATTACCAAAACATCGAGGGATACAAAACAAATCTCAATCTCATAAACCAAATAAATAAACTCAACCTCCTGAAAATCTCCGGTAATTGCTCAGCAAAAAATATATGCATCTTCCAAATCTCAAATTACAAAAGAATAAATCCTTCAATAAATGCTCTCGCTCATTCGCTGAAAATAATTAAATGCAATATGAAAATCCAGCAGGTAAAACTGCCTGCTTTCTGGGAACGTATCCCGGTCATTGATTACGGAGAACTTACAAAAAAAATACTGGAGGCCTGTAGTGATTAAACAAAACTTCTTGAAAAGCCAAAACAACCTGCTCGCACATCAAACCGTAATACCAGATAAAAATCCAAAAAGTAACGGAGTGATATTCGTCCACGCTGCCGATGGAAACAGACTCGGCCCGCACCGAATGTTCGTCGAGCTCCAAAGAAAACTAAACAAGGCCGGCTTCCCAACTATCAGATTCGACTTCTCCGGCTGCGGTGACAGCGCCGGTAAAATCACTCGAAACAATATACAATATGAAATCTATGACCTGCTCGCCGTCGCACAATTTTTCAAAAAAAAAGCAAAATTACTCTCAATCTCTCTGTTCGGGATAAGCAGAGGCGCAAGAATCTCCTTCGAAACTCTTTGTAAATACAACCTCAATGTCACCACCGCCGTCCTGCTCTCCAGCCCCGCACCTACTTCAAAAACCGCCGTCAAATCCTTCTCGTATCAACTCGGACAATACCTCTACAAATTAAAAGACCCCCAAAAACTCCGAAAACTCCTCTTCGGAAAAGCTGATATAAAACAAATCACCAAAACTTTCACCACCGCCTTGAAACTAAAAACAAGATACTCCGCCAAGCCAGAAAATGCCGCTTCGCAATGTCCGCTGCTCTTCATCTATGCCGAAAACGACCCCATCCGAACCGACGCCGAAAAATTCTATAAAAATATCTGCACTCAACTCGGCTTGCCGTTTAACTCGAAAATTATAAAAGATGCAAACCACAGCTTCTTCCACTACAAATGGAAAGAAAAAATTATCGATATTACCGAAAACTGGTTAAAAGATTGTTCAAAATAACAGACATAATATGCCTCACGTAATCCAAAAAATAAATATCACCCTCTCAACATACCGCCACGCAGCCCTCGCAATCAAAAGACAATACAACCCCGAAAAAATCTCCAAAACACAAAATCAAAAACTGCGAATGCTCATAAAATACGCCTACCGGAACATAAAATACTACCGGGAATTATTCGACCGGGCCGGGCTCAAACCAGGTGACATAAAAACAAAAAAAGACCTCACCAAAATCCCAATCCTCACAAAAGACCAACTCCGTCAAAGGTTCTGGGACTTTCTCCCTCACAACCTCCCCGTCTCCAGAGTCAGCAGAACCTCCGGCAGCACCGGAATCCCTCTCTGTATCCTTACCGACAACCACTCAAAAATCTTCAACTCCGCCGCTGTCATAAGATACCGAAAAGCGCTAAGCATACCAATTATCGGCTCCACTATACTCACACCTCTAAAAACCGAAAACGAACCCTTCAAAAAACCCCATTGGACCTTCCTCCAGGGCATACACAAAACTTACTATTTCAACCCTTACATCGACTCCTCAAAAAATACAGAATACACCTCCCGGCTCCTCAAAAAACTAAAATCCCCTGCGCTCATCGGAATTACTCCTGCAATAAAGACCCTCGCATACAAAATAAAAGACGGCCGTCTTCCAAAATTCAAACCAAAAGCCGTCCTCACTACCGGCCAGTTTCTAAATACAAAGCTAAGAAACTTCCTGGAAAATACTTTCCATAAAAAAATCAACGACATCTACGCTTGCAACGAAGCAGGTGACATCGCCTGGCAGTGTCAAAAGGGAACTTATCATATCAACGCCGAAAATTGCATCGTCGAAATCTTAAAGGAAAACAAAACCGCAAAACAAAACCAGCTCGGAGAAGTCACCATAACAAACCTCAACCGGCTCTCAATGCCCATCATCCGATACAAAAACGCAGACCTTGCAATACTATCAAACAAAACCTGTCCCTGCGGCTGTAAGCTACCGGCAATCGAAAAAATCGCCGGAAGAACCGGACAGGACATAATCCTGCGCAACGGGAAAACCATCCCCTGGAATCAACTAAAAAGCTTAATGAACCACCCTCTTATCCGGCAATTCCAGCTCATCCAGAACCGTGACAGCTCCCTAACCATAAAATACATCCCGGAAACAAAAACCGACAATACCAGACTCGAAAATCTACTCCTCTACCGTTTCGAAAAATTACTGCACGCTTCAATAAACATACACACTAAAAAGGTAAAAAAAATCCCCCCGACGCCAGGCGGAAAAACAAAACTTGTTATCTGCAAACTCAATCAATCTAATCCATCTTCCGAATGACAAAACTAACCTATCTACCAATGCCTGTAAACATCAACCCCTGAAAATCCCTCTCCAACCCTCAAAAATCCCTCAATCCTGACACACTTCTTGAAACCTAACGACACCAGAACCTCCTTTTTTATACTGTCACTACACGGACAATAGCAGACAATACTATTTATTGACAATCCTCCCGACTGCTCGATAGTCCTGCGGGCAAGCTCCTGCCCTGTGTCGAGAAAATTATCGTGAACAAAAAAATCAAATACGCCTAAGTGACTCTGTGCTCGTGACTTTCCACTCCTTATATGCGCAATTCCAACAACAACTCGCCTCTCTTCTGCCAAAAGCAAATTCCCAAAACCACCATCCCTCTTAAAACTCTCCATCATCTTCGGAAATACTCCAAGAAACCTCTCCGGCTCAAAATACCGCGACGAAAAAATCCCTTCTTGAAAATCAAAGCTGTACATCACGCTCGGCTCCGTCATCAATACCGACACCGACGCAAAATCTCCCCAGCCCATCCGACGAATCTTTAGCTTATCAGTCCGCCTGAAATTCTCCATAAATTCCGCCTCTGAACACAAAAGCTTCCGCATCACTATTCCTCTATATTTCTCAAATCCTATACCTTTATAAAATTTTACCGCCTCTTCATTCCCCGACACCCCCAAATAAACCGCCCGACAACCCGCACAATAAAGATGTTCCAAAAGCAGCTCAACAAGCTCACCCCCAATTCCACTCCTGCGATAATCAACTTCCACACACACAGGCCCCAACACCCCGAACACAGGACTAAAACGCGAATACAACCCACCAGCCGCACCAACTATCATCCCTCCACTTTTAGCAACATAAAAAACACTCTTCAGCGACTCTCCATACCACCCACGCAAGGCCGAACGAAAACTGTAATTGCCATACTCAAAATGACGAACAAGAAACGACTCAATCTCCCACGCAAGCTCCGACAAAACAGGAGAGCACGCTAAAAAATACTTCACGCCCTCTTTTCTCAAAGCAGATGCACACAACCTTTATCCCTCTACCCCCTCTCCGGAATACCTTCCCCACATTTAAAAAGAAGCATTAATATATAAGCTGATAAACCTGCCACCAAAATAACCAGGGCACGAATCAATGTCCAATAGTCTATAAGCTCACTGCTTGATGAACCAAAACAGCCACAGCTTATATCCAAATTCATATACAATGCCCAACCAATCACAAAAGTAAATATCGATGCCATTCCTGAACTTGCCAATAACGCTCCCGAAACAAATATCCCGCCAACCAAACATATCCCTGCAAAAAGCTCAACCCACGGAAACACCATCGTTACAAACATCCCCAGCTTCACCCCCACCAGCTCATAACCATAAACACTGGACAAAAAATCGTATGGCTGACGAATCTTCGGGATGCTGCTGTAGATAAAAATACAGCCAAGACAAATCCGGACAACATACAAAAATATTTTATAAACCCGCCGCTCGTTATACCCGCCCAGCTTCACAAGACCGACTTTGTCAAAAACTCTTGAACGCCTTACATCCATTTCATTTTCCTTAAAATCTAATCACAATAATTATTCTAATATCAAAACCAGTTTTCTACCCGTATAGCGAAAAAAACACACCAAATGTTGATACCTATACAGAAAATCTTATAAAAAAATTATTTATATTAAGGCCGGAAAATGAAATGTTACCCCCCTTCCGCTTAAAATCCTCTTAACCGAAAAACCTTACTGCCAATTACAACAGCAAAAACCCGGATTTATACAGCGAATTTAGACCAAATTCAAAGAAGCCTTTTTGTAAAAAATAAGTCCGCTTTTGGAACTCGCCCTGGTACTCAATCACCCTTCCGATTTTCCCATTCGTTCCAGCCGCCTTTGAAGATGGAAATGTTATAGTAGCCGGCCTCTTTTAACCTTGCACTCACTTTTTCCGCAAACTTGCACCCCGCACTTTGACAGTAAACCACAAGCCGGCAATCTTTATCAATATCAGCCATCCTCCGCCGGCTTTCCGTATCATTGGCGTCCACCGGAACGTTTACCGCCCCTTCAATATGTCCCGCCTTGTAATCAAGCGCATATCTTGCATCAATAAAAACTGTCTCACTTCCTAACAGCTTTTCCGCTTTAGCTTTGCCGACCTTCGGAATAAAGCTGCCGGCGTATGCCTTCTGCACCCCCGCCGTAGCAGCCGGATGCGCCAGAAAACCAGCATCGCTTACAAAATGATAAAACATACCACAAAATACCGACGCCGTCACCAACCCCGCTCCCTCCAGCACCGACAAACCTAATCGTCCTTTTATACTTTTAACCGCAATTCCCCATCGCTTTCTCAGCCGGCGAATCAACAAAATAATTGTCACCACAATAGCTGCATAAAAAATAAACCTCTTCCTCGCAGGCGCAAATATCGCCCCTAAATCAATCGGCTTAGCTGAGACTATCAAGCCGTTACCATCCCATATCGAAGCCAGCTCATAAAATGGCACCGACCTCACCGGCTCCGGCGGGTCGAATATCCGCGACTTACCAGCACTTTCACCAACATACAATACATAATGGTCATACCTGGAACTCTCAGCCGATGACTTAACATGTAAAATCACCGGATATGGCGATTCCCGAAGCCCTTTACCGCCTAAATTCCCCACCGTCTTTGCATTCAAACCAAAATCCTCCGCTCCCTTTTTCAGCTCCGCCAGAGAACTGCCCATCTGCGAACCAATATACTCCGGCTTTATTAATTGCCTTAGCTCTGCTTTACAACCGGATAATTTCATAGCACCGTAAAGACAGTACACTCCGCAGTAAGGACCGGCTGAAAATGTTTTAATGGGAGTTGACAAAGACAATACGAAAACAGCTAACAGTAAACTAAAAGAAATACGCCGACCTTGTCGTTGATTATGACTGTTCATCTTTATTCCTTTTAAAATTACGAAGGATGAACCAGCCGATACACAAAATCAGAATAATCACCAAACCGCCCATACCCCACCCCAATATGTTATAATGACCTGATGTCGATTTGCTTTCGCCCTGACTTTCTGCTTTTCCCTGCCTTAGTGGCTTCTTAGCAACTCTCTTCTCGGCAACCTCAACCTCCTTTTCAGATACTTGCTTAGCTTGCTCCTTGGTTTCATCTTTCAATTGCTCAATCTGATTATCTATATCATCAAGAGCACTCATGCTCATATAAGGCACGGGCTTACCATTTTCCCATATATAATCCACACTGAGAAATTCTTCATCAAATACACGAGTCCCATCAGGAAAATTTATTTTAAAAGCTCCCAAAGACTCAAAATCCGGTTTAATTTTAATATCACTGGTTTTATATTCAAATTCGTCGATGTTTTTAGTTCCATCACGAAAGTTGGTAATATGTGTAAAATGTGTGCTAGTTTTGGGACAAATACCGTCCGGCCATTAACTTTTACTTTTTGTAATTCTTTCAAATTAAATATATCTTTCACGCTTTTTAAGCTTGGCCATTTTTCAGAAAGCGGAGTACCAGCAAAAAGACTATGAGAATCCTTTTCAATGACCCATTTCATAGCATTATACCCTTTTTCAGGAGCAATCCATGCGGTCACCTTTCCATATTTAGATGCTCCTTCAAGGACAATACATGCCACCCCATTGATATTCTCCTTTTTAGGATGCATATGAAGGTGAGAAGTTAAACCATCTGCTACAGTTTTGTAATTATTACCATACATGTTACCGAACAAAGGCCCACCCCAATTCGGGTTTGCAAGTAATGTCCCCTGTCTTTTATTATAGTTGTGCAGTAGCATTATTCTTCGAGCATAATCATATCCATCTAACAACCTAGTGCTTTGTCACGGTTAAAGATTTGGGTACAGGGACTTCAGTTTAATCCGGGCTTTTTCAACAGTGAACTGCCAATCGATGCCTCGTTGTTTTTCGTTGCTGGAGTCGGCCCAAGACGAC
>JAUVVQ010000032.1 GCA_030604525.1 Phycisphaerae bacterium | reverse complement strand
TGCCGCAGTCGCCTTCGGCTCCTTCGCAATGACAAGGAGAGATTGTTTCGTCGCTTCGCTCCTTCGCAATGACAATGAGAGATTGCTTCGTCGCTTCGCTCCTCGCAATGACAAAACCGAAGGGTTATTCGGATAAGCTCTTACTTTGTCATAGCTAAAGCCTACCGAATTGATTCGTATCATTAAGGTCAGGAGGAGGTAATGTCGTTACGTAATTCCAATTATTCTTACCTGTGGCCGTCCTTTGCTGTTTAGCTTCAACAGAATTACGCTATACAAAAAAATCAAAAAATGATAATATGCCTGAAAAGATTGATTATTGATTATTGATTATTTTGCTACGAACAGCAAACTGCGAACTAAAATCAGTGTAATCCGCGGCTAAAAAACTAAGAAGAAAAAACCACAGGCCGGCACAGATTAAAATTGGAATTCGAAAAAGAGATTCTTCGCTTCGCTCAGAATGACAAAAAGGGAATGTTTGGATGGCTGAAAGATTTGACAAATATATCTTAAAGAACGGGATGGTTGTTCCCGGCGAGCGTATGGAGGCGGTCGAGGCGGGGGATGATTTGTTGTGTCTTTGGGTGGAGGATTTAGCATCGCCTTTTGATGCAGAGCGGATTTGGGAGGAAGAGAAAAAATCGCCCTCGAACATATTGCAGAAGCTATAAGCTGCCGAAAGTTGGACAGAAAATTAGGAAGAGGACTTTTTGAAAAAGGTAATACCCCCTATATGTGGGTAGATGCGAGCCGAAGCCCTGAACGCTTCGGTCTCACATCCAACCTTTATATTATCCCTCCCTATTCCACATTAGTGCGACGAAACTCGACAAAAATTATTGCAGGTATTCGATAAGGCATAAGGAGATTCGGTCCACTTTGCCTCTTGAGCGAAGTCCGTTGTGCATTGGCTTGCAAGCTGCTGGAATTTTGTTAAGATATAAGGTGGATGAAAGAACAATTTAGCCGCTTGAGGCCTTTTTCAAGAGGGCGTGAATTTTAGATAAATTTCGTAGCTTTTCAGAGAAAATATGAAAATCTCGCTAAGAGCAAAGCTGATTATAAGTTTTCTGGCAGTGATTATTATATGTGGCCTGACTGCTACCCTGGTAGCTATGCGGTTAATCGGCACGGGTATAGTCAGTCAGGCTCAGGACAAAGTGAGAATTGACCTGAACTCTGCCAGGCACATATATCAAGATGAAATTCAAGAAGTTAAAGCCCTATTGCGTCTTTCCGCCCTGAGGTTCTTTATAAAGGACGCTCTTTTAGAGGGGGATAGCGAAACGCTAAAAAGAGAACTGGAGGAGATAAGAAAGAGGGAATCCCTGGATATATTAACCCTTACGGACGAAAATGGGCAGGTCATCGTCAGGGCACGGAATCCATCCATCTACGGCGATAGTCAAGCACACGATGAGCTCGTGAGGCGGGCACTGTCAGACATGGAAGTAATAGGCGAGACAGTGATAGTGCCGAGAGAGGAACTCATAAAAGAAGGGGAGGACCTGGCTAAGCGAGCTCATATAAAATTCATCCCTACTCCAAAAGAAAAGCCAACCAGAGAAACTGAGCAAACTTCAGGAATGATGATTAAGGCTGCTGCGCCCGTTTTCGGGTATGATGGCAACCTCGTCGGCATTCTATACGGAGGTAATCTACTTAATCGAAACTATAAGATAGTTGACGGGGTCAAAGAGACGGTATATCAGGGGGTCAAATATAAAGGAAAGGATATTGGCACAGCGACCATCTTTCAAAGTGACCTGCGCATCTCAACCAATGTTAAGCAAGAGGACGGAAGCCGCGCAATTGGGACCCGAGTATCCGAAGAGGTATACGAACAGGTGTTGAGAAAAGGGCTGCCCTGGATAGACAGGGCATTTGTAGTGAATAACTGGTATATCGCCGCCTATGAACCAATAAAGAATATAGAGGGAAAGATAATTGGTGTGCTCTATGTTGGAATTTTAGAAGAGAAATTTACGGATATGCAAAAGAGAGCTATTGCCCTGTTTCTGGGGATAACGCTTGGGGGGATGATTATCGCTCTGGTCATTTCGAGTTTTTTGGCCAGCGGAGTATTGCGGCCGATTAAACGCTTAGTATTTGCATCCGGTCAGTGGGCAAAGGGTAACCTGGAATTCCGTGTTGAGGCCACGCGGAAAGACGAAATAGCGGAACTGGCAGAAACATTCAACCTTATGGCTTCTTCACTAAAAGAAAGAGATGACAAATTAAAAGAATACGCCACTGAACAGATAATGAAATCGGAAAGGTTGGCCACATTGGGACAACTGGCTGCCGGAGTTGCCCATGAAATCAATAATCCCCTTGGAGCCGTTTTGATGTACACTCATTTAGCTCTGGAGGATTTGGAAGAAAAAGACGTCCTGCGTAAGAATCTGGAAAAAGCCGTCATAGAAGCTTCACGTTGTAAGGGCATCGTGAAGGGGCTGCTTGATTTTGCCCGCCAAACTGAACCGAAGGTTGAGCGGACAGATGTGAATGAGACTTTAGAGCGAACATTAGCTGTAGTTGAAAATCAGGCATTATTCCAAAATATTAAAATAACCAAAGTTATCTGTTCGTCTCTGCCAAAGGTATTGATAGATGTTAGCCAGATGCAACAGGTGTTCACAAATATCGTCCTAAATGCTGCCGAGGCCATGGAAGGAAAGGGGGAGCTGACGGTTTCAAGCAGAATGGCACCTGATAATGAATATGTCGAAATCGAATTCACCGATACAGGTTGCGGCATCCCGGCAGAGAATCGCGAGAAGATATTTGACCCATTCTTCACTACCAAAGAGGTAGGCCGCGGAACCGGGCTTGGCTTAGCTGTAAGCCACGGAATCATTGCCAGGCATAAGGGTACCATAGAAGTGAGAAGTGAACCGAGCAAAGGGACCAGCTTTATTATCAGATTACCTCTAAAGCGAAAGGAGGACTAAATGCCCAGGCAGGCTAATATTCTGGTCATCGATGATGAGGAAACGATGCGAGATTCATGCCAGCAGACACTCTCCCGAAATGGAAACATGGTAGAGGTGGCTGAGGATGGCCTGATGGGGCTGGCCATGCTGGAGAGGGAATCCTTCGACCTTGTCATCCTTGATTTAAAGATGCCCGGCTTGAGTGGCATGGAGGTATTGAAGAAGATAAAAGAGAGTAATCCTGAGGCTATGGTCATTGTTATTACCGGGTATGCGACCGTAGAGTCTGCCGTCGAGGCCATGAAAAAGGGAGCCTATGACTTTATTCCTAAACCTTTCACACCCGACAGCCTGAGAGTAATAGTCAAGCGGGCATTAGACAGGAAGGAACTTGCTCTCGAGAATGTTCTGCTGCGAGGCGAGTTGAAAACAAGCTTTGGGCCTGAGATAATGGTCGGTCAGAACAAATTGATGAAGAAGGTCGAGGAGCTGGTGCAGAAAGTAGGTCCGACCGATACAACTGTTCTTATTTCCGGAGAGAGCGGTACCGGCAAGGAACTTGTAGCCAGGGCGATACATCGCCACAGCCGCAGGAGGGATAAGCCATTTGTAGCGGTAGACTGTGGAAGTTTAGTGGAGAGCCTCTTTGAAAGTGAGTTGTTCGGACATGTTAAAGGCTCTTTCACCGGCGCCACGGCAACCAAATACGGCCGGTTTGAGCTGGCAAATGGTGGGACACTTTTCTTCGACGAGATTGGAAATATTACCATAAATATTCAGACAAAATTACTTCGGGTGCTCCAGGAAAGGGAGATTACGAAAGTCGGAAGCTCACAGGTCATCAAAGTGGATGTGCGAATCGTTGCAGCCACCAACAAGGATTTGCAGGAAGCTATAAAAGCGGGAACATTTCGCGAGGAGCTGTTTTATCGTTTGAGCGTAGTTCCGATTACTCTTCCTCCTTTACGTGAAAAAAGAGATGATATTCCGCTACTGGCTAACCATTTCTTGAGGAAGTATAACAAGAAGAGAAAGAAGAACATAAGAGCTATTTCTGATCGAGCCATGCAAGCTCTGGTTGAATACGATTGGCCAGGAAACGTGAGAGAGCTGGAGAATGCCATTGAGCGAGCCGTCGTATTAACCGAAAACGAGGTAATTAAACCCTCTGATTTATTATATTATGGGCTAAGTGCTGAGATACCGTCAAGGTCAGATGCTGGTGAACGCCAGCGTCTTGTTGATATAGAAAAAGGGCATATCGCCAAGACGCTTAAGATGTTCAACGGACACAAAGGCAAGACAGCAGAGTCACTGGGAATAGACCGTAAAACTCTCCGTTCGAAGCTGAAGAGATATGGAATGGAATAGGGTGGGTATTTGGTGCAACCTTCCCTATCATTGGGGAGAAATGCCCCATATTAAGAGCTGCTCACAGGGGGGATAAATATCCAAGAGCACTTATAAGAATATAGATAATTCCTTGTTAATCAGCCACTTAGGAGAAATCCTGAGTGGCTTTTTTGTTTAATGGGACCAACTGGCACGCAAGTTGTGAATGTGACTAACGCGATGAATTGGAATTTATGTGAATAAATGCATAGGAGTCCTGAATTTTTTGAAAGGCTGTAAATAAAAGTGATCGCACCCGCTAAAAGCAAGAAGAGGGAAAAAGTTGGGGCCGTACTCGTAATTGGTGGAGGCATTGCCGGCATCCAGGCGGCACTTGACCTGGCCGAGTCCGGACAGAAAGTTTATTTATTGGAAAACTCTCCTGCAATTGGCGGCAATATGGCCAGATTGGATAAAACCTTTCCAACCAACGACTGCTCAATGTGTATCCTCTCTCCAAAGATTGTCGAGTGCGGCCGGCACTTGAATATAGAAACTATCACCTGGGCTGCGTTGGAAGAGTTTTCAGGCTCAGCAGGGAATTTCAAAGCTAAGATTCGCAAATACGCCAGATACGTCAACCTGGAAAAATGTACCGGCTGCGGCGATTGCGTCGAAGTCTGCCCGGTTACTGTCTCTAATGAATTTGACGCAGAACTCGGTGAGCGAAAGGCAATATTCCGGCCCTGTCCGCAAGCTTATCCAAACGCATTTGTCATTGACAAACATGGCAAAAGCCCGTGCAGAATTGGCTGTCCGGCAGAAATCAACATCAACGCCTATGTTGCTCTGACCGCTGCTGGAAAATACGATGAAGCTCTGGATGTTATTCTTGAAACCGTGCCTTTGCCCGGCGTGCTCGGCCTGGTTTGCGATCATCTTTGTGAAGCCAAGTGTCACCTGGGAACCAGCAATGAACCGGTAGCTATCTGTGCTATAAAACGCTTCCTTGCCGACCGCTACCGCCCCAGGCATAGTTACAAAAGACCGAGCGAAAAATCTGAACAGAAGTTAGCAAAGGTGGCAATAATCGGTAGTGGTCCCGCCGGATTAACTGCCGCTCGTGACTTGGCCAGAAAAGGCTACCAACCCACCATCTTTGAAGCTTTGTCAAAACCAGGCGGAATGTTAGCCTGGGGTATTCCGGATTACCGCTTACCACCGGAAGTTCTGCAGGAGGAAATCAAGCAAGATGTTCTTGACCTTGGCGTAGAGTTGCGTCTGAATTCATGGCTTGGCAAAGACGTCACTTTAGAACAACTGCGAAACGATGGTTTTAAGGCGACCATTCTGGCCGTTGGTGCACAAATAGGCAGCAGTCTCGGCATCGAAGGTGAGCAACTTGAGGGAGTTGTCGACTGTATTGCGTTTCTACGTGATGTCAATGGAACCAACACAGTACAGGTTGGGAAAAAAGTAATTGTGATTGGTGGCGGCAACTCTGCGATTGATTCGGCCCGCACCGCATTACGTCTCGGCGCAGAAGAATCAACCATTCTTTATCGCCGTTCCCGGACAGAAATGCCAGCAATTGATGCCGAAATTGAAGCTGCTGAAGCTGAAGGTGTTAAGATTCATTATCTTGCCGCTCCACTGTCTCTTCTCGGCAACAATGAAAAGGTCCGCCAAATCGAGTGTACTGAGATGAAACTTGGCGAACCTGATGAAAGCGGACGACGGCGACCTGTGCCGATTAAAGGCTCTGAATTCACCATTGAAACTGATATGGTGATACCGGCCATTGGTCAGAAAGTAGATTTAGACCAGCCGGAGGATGGCCAGGAGCAAATTCAAAAAACCCCCTGGGGTACTATCGTTGCAAACGAACTGAATTGTTCCACGAATATTGAAGGCGTATTCGCTATCGGCGATGCCGTCACTGGACCGCAAAGCGTTATAAAGGCTATGGCCGGCGGACGAAAGGCCGCCCATGCAGTAGACTGCTTCTTAAGAGGGGTTGCTTTCGAACCACTGCCGCGAGTAACGCAGCAGGATATAACAAACAAACCACCTCTTCCTGAAAAATTGGTCTTGACTGTACCTCGTCAAAAACAAACTGAACTGGAGCCAACAGCCAGGATTAAAAGCTTTGATGAGGTTGAAAAAGGATTTACTGAACAACAGGCCAGTGCTGAGGCAAAACGCTGCCTTAGTTGTTCCGTCTGCTCGGAATGTATGGAGTGCGTTAAGGTCTGTAAAGCAAACGCAATTTGTCATGAACAGCAGGATGTTATCGATGAAATAAATATCGGTGCTGTAGTAGTTGTGCCAGGATTTGAAGAATATATGGCAAAACTAAAATACGATTATGGCTACAACAGATATGATGATGTAGTCAGCAGCATCCAGTTTGAACGAATCTTGTCTGCTTCAGGCCCCTTCGCCGGACATGTCAAAAGGCCTTCTGACGGCAGGGAGCCAAAAAGGATTGCATTCCTGCAGTGTGTCGGCTCGCGGGATATATCCTGCCGAAACGCATACTGCTCGTCAGTGTGTTGTATGTATGCAATCAAAGAAGCGGTTATTGCCAAGGAACATCTCAAAGATGTTGACGTTACTATCTTCTTTATGGATATGCGTGCTTTTGGCAAGGACTTCGATAAATACTACGAGCGTGCAAAGAACGAATATGGGGTGCGTTTTGAGCGAGCACGAGTCTGCGATGTTTACGAAAGAGATGGCAGTGCTCAACTGGCCGTCAAATATACTCAGCAATCCGGGCCGGTGGCTGAGGAAGAATTTGATATGGTGGTGCTGTCGGTCGGTCTGCAACCTGCTGAAAAACAAAGAAGTCTGGCTGCGAAGCTGGGTGTTCGGCTCGACCCCAATGGCTTTATCTGGACCAACCCTTTACGACCGCTCGATACTTCGCGTCCGGGAATCTTTGTTGGCGGCACCGCATCCGGCCCCAAAGATATACCAGAGACTGTAACTCAGGCCAGCGGCTCAGCCGGTAAGGCATCTCAGTTTTTGGCTGATGTAAGAGATACCCTGACGGTTGAGCGCGAATTTCCACCGGAACGCGACGTCAGCGGCGAAGAGCCACTGGTAGGAGTTTTTGTATGTCACTGCGGTATAAATATCGGTGCTGTGGTAGACGTTCCGGATGTCGCCGAATATGCCGGGAGTCTGCCGAACGTTGTTTACGCCGAGGATAACCTGTACACCTGCTCTCAGGATACCCAGGACCATATTCGGGAAATGGTCACCAAATACAACCTGAATCGAGTGGTGGTAGCATCATGTTCCCCTCGCACACATGAGCCACTTTTCCAGCAAACCTTGCGTGAGGCAGGCCTTAACGCACACCTGTTCGAGATGGCTAATATCAGAGAACAGTGTTCCTGGATTCATATGAATGAACCTGAAGAAGCCACAGAAAAAGCTAAAACTCTTGTTCGTATGGCGGTAGCTAAAGCTACACTGGTTGAGCCATTAGCGGCAGCATCCCTGGATGTCACCCCCTCGGCTCTTGTAATCGGCGGTGGTCTGGCTGGTATGACAGCAGCCCTGGGTGTCGCCGACCAGGGTTTTGAGGTCACATTGGTCGAACGCGAAAACCAACTCGGAGGAAACCTGAGAAATTTACGCTATACATTTGTGGAGTCGGACATCCAAGCGTATCTAAGAACTCTCACCAAGCATGTGCAAAAGCATCAAAACATTACTGCCTATACCGGCACAGAGCTGGAGAGCCTTGAAGGATTTGTCGGCAACTTTGAAAGTACTTTGAAAACCAGCACCAAGCAGACAAAGGTAAAGCACGGTGTCATTATTGTTGCTACGGGTGGAAGTGAAACCAAACCTGATGAATATCTATATGGCAGCGACGAATGTATTATAACCCAATTGCAAGCGGAGGACTTGCTTTCAAAGGATAGCCAGATATCTACGGCAAAATCAGTCGTTATGATTCAGTGTGTTGGCTCACGCGAAGAAGAACACATGTATTGCAGCAGGGTATGCTGCAGTACTGCCGTCAAAAATGCACTGAAAATTAAAGAGCTTTCACCCGAAACCGAAGTTTACATATTGTACCGTGACATCCGCACTTACGGCTTCGACGAAGGATATTTCCAGGCTGCCCGTGACAAAGGTGTTATCTTCGTACGATATGACTTGGACAACAAACCCACGGTAACTAATAACGGTGAGTTGAAAGTCGTGGTCCACGAACCGTTGTTGGATAGACAACTCATATTGGAGCCTGACCTGCTTGTCTTAAGTAGCAGAATCAATCCTGCCAGTGGCAACGAATCGCTTGCTCAGAGGCTAAGGGTTCCTGTGAACGAAGACGGGTTTTTCCTCGAAGCACATGCAAAGCTACGGCCAGTTGAGTTTGCCACTGAGGGCATCTTTGTAGCCGGCCTTGCACACAGCCCGAAGTCCATGCCGGAAACAATCGCTCAGGCCGAAGCTGCAGCAGCAAAAGCCTGCACCGTAATCTCAAAGGATAAATACAAAGCGGAGCCGACCATCGCAGCGGTCAGCGAGGACCTCTGTGACGGCTGTGGCATCTGCGTACCGGTATGCGACTATAACGCTCTGGAGGTTGTGCCTCGCAAAAGCAGCAGCGATGATGAGAAGGTTATACAAATCAATGAGGCAATGTGTAAGGGCTGTGGCGGTTGTGTCGCCGCCTGTCCCAGTGGCGCAATGGAGCAAAAAGGATTCAAGAATGAACAAATACTGGCAATGATTGAAGCAGCCTTGGTTGATTGAGAGCATAAACAAAAACACAATGTTTAAGAATTAGGATGAAATCATGGCTGGATTTTTGAGTCCGTCTGAAGTTTGCAAAAAAGTAGAGGAGACATCAAAGCAAAAGGCGGAAATGCCACTCAGGTGCCTTGTTATCTTAGGTATTCTTGCCGGAGTCTATATTGGCTTTGGGGCGGAGCTATCCACAATAGTAACCCATGATCTTACAGAACATCTTGGAGTTGGTTTTTCAAAGTTCCTTGCCGGAAGCGTATTTAGTGTCGGTCTGATGCTCGTAGTCATCGGCGGAGCCGAGCTTTTTACCGGGAATTGTCTGATGTTGGGTTGTGTTATGCAGCACAATATCAAAGTCGGGAAACTCCTTCGTAATTGGGGCACGGTGTATCTATCGAACTTTGTTGGAGCCCTTTTTCTTGTAGGAATCATGTACTACTCAGGCTTGTGGAAGGCGGGACATCTTGGCGTTGGAGCAAAAGCTCTGGCGATTGCTAATGGGAAGGCGAATCTACCCTTTGTAGAGGCATTCTGCCGAGGTATCTGCTGCAACTGGTTAGTTTGCTTAGCGGTGTGGCTGGCGGTGGCAGGACAGGATATTGTAAGTAAGATTCTGGGCATTTACTTCCCAATTATGGCGTTTGTTGCAAGCGGATTTGAGCACAGCATCGCCAATATGTATTTTATTCCTATGGGGTTGCTTCTCAAGGGAAACTCAAGTGTAGTTGCTGCAAGTGGGTTAACCGAAACACTCAACAACCTTACCTGGTCAAGGTTCCTCATTGGTAATCTCATTCCAGTTACTTTAGGCAACATCGTTGGGGGAGCGTTTTTTGTTGGAGGAGCTTATTACTCAACTTATTTGCGAAAGAAAAGAGTTTTAGAAATCAAGGGGGAATTATGAGTGCAAAAGCTGTGATAGAAGTTCTTGATAGAGCTTATAGAGAAGACCAATTTATTGCTCAATTAACGGAGCAAGGGTCAAAAGCACTTGAAGGGTATGCTCTTACCTGGGAGGAAAAAGCCGCGTTGCTAAGCAGCGACATACAATGGATAGAAAGTCATGTGGGAAAACTGAGTGAAAGACAAAAGACATGGTTAAATTGCCGGTTACAGCAGGAAAGGTGGTAAACTCTTACATGTCACCACCATCAAAATCCCGGGTTTTCTTCGTTGATGATGCCTTCTACATGGAGACTTGGAGGCTCGAGCAGTTAACGGAAGCCGCCCAGTATCTCCTCGACTCTGGGTTAGGCCTTTATGCTTTCATCCAGGCAGACGAGGAGCAGGACAGCCGCTTTGTGATCGCGCCTGTCCGTACACCAAACGAGCCGTTACTCGTATACGAAGCTATCATAATTGATAAGGACACTGTCCCCAAGCTTACATGCGAGTTCAAAAAAGGTTAAACAACGATGTTAGAGCTATCACTGTGGGTGATTATTGTCATTCCAGCAAAAATCGTTCCAGTGGTAATGCAGTAATGCGCAAAGAATGGGGTAAGAGTAAGAAAATGGCTCAGATTATAACTCGACAACGAACAAGGTCCGGCAATGAGATAATTCAGACTGATACCGGAAGACTTCAGAGAATATAGGCTGGAAGAATTACAACAAAAGAATAAATAAGTTATGTGAGAGTGCGCGAGAAAGGACACAGTCATCTCAAATGGAATCTGGAAATAGGAGAATTTTGATTGTAGACCCCCACTGTGACGCTGCCCAAGAGCTGTCGTCACTCTTTATTACTGAAGGTTATGACGTAGAAATAAGTAAAGGTGTTAGGGAAGCAGCAGAAAGGCTCAATGATGTAAAATTCGACTGCATCATTATGGATGTTGAGCTACCTGAGATGGAAGGCTTTAAGGCGGTTCCGATTCTGAAAGCAATTGACCCCAAAGTCCAGATAATAATGACCACAGCTGAGAATACAATAGAGTTAGAAGTGGAAGTGCGGAAGCAGGATATCTTCTATTACTATATAAAATCCTTTGACCAAAAAGAACTGATTGAAGCAGTTCGAGACGTGCTCAAAAAACTGGGAAAGGTTAAGAAGGTGAAAAAGATGGATAAACCAGCCAAAATTCTCATTGTTGATGATGACCCCCTTTTTGTCAAGGCGGTAGAAATGACCCTGACCCCGAAAGGGTACGAGGTACAATCCGTTGGCAATAAGACAGAGGCCTTAAAAAAGATTTACGAAATGGAGCCGGATTTGATTCTCTTAGATATCATGATGGAGAGATTAACCGATGGCTTTGACATCTGTTACAAGCTGAAGCACGACCCCGAGTTGAAGAATATTCCAGTGTTTGCCATATCGGCCATTACTCAGAGAACGGGATTCAAATTCTCTCCTAAGACAGATGGGGAATATTTTCCAGCAGATGACTATTTGGAGAAGCCGGTCAAACTGGATAAGCTGCTGGAGAGGGTCGAGAAGCTCTTGAAAGGATAGAAGGAAAAAATGAGAGACAATTATAAAACGGCTGACCAACAGAATATGACGGAGGGGAAGGACACTATCTTAGTCATTGATGATGAGAAAGCTGTGCTGGACTGCTGCTGTCAGGTATTGGACAAAAACGGTTACCGGACAGAAACATCTGAAGATGGGGTAAGTGGGTTGCAAAAGATAAGGGAGATAAAGCCCGATTTGGTGCTGGTTGACCTCAAAATGCCGGGGATGAGCGGAATGGAACTTCTGGAGAAGATTAGAGATATTGACCCGAACATCGTTGCTGTAGTTATAACCGGCTATGCTACCATAGAATCAGCTGTGGAAGCGATGAAACGGAATGCCTATGACTTTCTCCCCAAGCCATTCACGCCGGACCAACTAAGGATTGTTACCAGGAGGGGTTTGGAAAGGAGAAGACTTGCTCTTAAGTCTGCACGATTACAGCAGGAAAAGGAGAAGATGAGAGAGAACTTCATCACCCTTGTCTCCCACCAACTGCGGTCACCGCTTGTTTCTATTCGGCAGTATTTTGAGGTAATCCTGGAGGGGTTTGCCGGCGAGGTAGCCAGCAAGCAGAAAGAAATGATAAAAGAGGCAAGCAAGCGTATTGACGAGCTTTTAAAGCTTGTTAACGATTGGCTCAATATGTCGCGTATCGAAGCCGATAACCTCGTAGAGAAATTCGAACCTGTGGCTTTGCCTGCTGTTCTTTCCGAAACCATAGAACTTCTGAAACCGCTGGCAGAAGTTAGGAAAGTCACCCTGGAGACGGATTTCTGCGATAGCCCTTCCGTAGTTCAAGGCAACAAAGAAGCTTTAAAACAAGCGTTCACGAATTTGGTTAGCAATGCAATAAACTACAATATAGAAGGAGGAACGGTGACCGTAAGCACGAAGGAGGAACACAATCATTTAGTAGCGGAGGTCTCCGATACGGGAATAGGGATTTCTCAAGAGAACTTGCATTTTATCTTCGATGAGTTTTTCAGGGTGAAGACTAAAGAGACTCGAGGTGTTACCGGTAGCGGATTAGGACTGCCGATAGCAAAGAGGATAATCGAAGCGCATAACGGTTCTATCAAAGTAGTCAGCAGGCCTTACAAAGGGACTACCTTTGCCATTCTTTTGCCAAAGGTGGATTTGAGAGGAACGCCGGCTAAAAGTACGTCTTGTGCTACTACGTAAAATCTTTTGGCCATCAGCAGTTAGTGATGAGGATTTGTAGTGTGTTGGAAAAATTCTACAGAGGAAGCACGATAAAAAGATGAATAAAAAAGCCGAAATTTTGATTGTAGATGACGACCTTGATTACGTCAAATCGATAAGAGCCATCCTCGAGAGCAAAGAATATACAGTCGATGCTGCTTATGACAGAGACTCTGCGATGGAGAAGATTAAAAACACAAAGCCCGATTTAATTCTCCTCGATATTATGATGGACAAACTGGATGATGGTTTTGCCCTATGTTACAGATTGAAACACGATTCAGAACTGAAAAAAATTCCCATACTTACTATTTCAGCCATCGCGGAGAAAACAGGGTTCAAGTTTTCTCCTGCAACAGATGGCGAATGTCTCGAGGCGGACGACTATGTGGAAAAACCCGTAAAACCTTCGGACTTACTGGAAAGAATTGAAAAATTGCTGAAAGGATAGGTACGGCAAACCAGAGTAACTATGAAAGATGTACTAACAACATGTGCCTTCTGCGGGTGCGGGTGCGGACTGTACCTGCAGATTGAGAAAGGGTATGTCACAGGAGTAACGCCGTCCCGGCGACATCCCGTAAGCCGCGGCAGATTGTGTGCGAGAGGATGGCACATCTACGAATTTGTACATCACCCGGACAGATTAAAAAAACCACTTATCCGGGAAGGCGGGGCTTTCCGGAAGACAAGCTGGCGGGAAGCGCTTGAGGTGGCAG
Organism: Phycisphaerae bacterium; assembly: GCA_030604525.1. GTDB lineage: Bacteria > Planctomycetota > Phycisphaerae > Sedimentisphaerales > Anaerobacaceae > JAUVVQ01. Next base: position 14,058 of record JAUVVQ010000032.1, on the reverse strand, counting down.
CGAGAAAAATAATCGGAATTAAAGATAAGTACGGCAGTGATTCCATAGGTGTGATAGCTTCGGCTAAATGTACAAATGAAGACAACTTTGTACTGATGAAATTCTGTCGGGCATCGCTGGGAACAAACAACATCGACAATGGTGCTTCACTCTACGACTCCGCAACCTGCCCCGGGCTTATGCAATCGCTCGGCTTCGGGGCATCAACAAATTCCCTGAACGAGCTTGAGGATACCGAAGTTATATTGGCCGCCGGTACCGACACCACCCAGACCCACCCCCAGGTGGCATCCCGGATAACAAGAGCCGTATCACGAGGAACAAAACTGATAGTAATAGACCCGCAGAAAACCCAGATATCTAATTTTGCAAATGTGCATCTGCGCCTGAAACCGGGAACTTATGTTGGTCTCATAAACGGTCTCATTCATGTTATCCTGAAAGATAGACTGATAAACGAAGAAGATGTCTTTCGTGCCACATCCAATTTAGATTCATTAAAAAAAATGGTTGAAAAATATACCCCTGATTATGTGGCGGAGGTTTGCGATGTTTCAGGGTCTGACCTGAAGAAAGCGGCCCGCCTGTTTGCAGGAACCGGTCGGGCGATGATGGTTTACTCCACAGGAGTCACGGGGCAGGCAGCCGGAAAGGATAATGTATGCGCACTGGCAAATCTTGCCCTGCTGTGCGGTCATCTGGATGGGCCACACAACGGGATAGTCGCCCTTCAGGAGCAGAACAATGCCCTTGGAGCAGCCGATATGGGGGCATTACCAGGGTTTTATTCGGGATATCAACGGGTGGATAGCGAAACCGAAAAAGCCAGATTTGAATCTGAATGGAATACGAGGCTGCCTGCAAGGCCGGGCCTTTCCATACTGGAAATGCTTTCGCCGGGGAGATTGAAAGCCCTGTATATCATGGGTGAAAATCCGCTTATAACCGCTCCGGATGTTGGACTCATATCAGAAACGCTAAAGGGATTAGAGTTCCTGGTTGTTCAGGATATCTTCCTGACAGAAACCGCCGAATTTGCCGATATAGTCCTGCCGGCAGCATCATTTGCTGAAGAGGACGGAACATTTACAAGTATAGAAAGAAGAGTCCAGAGAGTAAGGGCCGGCGTCAGTCCTCCCGGAGAAGCACTGCCTGACTGGAAAATTATCACTGAAGTATCAAACCGTATCGGATACAGGATGAATTATGATTCTCCGGTACAGGTTATGGAAGAAATATCACATCTTACCCCGATTTATGAAGGCATCAGTTATGAACGGTTGGATGAAGAGTGGGGATTACAGTGGCCCTGCCCGGATAAAGAACATCCGGGAACAGCTGTTCTACGCCGTGATTTTTCTGCAGGTGTTAAGATAACCTTTCCACTTATCGAACAAAATGGGAGGGGCAAAGAACATTTCACTCCGGTGGAAGACATTCCGCTTGTGGAACCACCCGATGAGGAATATCCTTTTACACTCACTACCGGAAGTCTGTACTGGCACTGGCACAGCGGGACAATGACGAGACGTTCAGCCACTCTCAGCCGAGAATATCCGGATGTGTTTGCGGCTATAAATCCGGAGGATGCTGAGCAATTAGGTATCAGAAAAAATCAACGCATAAGAATAATATCCAAACGCGGCGAAATGGAAACCGCCGCTATGGTCACCGATAGAGTCCAGGTAAAGACCGTCTTTATCCCGCAGCATTATAAAAATACGGCAAGTAAAGTACTGTTGAACCCGAGCAACTTTGCGAATGGAAAGGCACCTGAAATGCTCTGTGCTGTTAGGATAGAACCGGTAATGAAACTATGAATGTAGATTAAATTAGCGAAGGCCCTCAAGATAGATTGAAGATGAGCAGATACGAAGAAGACTTATGGATAATTACCAGAGACAACCTCGTTGCCCTGATGGAAGTATTTATAAAGACCAGAGAGGTTATAGCGCCGGTCAGGGGTCACGGTGAAGAGGTGATATTCTACCCGATTGAAAGCATAGAGGACGTGGCGTGGGACTGGCAATATGTTAATGCAGTACTTCCACCAAAACGTTTTTTCCTGCCACAGACGGAAGTAATGTTCGAATACAGATATGACAACGGTTACAAGATTACGCCACGTTATGATGACCGGGTAAGAATGATATTTGGCATTCGTCCCTGTGATGTAAACGCACTGGTTTTCCTTGATAGATTCTTTGGAGGAGGTTCTCTGAGCAAGAAATCTCCCGATGAAGAGCCGCTTTTCCCCGACAGCCATTACATCAAGAGACGAGCCAATACTTTCATCATCGCCTTTGGATGTCATCAACCTGGAGAGAACTGTTTCTGCGTCTGCTGTGATGGCGGACCTTTCCTTGAGGAAGATTACGACCTACAACTAACCTCTATGAACGGAGATTATGCAGTGGAGGTCGGTTCGGCCCGAGGCCTCAAAATTATTTACGGCAATGAACATTTCTTCCATATGGCCTCATCTGATGAAGTGAAGGAGCTTGAGAGGATAAAGGAGGACGCGTTGAATAAGTTCGGTGATACCTGCGCCTATGTAAGTAAAGCCATCCGAAGAGTTACAGAAGCCAAAGTGGATGATTCCTTGTGGGAAAAACTGGCAGAACGCTGTCTTGATTGTGGAGGATGCTCCTATGTGTGCCCGACCTGCTGCTGTTATAACATTGTTGATATTCCCTTGAGTGAGAAATCGGGAATCAGAACGAGGACATGGGACAGTTGCGCCTTTGCCGGATTTACCCGGATAGCGGGCGGCGAGATTCTAAGAAGTGATAAAAAGGATAGATTGAAACGAAGATTTTTTCATAAGTTATCCTATCAGTATATAGAAAAAAATAAGAGACATGGGTGTGTTGGCTGTGGTCGATGCATTACGACCTGCTTGGGGGATATCAACATGCCCTCAGTTGTCGAGGCAATCAGAAAACAAAAAGTAACTGTTCAGGCCGCCGCGACACTAAGGCACGAAGAAGAGATATGATGTTTAAACAAATCTCAGAAGGCAAATTACATTGTGAACTTTGTGTTCTTGTGCCATCCTGGCAGAGTATGTACTAATGAAAGACGTATATTTTCCTGACATCGCCGTAATAGACAACATCCGGAATGAAACGGGTGACGTGAAAACGTTCACGATGCGATTCAAGGACCCTGATATCCAGGAGAACCTTACTTACCGTTCCGGCCAGTTTTTCGAGGTTTCAATATTTGGTATTGGTGAGATGCCCATTTCCATTACTACCTCACCGAGCCACAAGGGCTTCTTTGAGTTAAGCGTTAAGAATGTCGGCCTGGTCTCAGGAGTGCTGCATGGTCTGCCGTCAGGCTCAGAAGTCGGCATCAGGGGCCCATTTGGTAACGGTTTCCCCTATGAGGAAGTTTTCGGCAAAGACTTGCTTTTCGTTGGCGGCGGAATAGGTCTGGCCCCGTTGCGTTCGCTTATAAATAACGTCCTGGATAACCGTGATAATTTTGGCAGGGTCATCATCCTCTACGGGTCACGGACGCCTGGCGACCTTGTATTCAGGGATGAATTTAAAGCATGGGAAGACCAGCCTGATGTGTCTACGCTCGTAACGGTTGACCGTGGTGATGAAAAATGGGTGGGCAATGTCGGAGTAGTGACCACGCTTTTCCCGAAAGCGGGAATTGAAAGCAAGAACGCCGTTGCCTTTGTCTGCGGGCCGCCTGTAATGATTCCATTTGTGATTAAGGACCTGCTAAAACTGGGATTCAAGGAGGATACGATTATTTCTACCCTGGAACGACATATGAAATGCGGCGCGGGTAAATGCGGACACTGCTGTATCGGACATAAATACGTTTGTGTGGATGGACCGGTATTCTCGTACCGTGAAATGAAGGCAATGATGGAATAGCCGGAGGTAAACGGATGATAAAAAACAGCAACGTCGTAATACTTGGTATTGGTAACCCGGACCGTGGGGATGATGGTGTAGGACCTTATCTTGCCAAACGGCTCACCGGCCGGCTCGATGCGGAAGTAATAAACTGCGAGGAAATACCGGAGAGTTATACGGGCGTAATCAGGAAATTACAACCTGATACCATAATGATACTGGATGCTGTCTGTATGGGTGAAAAACCGGGTGCGATTGCGGTTTTAACCCGGCAGGAGGTTTCAACCACAGGATACTCGACACATAATGCTTCTATTGGCTTACTTATGAAATACCTGGAAGAGGAAACCGGGGCAGAGGTGCTTTTGCTGGGAATACAACCTGGGAATACCTCATACGGAAGCCCAATGACTCCCCGGGTAAGGGAAACAGCGGATACGTTGTACTCGATGATGACAGGTGAAGGCGCAAAATGTTTATCAGCAAATTAAAACAGGTACTTATATGTTTAAAGGCGGGCAGGGTTACACTTCCCTATCCATATGAACCATCGCCGCCACCGGAGGGCTTTAGAGGAAAACTCAAGGTGGATATCGACAGGTGTACAGGGTGTGCGGGTTGTGCCAATGTCTGCCCGCCAGGCGCTATTGAAGTTACTGATATCGGTAAGGATTGGCGCAGGATACAGTTTAATCTTACCAACTGCATCTCCTGTGGCAGGTGTGAGGAAGTATGCCCGGAGAAAGCGGTTAAACTTACAGATAAGTTTGAACTGTCCACCAACACCAAGGAGGACCTTACTGTAACAATAGAAATTTATATGGATACCTGCCAGCGGTGTGCAAGGTGTTTTAAGCCGGAGCATCCCCTGGACAAGATGATGGTAACGGGATTCAGACAGTAGGATGTAATTATGTTAACAGCCAGAGAGATAACCGAAACGTTAAAAACAAAGTTTGATAAACAGATTATCAAGGCGGAGGAAAAGGTATCAAACCAGCTATTCGTCAGGGTTGCTCCCGATGCCCTTATCCCGGTAATCTGTTTTCTTAACAAGACTTTCTCGCCGAGGTTTCTCGTCAATGCGGCCACAGATGTGGTTCAGCAGAGCGGAAAATACGTGGTTTCTTATATGTTTTCATTTGACAGGGAAAAAATATTTCTCTGTATCCAGGTGGCAATAGATGCGGCAAAGCCGGATATAGACTCTATTACACCAATCATAGCAGGAGCCAACTGGTCGGAAAGAGAAACCCGTGACCTGGTCGGCATAAATCCCAGGAATCATCCCGACCCGCGCCGCCTCGTTTTAGCGGATGACTGGCCGGAAGGGGTTTATCCGTTACGGAAGGATTTTCCTTATAACTATAAACCACCCTCAGAACCCCAGAATAAAGTACCACTCAAGAAACCGCCTGAAGGTACCAGGGTCATCCCGATAGGACCGTTTTACCCTGTTCTGGAGGAGCCTGCTTATTTTAAGCTGTTTGTAGATGGAGAGACGATTGTTGATTGCGACTACCGGGGATTTTACAGCCATCGCGGGATTGAGAAGATTGGGGACAGCAAACTTACATACAATCAGATATGTTTCATGGCTGAAAGAATTTGTGGTATCTGCGGATTTATTCATAGCACCTGTTACTGTGAGGCGGTCGAGCGCGCAGCAGGTATAGAAGTGCCCCTTCGTGCCCATTATATCCGCACCATAATGCTTGAGCTTGAAAGAATCCACAGTCACCTTCTCTGGCTCGGAATCGCCGTCCACATTATTGGATTCGACACCCTGCTGATGCAGTCATGGCGGATCAGGGAACCTGTGATGTGGCTGTGTGAGAAGATAAGCGGCAACCGCAAGACGTATGGGATGAACCTTATAGGTGGCGTTCGCCGGGACATACCATCCGGCATATACGATGAGATAATAAGAGTGATTGAAAAAATCGAACGTGAAACAACGGAAGTTATAGACGCTGTTATGGGGGACACTTCCCTTCATGTCAGGTTGAAGAACGTTGGTATCCTGACCGAAGAAGTCGCGCGCGATATATGTACTGTAGGGCCAACAGCAAGGGGTTCTAACATCCACATTGATTCCCGTGTTGACCACCCTTACGCGGCCTACGACCTGGTAGATTTTGAAGTTGCAGTAGAAACCGGTTGCGATATATGGGCACGGACACTTGTGAGACTGAGAGAGACAATAGAGGCAATAAAGATTATCAAACAGTGTCTACTTGAGATGCCTGATGGTCCCATAATGGGCGAGGTAATGGAAGAGATACCTTCCGGCCGAGAGGCTATATGCTGTGTGGAAGCGCCGAGGGGCGAGGCAATACACTATGTGCAGACCGGAGAGGACAACAGACCGTATCGATGGAAAGTGCGGGCCCCCACTTATGCGAATCTTCAGTGTGCTCCCTATATAATCAAGGGGGGACAGATAGCCGATGTCCCGATTATTATCGGTAGCCTTGACCCCTGTTACTCCTGTACGGAACGAATGGCAGTAGTGGATGTAAGAACAGGGGTAGAGAAGATTTATACAAAAGAAGAAATAATAAAGAGGTAGTCATGTCTTCAATATTAAAGAAATGTTTTAAGAAATCCATCTGGGTCTATCATGCCAATGCCAGCGCCTGCAACGGATGTGATATAGAAATCATAGACGCCCTGACCCCATTCTACGATGTGGAACGGTTCGGGATAAAATTAGTCGGTTCGCCCCGGCATGCCGATGCCCTGCTGGTGACCGGAGCCGTCAGCCGCCAGGTCTGTCCCCGTTTGAAGACCCTTTATGAATCTGTGCCGAACCCTAAACTTGTCTTTGCCATAGGGTCCTGCGCCACGGGGGGTGGGATATGGTTTGATTCTTACAATGTAGTTGGCGGTGTGGACAAGGTCATACCAGTGAATTTCTATATCCCGGGCTGTCCCCCAAGACCTGAAGCCATACTATTCGGTGTGGCTGTCGCACTGGGACTGGTGGATAAAAAGGTCGCGGCGGAATATCTGAAAGAAAAAGGTTTTTCTGAATTGATAGTGGAGCAGATAACAGCCAATGAGTGAAATGATGGAGATAGCGAAACCTGTATTTTATTTATTGTTATTTCCCGGTTTTCTTTTTACCGGGATACTGGGGCTATTCTTTATGTGGGTGGACCGTAAGGTAACAGCCCTTATCCAGTCTCGTATGGGGCCACCCTGGTACCAGTGTTACGCTGACATTGGCAAACTCCTGTATAAACAGACTATCATTCCGGCCGGCAGCAATGCATTCTGGTTTGTACTATCACCTTTAATAGGATTGGCCGGTATAACCATCGCCGCAACTCTAATCTGGCTGGAAAACAGTGTACCCCATGTCTCGTTTGTAGGTGATTTGATTGTTTTACTTTATCTTTTAATTCTGCCGTCACTGAGTATGATTTTTGCAGGTTCTGTTTCGAATAATCCTTTCTCTGCGGTTGGCGCCAGCCGTGAGATGAGTATGGTGGTGGCTTATGAACTGCCTTATATTATAGCCATATTTACTCTCATCTTAAAAGTAAAATCAATACTAATCAGCGACATAATTTTATATCAAGCGGAGTCCGGGGTATTAATAGGCAGTTTGTCCGGTGTTATAGCCTTTATAGTTGTTTTTACGTGTATGCAGGCAAAACTCACCTACCTTCCTTTCGATATACCTGAAGCAGAAAGTGAGATTATTGGCGGGACCCTTGCAGAATATTCCGGCGTCCTGCTCGCACTATTCAAATTAACTAATGCAATAATGTTAGTAACACTGCCTTTATTTTTAATCACTCTGTTTTTAGGAGGTTTTAATATTAATTCGTGGCAGAATATCGTCTATCTTGTCATTAAATATGTTGTGATACTTACACTAATAATATTAGTTAAATCTATACACCCGAGGTTAAGGATTGACCAGGCAATAAAATTTTTCTGGGGCCCTGTAACGATTTTGGCAATAACAGGGTTTATCCTCGCTCTTATCGGTGTATGAAATTTGGAATTAAGAGTACAGCAGCGGAAATTACGACGAGGTGAATTTTGGATATTTATTTATTAGTTAAAACAGTGATATTACTCCCGGCTATTGGTGGAATCATCTGTCTTTTTATCCCCAATCGCAAAAGACGGCTGATTGAAATTATTACTCTGACGCTGATAATTATAAACCTAATCGCTGCCGTAAATATATTTCTTACTGGAAACCAGAGAGTGGTCTTTGAAAGGTTCCCCGTTGCAGTTATGGATATGCAACTTGACTTTATTGTGGACGCACTTTGCGCCTTTGTACTGATTGGAATATCCTTTTTCGGTGTTGTTATTATAGTTTATTCAATAGGATGGCTGGAAAATATACCCAGGTTGAAAGAGTATTATACATATATCTTGTTCACTATTGGAATGTCTTCCGGAGCAGTACTGGCAAATAACTTTATAGTGATGCTCTTCTTTTTCGGGATAATTGCCTTACTCTTGTATTTACTCGTCGGAATAAACAATGGAGACGCGGCATCTGCCGCTTCTAAAAAAACGCTTATTATAGTTGGCAGCACAGATGTTCTAATGATAATCGGTGTTTGCATCGTCTATTATCTTTCAAAAAATATGACGATAAGTGAGGTAAGTATTCCTGTAAATGGGATATTAACGGGATTTGCCTTTATTTTTATGATATCAGCAGCTTTTGCAAAAGCAGGGGCAATGCCTTTCCATACCTGGATACCTTCTATAGCTGAAACCGCACCCGTCTCTGTGCTTGCCTTTCTGCCGGCATCTCTTGATAAACTTCTGGGAATATATCTTCTTGCCCGCCTTGTTCTAAATGTCTTCGTGATAGGGACAAAGATGGGATTTTTACTGATGTTTATAGGTGCCTTTACCATTGTTTCCGCTGTTATGATGGCTCTGGTTCAGCGTAATCTGAAAAAACTTTTATCCTTTTGTGCTATCAGTCAAGTAGGTTATATGGTCTTAGGAATAGGTACCGGCACACCAATAGGTATTGTCGGCGGTCTTTTTCATATGATAAATCATGCCATATACAAATCATGTCTCTTCCTGTGCGGAGGCGCGGTGGAGAAAGAAACAGGAACCTCTGAACTGGAAAAACTTGGCGGACTTGTCCACTTCATGCCGGTTGTCTGTATCACCTGTACAATAGCTGCCCTTTCTGTTTCCGGGGTGCCGCCGTTTAATGGATTTGCCTCAAAATGGTTGGTCTACCAGGCAGTCATAACAAAGGCCACAGCGACTACCGGTATAAAAGGCGCCTTGTTATGGCTCTTTTTAGTTGCGGCCATGTTTGGCAGCGCTTTAACTTTGGCATCCTTTGTAAAAGTTCTTCATTCTTTATTCTTCAGTAAAAAGCCATCTGGTTTGAATGATATAAAATCGCCAAACTGGTTTATAAAGATACCGCTGATTATTTTAGCGTTACTGTGTGTCTTTTTCGGAATATTTATGTGGTTTCCTTTGAAAGTCTTTATAGCCCCGGTGCTTGGTGGAGATTTCATATATTTTGACTTTGGATTATGGCGGCCCGTTAGAGCAACTGTGCTTATTCTTATAAGCTTAGGAGCCGGTTTTTTAATATACCTGTTCCGTTATGTTAGAACCCTGGAAGTGAAAGACGTATTTGTTGGCGGTGAAACTCTGGATGAGGAGAGTATAAGAATTCCCGGAACTCATTTTTATGGTCCTATAAAATCATTATCTTTTCTAAAAGGATTATACGACAGGGCTGAAAATGGGTATTTTGATATTTATAACATTGGCAAAAATATCGCCTCTAACATTTCTGGTGCCTTGAGTATCATCCATACAGGAATACTTTCAACGTATCTGCTGTGGATTCTTGCAGGGCTGGTTGTTCTTTTGTTGATTAGTAAATTGGCTGACTAATAATTACTCAGCCACATAAAAGGAGGTGTGCCTTGTTTGCACTTTTAATACTATTGATGATATTGATGATTATGGGGGCGATAGTCGCTGTTCAATCCAAGGACCTGTTATCCGCTGTCATCTCTATGGGAATAGTGGGATTCGGTCTGACACTCGTATTTTTGATATTGCAGGCCCCTGATCTGGCAATTGTCCAGATTGCGGTGGAAACCTTAACTCTGGTTATTTTGATTGCGGCTGTTATGAAAACAACCATGAAGGAAATTAAAGTTAGAAAATCTACAGTTGTAATTTATTCAGGAATAGCAACGGTCATTGTTTTAATAATACTGTTATTTATTCTGGGGGATACATTTAAAGAATTGCCCGCTTTTGGCTACCCAGAATTAAGGATGTCTGAATATTACATCGAACAGGGACTTGAAAAGACAGGGGCGGCAAATTTAGTTACTTCGGTTATCCTTGATTTCAGGGCTTATGATACCCTTGGCGAAGCAACGGTGCTATTTACGGCGGTGATGGGAATATTAGCTGTTCTAAGAAGAAAAGGAAGAAAAGAATGAAAGGTATGACAGAAATAGTAAAGACGATTTCGAGATTATTAGCCGGACTGATATTTTTCTACGGTATTTATATTGTGGTGTTCGGCCATCTGACTCCCGGCGGGGGCTTTGCCGGCGGCATTGTTATATCCGGCGCTTTTATACTTTTGATTATTGCCAATGGTATTGATGAAGAAAAGATAAATAGAGTAAGAGAGAAAGCAGGTTTTCTGGAAAGTTCAGGTATATTTCTGTTCTGGGTAATATCCACTATCGGACTTTGTATGGGAACCTTTTTCTTTTTAAACTTTTTAGGCAAAGGAAAACCTTTAAACATATTCAGCGCTGGTACCGTTCCCTTATGTAATATTGCTATCGGAATAGAAGTTTCAGCCGCCCTGTGTTCCATAGTCATAGCATTCATGCTTGTGAAAAAAGGTGATAAAAAATGATATATTTCCTGTGCGGTTTATTGTTTTTGGTGGGACTTTCCGGCATACTGCTCAAACGGAATCTGATTAAAATTATCATTAGTCTGACCATAATAGAATACTCTTTATTCATGTTCTTAGCCCTTGTTGGGTATAAACATAAAGCAGTACCTCCGATTATAACATCCTTAACAGAAAAAAATAATTATGTTGACCCGCTTCCGCAGGCGCTTGTGTTAACAGCAATAGTAATTGGATTAGCTACTACTGCTTTGCTGGTGGCATTAGCAGTCCGTATCTATGAGAAATATGGAACATTTGATATTAGAGAAATCAGGAAATTAAAAGGATAATACTAATGGGTTCATCTTCCATTACCCAGTACCTGTTGCCTGTTCTTGTCGTGCTGCCTTTAGGCGGAGCGCTTCTAATTCAGTTATTAAAAAAGGTTTCAAAATTGATTTCTGACATTATAGCTAATTTTATTCTTGTGGTGCTGGTAGTACTGGTCTTCAGTTTATTGAACAACCCGGTGTTAGTATATAAAGTCGGTGGCTGGATGCCTGTTAAAGGGATCCCGGTAGGAATATATTTAGTACTGGACGGTCTTTCACTGCTCCTGTTGATTATCATTAATATGATAGGTCTTATCTCGCTTATTTTTTCCATCAGTTATATGAATAAATTTACGAACAAACCTTTATACTACACTCTCTTTTTATTGATGATTACCGGGATGAACGGAGTCGTATTGAGTGGAGACCTGTTTAATATATATGTATTTTTAGAAGTTGCCGCTATCGCCTCCTATTCCTTGGTGGCTTTCGGCACCGAAGCAGATGAACTTGAGGCATCATTCAAGTATCAGGTAATGGGCACAGTGGCATCGGCGTTTATTCTTTTAGGTATTATTATTATTTACAGCATTACAGGGACACTTAACCTGGCAGACATTGGACGGGTATTGAAAGATAAAGCTACAGAGACCCCTCTTATTCTAACCGGGATATTGTTTTTAGTCGGTTTTGGATTGAAAGGAGCTATGATGCCGTTTCATGCCTGGCTTCCTGATGCCCATCCGTCAGCGCCTGCCCCCATTTCAGCCATGCTTTCAGGAGTATTAATAAAGGCAATAGGTATCTACGTATTAGTCAGGATAATGTTTAATGTTATCGGTGTAACACCAATATTTTCTAATATGATGTTATATATTTCAGCAATCTCAATGACCGCGGGTGTATTTCTCGCCTTTGCCCAATGGGATTTTAAACGGCTTTTGGCCTACCATAGTATAAGTCAGATGGGATATGTCATGCTTGGCATCTGGCTTATGACTCCCCTTGGTATATTAGGCGGTTTATTTCATATGCTGAATCATTCTGTTTTTAAATCTTTATTATTCTTAAATTCAGGAGCCGTTGTTTATGGAACAGGGTCCCGCCAGCTTAAAAGGTTAGGCGGGCTTAATCAAAAAATGCCCGTTACCGGGGGCACTTCACTTATAGCTTCAATGTCAATTGCGGGGCTACCTCCCTTCAACGGGTTCTGGAGCAAACTGATAATTATTATGGCGTGTATTCAGTCTCATCATTTTTTCCTGGCGGCATTAGCTGTGTTAGTCAGTATTATGACCCTTGTCTCCTTTTTAAAGGTTCAAAGATATGCTTTCTTTGGCGAGCTTAAACAGGCATCAAAAGATATAAAAGAAGTCCCGTTCGCCATGTGTTTTTCAATGATACTCCTGGCTTTTCTTTGCACTACAATGGGAGTGCTGCTTTTTCCAGGGGCGAAGGAATTGTTTATCGACCCTGCAGTAAATGTTTTATTGAATGGCAAAGGATATATTTCTCTTGTGCTTAGCAGGTAGGAGAAAAAAGGGATTTCCATGCGCAAGTCAGTATTATTTATAGTAACCTTTATTTTATGGCTGCTGTTAACATTTACACTGCATATACAATTTGTTATTACCGGTGTGATTGTATCACTGTTAACAGCTTTTCTGTTCGGAAATATGTTTGTTAAGAACTGGAACAAAGTTTTCCAGATAAAAAGATATCTCTGGTTTTTATGGTATCTTATTATTTTTATATGGGAATGTCTCAAGGCGAATTTTGATGTTGCCTATAGAGTACTTCATCCTGCCCTGCCAATCAAACCGGGAATAGTCAAAGCGAAAGTTAGTTTAAAAACAGATATTGCCAGGACTATTTTAGCAAACTCTATCACAATGACCCCCGGAACCCTCAGTGTTGATATTACGGGCGAACATATATTTATCCACTGGATATGTATCAAGGATGAAAATTTAGAAGTTTCCTGCCAGGAAATTGTAGATAAATTTGAAAATATTTTAGCGAGGATATTCGAATGATAATTTTATTGGTTATCTTAATTATTTCATGTTTTTTATGTTTATATCGTGCCGGAAAAGGACCAACCGTTCCCGACCGAATGGTGGCAATAGATATTCTGGGAATACTTGCAGTTGGAGTCTGTGCGATATTAGGCTATATCTTAAATCTTCATTTCTTCATTGATATCGCCCTCGCATGGATATTCATCGGTTTTATTGGAACGATAGCATTAGCCAAGTATCTTGAAGGGAGAAGTTTAAATGATTGATATTGCCGGTATTATAATAATTTGTGTTGGAGTTGCGTTCGACCTATTCGGCTGTATAGGATTAATTCGTTTACCCGATGTTTATAACCGTCTCCAGGCTGCCACCAAATGCGTTACCCTCGGTACCTGTGGAATAATGTTCGGCATTTTTGTATTATCAGGATTTAACAGTTTAGGAATAAAATCTCTTATTTGTATTCCGTTTATTCTTCTGACATCACCAACAGCAGCTCACGCCCTGGCGAGGGGTGCATATATTTTCGGGGTAAGACTCTGGGATAAAAGCAGAATGGACGAATATAAGGCGAACAAATGAAATAGCAATATGAAAACGAAACTACCTGAATGGAAACGGCCCCAGCCAAAGTATTCAGTCGGCTCGCTTACGTAAAAAAACCTTGCGAACCTTTAGCAGAAACTGAAAAATTGTCACTGCAGGGGAAATCCCGGAAAAATTTTGCAGGCGTAATGTTCGTAACAGCTTACAAATGCAAAGATTACGCATTTCCACATAACCTCAGTCAAAAAATTTTCTAACCTCCTTAATATTTTTTCTTGACAGGGGGTAACGAAGCTGGTACACGCACTATTAACTCTGGGGAGTGGATAGATGGGTGTGCCCCTTTATTGGAGGGGAACGATTTATTTGCTTTCCCGAAATTGGAGGGT
>JAUVVQ010000082.1 GCA_030604525.1 Phycisphaerae bacterium | reverse complement strand
TCTGCTCGGACCGAAAATCAAAAAAGCACATTGTATCGACGGCGGCATCATTGAACAGTTGTTTTATCCAGGCGGTCTGCAATACAAAGAAAAACCCACAAGAAACGAGTGCGGCTGCACAGAGAGCACAGACATTGGAACGTATGATACCTGTCCGCACGGCTGCATATACTGCTACGCAAATACGAACAAGCGCAAGGCCTGCAAGACCTTCGAAAATCACGACAAAACCAGCGCCTTTTTGGGCTACAGCAAATCCGAATCAGGCCGCTGGCTCGCAGAAATTGAAAACGACAAAAACAGAAATACATTGCGGACAATCGAAAATATTCCGTCCGAAAAATAATAACTCGTTCTAAACACATCAAAATCAGTCCTATAATCCCTTCAATAAGGCACTTATGCTGTTCAGAAGCTGACAATATAGGGCTTCGCAAAGCTTAGTTTTACATTAGGCAAAGTGCCGGTTTACTTACGCCGATATTTTAATGTGATTCTGTTTTCAAAAAGGGCGGCTATAGGCATCAGGCAAAGACGTTAGGACAATCATTTGGTCTGATTAACACTGTTACGAAAGTGTGTTTGTTTGCATGGAAACCTTGTCGTTGGCAAAGAACTAAAGATAAAGGATATGTAAAATGCGGATAGGCCATAAATTGATTTTCGGATTTGTAGGCGTCGCATTATTGATTGGGATTGTCGGATATCTTGCTGTTCATGCAAGCCGAAAAGCCCTGCAAAAATCTATTGGAGAAAGTTCTGTATCTTCGGCTATTGAAGCGTTGGATTCAATAGATAGAAATATCTATAACAGAATTGAAGTTTTCCAGGAGTATTCCAGGGATTTGATACTGCAGAAGACTGTTTTGGAATCAAATCAGAAACTTGAGCAATTAGATAATATAGAGGCCTATGTTAACGAAAAAGACCAGGAATGGACTTCTGTACCGCAAAAAGAAATAACACCTTTTATGCAGGAATTGATAGACAATAGATTATCAAAAGAATTAAGAGAAAAAACAGAATTCTATGAAGAAAAATACGGCTATAAGGTTCTTGGTGAAGTTTTTGTAACAAACAAATATGGTGCTAATGCAGCTCAAACAGGAAAGACAACCGATTACAGACAAGATGATGAAGAATGGTGGCAAGCGGCAAAAGAAGATGGCCTATATGTAGCAGATGTTGAGTATGATGAAAGTGCGGAGGTTTATTCTACTGATATTGGAATAAGAATTGATGATGAGAATGGAAATTTCCTGGGTGTTATGAAGGTTGTTTTGAATATTGAGGAAGCAATTAGTATTTTAAAAGAAGCAAAGGCCACCGCAGGATACAAGACTACAGAATTTAAATTGCTTACTAAAGACGGCAAGCTCATTTATTCAACGGAAGACTTTGAATTTTTTGAGGACGTATCTCATAAATTATTATCTCGTTTCCACCAGGAAGAAGAACACCTTGACTATTTTATAGCGGAAGGTGATAAGGCCGGCGAAGGGGATGAGTTATTTGCTCATGCTAAATCAAAAGGTTATACAGATTATAAAGGCCTGGGATGGATTTTGGTAATTGAGCATGAAACAGAAGAAATATTTGCTCCTGTTGCCAAGTTAAGGAATACTATATTAGTAATCTCACTGGCGGTGGCAATGTTGGCTGTTGTACTGGGTTTCTTCATCTCAACCTCCATTTCCGGACCTATTACAAGACTCAGAGACGCTGCGGCCGAAATCGGCAAGGGGAATCTGGATGTCCGGATTGAGACTGGGTCGAACGATGAGCTCGGTAAATTAGCTGCATCTTTCAAAAAAATGGTGGAGGATTTACAAACTACAACTACATCGGCGGATAATCTCAACCGGGAAATCGCTGAGCGTGAGCAGGTGGAAAAAGAGTTAGAAGGGCTTCTGCACGATATGGGAGAACGCAACAAAGAGCTTAATTGCCTTTTTGGGCTGTCCAGGCTTATTGAGCGGCCACAAATTTCATGGGAGCAAATATGCCGGGAGGCGGTCAATCTGATTCCTAACGCATATCAGTATCCTGACATTACTTGCGCAAGAATCACTTTCGATGGGATAGAATATAAAACGGATAATTTCAAAAAAACTGAATTGAGTCAGTATGCTCCGATAGAGGTACACGGAGAGAAAGCCGGAGCTGTTGAGGTTTACTATCTTGAAGAGAGACCGAAATGCGACGAAGACCCGTTCCTTAAAGAAGAACGTGATTTGTTAAATGCCGTTGCTGAGCATCTGGGCGGAGTTGCAGAACGCAGACAGACCGGAGAGAAGCTGGAATTATTTCGAAGTCTGACAGACCGGTCAAATGACTCTATTTTTGTTATAGAGCCTAAATGGGGTCGTTTTCTGGATGTAAACGACAGGGCCTGCGCCAGTCTTGGATATCCGCGGGAAGAATTACTCGATATGACCCTTAAAGACATCGATGAGTCTATAAAGGATGATTCTGCTTGGCAGGAGCGTATTAAAGAACTCAAACAAAAGGGAGATACCATTGTAGAAGGCCGGCATAAGCACAAGGACGGAACGACATTTTTCGCGGAGACAAGTCTGAAGCTCTTAAGCCAGAAGAAGCAGGACTACATAATAGCGGTCGCGCGTGATATTACTGGGCGCAAGCAAGCCGAGGAAGCCACACGCCTCGCTTACGAAAAACTCGAAAAAGCCAACAAGGAACTAAAAGAGATGCAGTCCCAAATGGTACAAAGTGAAAAACTGGCGTCCATCGGCCAGCTCGCCGCCGGCGTCGCACACGAGATGAACACGCCGGTGGGCTTTGTCGCCAGTAATTTCCAGACGCTGGAGGATTACATAAAAAAAATCCAGAGCGTGCTCGAAATGGAAGATGAGCTAATCGGGAAAATTAAAACTGAGCAAAAGACGGAACTGCTGAAAAAAGCAGACGCCATAAGCAAATCACGGGATGATATGAAGATGGACTTTATCCTTGAAGACATCCAGGGATTGTTCGATGATTCCAGAGAAGGCCTCGACAGGGTCACCAATATCATTCAGAACCTCAGAGACTTCTCGAGAATCGACCAGCCGGGAAGTCTCGACGAATACAACCTAAATGATGGCATTGAGGCCACGCTGGTTGTAGCGGGCAATGAGATAAAATATGATGCCGATGTCAAAACCGAGTTTTCCGAATTACCTCCGGTCCTCTGCGACTCGAGCCAGATAAACCAGGTATTCCTCAATATACTTATAAATGCGGCTCAGGCAATCAAATCTCAGGAAAGAGATGACAAGGGAACTATCACAATCAGGACATACGCGAAGGATAAAAACGTGGTCTGTGAAATCGCCGATGATGGTTGCGGGATACCTCCTGACAAGATATCGAAGGTATTCGACCCCTTCTTTACAACCAAGGCGGTCGGCAAGGGCACAGGCCTCGGACTCAGCGTCTCCTATGACATCATCGTGAACAAGCACAAGGGCGAACTCCTCGTCGATAGTACCGTCGGCAAGGGGACGAAATTCACAATAAAGCTTCCCGTTAAAACTAAAGAACAAAACGGTGGAAAGGA
The DNA here is from genome assembly GCA_030604525.1 of Phycisphaerae bacterium. GTDB lineage: Bacteria > Planctomycetota > Phycisphaerae > Sedimentisphaerales > Anaerobacaceae > JAUVVQ01. Next base: position 233 of record JAUVVQ010000082.1, on the reverse strand, counting down.
GATAAAAGATGGAGGAAAAAAGGACAGTGTTATTTGTGGACGATGAGGAAAAAATCCTCCGGTCTCTCAAGAGGGCTCTCTTTGATGAACCATACGAAACCCTTTTTGCCAATAGTGCCAAAGAGGCGATTGAAACCCTCAAGCGCAATGATGTGAATGTAATCGTAACCGACATGAGCATGCCTGAGATGTCCGGAGATGAGCTACTTGGAATCGTCTAATAGGAGTATCCC
>JAUVVQ010000056.1 GCA_030604525.1 Phycisphaerae bacterium | reverse complement strand
TCGTTAAACTGAATATTTATAACTTCAGGGTCCGTGATATTCCCGTCAAACCGGTTTACAATATCGGCGAAAAGTCGATGATGAAGGCGCGAAAGATTATGATAACGTTATCGTGGCTGCTTCTGAAGGACTTTTTGTACCGGCTTAAGGAAAAATACATCATAAGGGATTTTCATCCGCTGATTTTCTTTTATCTTTTCGGGTTTTTCTTTGGGCTTTTAACAATAGTTCTGTTTATAAGATTATTTATTTTGTGGTTTACGACCGGCCATATTCCTCCGATGAATGCGCTCGCCGCCATGTTTTCATTTATGAGTGCAGCTCAGTTCACACTTTTCGCTATGTGGTTTGATATGGAAAGCAATAAGGACCTGAGGTAAAGAATTTAACTTGATATTTGACAGTATCCAAGCTCGATGATGATTTTATTGTTTTGGAAAGTTTTTCACAATGCGTGTGTGTATGTTAACTACTTCTTATCCCCGCTGGCCAGGTGACATGGCAGGGTTGTTTGTTGCCGAACTTGTCTTACATTTGGCCAAAGAGCAGAAGATTGAGGTAACTGTTCTGGCGCCGGCTGATGTGGGGGTAAGTTTACATGAGAGAAAAGATAAAGTCGAGATACATCGAGTTAGATATTTCTGGCCTTGGCGATTTCAGAGGTTGGCCTACGGACATGGTATGCCGTGTAATATCAAGAGTAACAGAGTTGCGAGACTGAATATTCCGTTTTTTCTGTTAGCATTTGCGTGGAAGTTATGTGTTTACGCGTATCGTGCAGATATTATTCATGCTCATTGGGGTGGACTTGGCGCAGTAGCAGTAGCAACTCGTTTTATCCACCGACTTCCTGTTGTTATTATGGTTCGCGGAACAGATTTGAGTACGAAGAATAAGCTAATCAGGCGGGTTACCGAATGGGCTATAAAACGAGCTGATGGTGTGATTACCAATTCACCCGAATATTACCGGTTCATCTGCGATTTGCGCCAGGGGCAAAACGGCTGCCATTACGTCCACAACGGTGTGGAATATCCATCTGACCATGAATTGGCGGAATTTCGAGCCGAGTATAAAAGGCAAAATGGAAATGTAAATATTATAAGCGTTGCACGATTAATTCCTGAAAGGCGGTATGATATTTTGATAAGGGCATTTGCCAAGGTGCATAAGCAATATGCCGGTACGAATTTAACTCTGGTTGGTGACGGGCCGGAGCGAGGGTTCTTGGAATCTTTGGTAAAAGATTTTGGTTTGGATAATAGTGTCGAGTTTGTTGGGATGGTGCTGCGTGATGAGGTTTTTAGATATCTTTTGGCAGCAGATATATATATTTCTGCTACAACGGTGGAAACGCACGGAAATTCTGTTTCAGAAGCGGCTGCCTGTGGTTTGCCGATTATTACAACGAGAGTAGGTTTTCCCGCTGAATTAGTTGTTAACGGGGAAACCGGGTTTGTTATTGAGCCGAATGACGAACAGGGCCTGGCCCAAGCTATGGAGAAAATGTTAGCCGCCCCTGATAAAAGACGTTCTGCCGGCGAGGCAATGCGAAAACGAATAAAGGACTTAAATCTATCCTGGCAGACTTGTGCGCAGCATACTATTGAAATCTATAATTTCTGTATGACAAAAGAATAAACCAGAGGAGACTTTGTTAGTGCGCATTTGTTTTTTAGCTAACGCCAGGAGCATTCACACAAAACGGTGGGCAAGCTTTTTTGTGGAACGAGGTCACGAAATACATATCATTTCATGGGCTCCAGAGGAACTTGACTATGCATCTGTGTACGCACCGGTTTTGCCCGGCTGGTTGGCGAAGCAAAAGGGGATACTGCCGCATTTGGTTGCTCAGGTATTGAATGCTCTGCGGGTGCGACGTTTGGTAAGCAAAATCGCCCCCGATGTGTTGGTGGCATTTACGTTTCAAAGCTACGGGGTTCTGGCTATGATATCGGGGTTTCGTCCCGTGGTGTCAGCCAATCTTGGTGCTACCGGCATATCTATATGGCCTGAGGTTTCGCTGATCGGGCGTATTCTTACAAAACGGATTCTTCGTACAAGTGATCTGCTGCAAGCTTCTGATCAGGGCGCTTTAAAAAGGTATATTGAACTCGGCTGCGAGGCGAACAAGGTCTATATTAATCCGTGGGGGGTCAATACGAGCGAATTTATCCCGCAGCGCCGCAGTGAAACCTCACGTCGTGAAATGGGCGATGGTGACGGCCCGGTGGTTGTTTGTGCCAGGTCTCTGGAGAAGCAATACGATATCGACACATATATTCGGGCGATGCCGATAATACAAAGGCAAATCCCTGACGTTCGATTCGTATTAATCGGAAGTGGGTCGCAGTGCAAGCGGTTGTGTGAATTAGCCAGCCAGCTAAAGGTGCGGAACTTCAAACATTTGGGGTATTGTCCTTACGACAAATTTCCAGACTATCTTGCAAGTTGTGATATTTATGTCGATACTATTAACATGCCATTCCCTAAAGGACGAACGTGGTTTTGGCATAAGATGAGTTGTTCGATGGCAGGGCTGGGCTACACACAGACATTGCCAGCAGCGATGAGCTGTGAATTGGGATGGACAGTGACCCGGCGTCCAGGGGTTGAGGAACTTGTTCCGGACGGTTTTGAGAGATTTCTTTTTGCTCCGGGTAATGAAAAAGAACTGGCAGAAAACGTAATCGAACTGCTAAGTAATGAGCAGATACGTAGACAGTTGGGCAAACTTTCACGGAAAAGGGTACAGCAGGTCGCTGAATGGGAAACGAACGCCTTAGATATGGAAAATCGTCTCAAACGGCTTGTGGATGAGCTGCGCTATGTTAGAGCATAAAGGAGAGGATGGCATATTATGAGTCATATACTACCATATGAATATTTGCCCTGGGATAGTAATTTTTTTGAGCATCGGATTGGGCGAATAACCGACTGCAACATAACCGCAGAAAAATTGCATGAGGTCCTAAGTTATTGCAGAAAAGAACGGATCGAATGTCTCTATTGGCTTGCTGACTTATCTAATGTAGAAACCGTGCGGTTGGCGGAGGATAATGATTTTCGGCTCGTGGACGTTCGGCTCACATTGTCGAAGGTCTTGACTGCTGAAGTCAACAGGCTGGAAAAGGCGAGAGCGAATAATGTGAATATTAGACCCGCATGTCTCACCGACATAGCTAAGTTATGCGAAATTGCTAGCCAATGTCACCGGAATACACGCTTTTACTTCGATGCTAATTTTCCGAATGAAAAGTGCGATAATTTCTACGCATTGTGGATTGAACGTAGTTGCGAAGATTTTGCAGACATTGTATTAGTTGCGGAACTCGATAAACGCATAACAGGCTATATAACCTGTAAAATATGCAGGGACAAATTGTCCGGTCAAATTGGTTTGTTTGGTGTAGCTGAGAAGCAGCGAGGTTGTGGAGTTGGAGGCAAGTTAGTTGACAACGCACTAAAATGGTTCCATTCCCGACGTATCGAGATAGTTACGGTAGTAACTCAGAGTTGCAATGTCGATGCACAACGTCTCTATCAAAGGTATGGATTTGTGACACGCTCGGTTGGTCTCTGGTATCACAAATGGTTTATCTAAGGATGATACCATGCGAAAGTTAACAGCTTTTGAAGGTCCATCATAGTTGCTTAAGAACCCACCAGCTTCATGCTGGGACAATGAGGAGATTTGAGAAATGGGAAAATATGATATTCCTTTCAACCGTCCGTGTTTTGCCGGGAAAGAATTGGTTTATATAGCTGAGGCTATAAACAGCGGGTGGATTTGTGGAGACAGCAGTTTTACAAAGAAATGTCAGGCTTTCCTGGAAGCCGAGCTTGAGGTTGAAAAGGTATTTCTAACGACTTCGTGTACTCACGCCTTGGAAATGGCCGCATTGCTTTTGAATATAAAGCAAGGAGAAGAGATAATCGTTCCTTCGTTTACATTTGTTTCGACGGTTAATGCTTTTGTTTTGAGAGGAGCTAAGCCCGTTTTTATTGATATACGTCCAGACACGTTAAACTTGGATGAAACACAAATAGAAAGACTGATTACAAAGAAGACACGGGTGATTGTTCCTGTTCATTATGCGGGTATAGGCTGTGAGATGGATTGTATTATGGAAACCGCAGCAGAACACGGTATAGCAGTTGTTGAAGATAATGCGCACGGTTTGTTCGCCAGATATAAAGGAAAGTATCTTGGAACTTTCGGATGTTTGGGGGCGCAGAGCTTTCACGAAACCAAAAACTTTATTTGCGGCGAGGGGGGGGCTTTGGTGGTAAACGACCCGAGTCTTGTTGAGCGCGCGGAAATTATTCGGGAAAAAGGAACGAACCGCAGTCGGTTTTTTCGCGGTGAAATAAACAAATATACATGGGTGGACATCGGTTCCAGTTATCTTCTCTCCGACATAGTAGCCGCGTTTTTATATGCACAACTGGAAATGAAGGAACGCATACAAAGAGATCGTAAGAGGATTTGGGAAACTTATTATAAGCAGCTTAGAGGTTGGGCCGAAAAGCACGGGGTTAGTTTGCCTACGGTGCCGGAGTATTGTAAGCAAGCGTATCACATGTTTTATTTGGTAATGCCGTCAGCGAGCAGCAGGGATGGGTTTATCGATTATCTGAAAGGCCAGGGAATCCATAGCGTTTTTCATTATTTGCCCCTGCACCTTTCTGAGATGGGTAAGCGCCTTGGCGGACAAAAAGGTGATTGTCCTGTTACCGAAGATTTGTCCGAGCGGTTGGTCCGGCTGCCACTTTACAATGATATGAGCGAAAATGACCAGCAGAAGATAATAGAAACAATCAACCAATATGATGAGCTGTAAGTTTTGTGAAAATTGATGTCGGGGTAAAAATTTGAAAGCAAATAATGTTACCGATTGGGAAAAAGGTCTTTCTGACCCTGGTTGCCCTTATTTAAAAAGAAGCTGGGAAGACACTAAACCCTTCGTGGCGCTTTGCTTGAAATTCGGCCAGCCGGGTCTGTGGGTGGATTTGGGGTGCGGCATTGGTTATTTTGTTGAATGTTGCTATAGGTATGGGATAAAATGTGAGGGGTTTGAGGGAGATGGATATGCGGTAGAATCTGCTAAGGAAAGATTTCCAGGTCTTCCGCTAAGACAATACGATATAACGAACAAATTACCGTATGATGATAAAAGCGTATCTGTTGTCTTTTGCCATCAAGTATTGGAGCACTTACTCCCCGAGAAGACCATCCCGTTTTTAGGTGAAGTGCGTAGAATACTCAAGCCGGGAGGGGTTTTCTTTGTGAACACGCCAAGCAAATTTAGTCCCGGTCCTTATGGGAAAGAACAGGCGGATCACATAAATATGATGAAACCGTCTGAGCTTAACCAGGCGTTACTAAAAGCTGGCTTTAATGATATATGGCCTGCCAACTACCCGCTTTTCATATTCGGAGAATCCGTTATCGGAAAACTGCTCGCAGGAGCCCTGTTCTTTTTGTTTCCTCTTGACCGCCTTTCACATACCGCAACAGCTCTGTGCTTCGTTAACAATCGTGCTAAAGCAAAAATAAGAAGCCCCAGATACTTCCACATAAGAAGGATATTGGGGTGGTAAATCAACTTGGTGCGGGAAGATTCATTCCTGCAATTCGGAATAATCCTTTCTGTGGCGCAGCAGTTCAATACCTCCGAAGATCGTTCCCAGAACTATAATAAAGGTCGTATTTAAGATTCGGACCATCACGGAAATAACAATGCCCTGGGCCATGCCGAGCTGCATCTGCTCGCCGAGAACGCCGTAAGCAAGCTCCTGCACACCCAGGTTGCCCGGCGTGATGACAACCGTCATGCTCAATCTCAAGACCACATAGAAAAGAGCCAGGGCGGATGGGTTTACCGGTACGCCAAGGCTCAGGAAGCAGATGTAAAAGATCAAAAGTGAGTTGACAAAAGCGACCATTCCGGTCAGCACGACCTTGAGCATATAAGCTCTGTCGCGGACGCTGGTTACTGATACAGTCAGCATTTCCGATAATTTTGTGTGCAGCCAGGATATAGACCTGCTGCGAAATTTGACCAGCCGAAAAATAAATTCCAGAACTATCGGAATTACTGCTATGGCAGCAGCCAGAAAGACCAGCAGATGCAGGGCCCTGAAGTTTCCGATGCGCAGCTCGGCCTTTACTGTCAGAACTATGATTACAGCATAAATAATGTTAAGACAGGTATCTATCCAGGCAAATGAAAACAAGCTGCCGGCATATTGAGTGTAGGATATCTGATGGGTTTTCTTGAGATATATGCCGCGATAGACGTTGCCTGTCTGGGGAATAAATGTGCTGAGAAAACGGGCCAGCACGATTGTCTTAAACCAGCCCCAGAACGAAATTTTCGACCCGCTGCACTTCTGAAGAATAATCTTAAACCGGTAGCTGTGAAGGATAAGACTATTGACCATTAGCACAACGATGCCTCCTATCATCAGGGGGCTGAAGTTGAAAACAAATCTTATCTCATCCTTATTCCTGAAGAAAAACCTGACGATGTAGGCAATACAGCATAAAGCCAGGGTCCAACGAAGTATATTTTTATATTTGCTGATGTATTTCCATAACCCAGTGATAAAAACTCCACGTAGTGTTTTCTTGTTCTTGATGGCCTAACTCCCTAATTGAGGTTTTGTTTCAGAAATGACAAATCTTCGCTTCCCAGATTTTTGGACGGGGATGTCATCAACGAAGTTAAATATAATTTTAAGACTCTGTCCACCCCCTTTTTTTATTGTATTGGTTATATGTTGGACATCATCTTCAGTAAATTTATCATTTTTCACAATCTTTATTTCGATTTCGTCTAATTTCTTTTGTACTATTTGGAATTGATCGACGCCTTCGATGAACTCAAACAGACCTGTAAAAAAGTGAACTATAAGGTGACTGTTTTCGGGTGTAGTTATGATGTCACTGTTTCTTCCTTCGATGGCTCCCATTAGAGAAAGTTTTCGTCCACAGCTACAAAAACCGCTTCTGGCTTTGCCTAAATCCTGTATGTTATATCTGATAAAAGGCATAGAATAATTGTTAAGACAGGTAATGGTAATGTTAGCCAGTTCGCCGGGCTCGGCTGGGTTGCCGTTATCCTTAAGGAATTCTATGATTACATTGTTGTCATCTATATGGTAGCTGCCATGTTCGCACTGACCATAAATCATAGTTCCTTCACCACCATAAGTGTCGTATACCTTACAATTGTATTGCTCTTCCATTAACTTACGATAGTGTGAAAATAGCATATCGCCGGTTGTAATCACTGCCTTAGGTTTGATATCATCAATACCGTGCTCATACGCATATTTTGTCAGCAGGTATGTAGCAGAGGCATAACCTCTTATTATTTCCGGCTTAAATTTTCTTATTCTTTGTACATCTTTAGCCATAGCTTCTTCATCCATCCCAAAGACGCGGATATACAGGCATCTGGCTAGCCGATCGTAAAGCTTTTCCAAAAGTCTGTCGTGAGGCCACAAGCTGAGTCTGACCCATTTCATACCGGAATCATAGCCAGCCCATTTCCAGAAACGGAGCATTGAAGCTACGTTGCAACTGTAATGGTGTTTATCGATATAGTATTTTACCGGCTCGCCGGTAGAGCCGCTGCTGTGCTGCTCCATAAAGCGCTTTTTAGGGAAATTTGCTGCGAGCATCCTGCTTAAATTCTTTCTTATACAATCTTTCGTTAATACCGGTAGTTTCTTTAAGTCTTCTTTTGTTTTTATATCAGATGGCGTTAGTTTCAATTTGTTAAACGTTTCTCTCCAGAAAGGCACATTTTCATAACTGTGTTTGATTAATTTGCTCAGTTTATCAGATTGGTCACTTTTAATCTTTTCTGGTTCCCACCATTGTTTTTCCTCCAATTCGTTCAAGGATTTCACAATATGTGTTCCCAAAAATCTATCACCTGCAGAGAAAATCAATCGTTTTGCTATGTATGGATATATCGACATTAGCGTTTATCCCTGCCTATCCTAAAAATTATATAGTAACTCTGTTAGTTTTATCAGCTTTAAGGTTTTTTCTTGCAATAGCGAAGAATGAACCACCGATGAGACAGCGCGTAACGAGTTTTCCCTTAGTAAAAAAATCTGCCGCTGCAGTAAACAGATAAGCAAGAATCTTGTAAAGCTTCTTTTTTTCGATTAATTTAATAGGGGTACAATCGAATTTCCCCCGGATTATCGTAAGGCCAGCGTTATCAATCAGAGTTAATACGTCACTTAGCTTCCAACAGTGTAAATGTCCTGCGGGATGCTGGGGGCCGTATTCTATGCCGTGCAGTTTACGCGTAAAGTTTACCAGCAACGCATTTTCGATTGGTATCTTCAGAAATACCTTTTTCCCCACGCGACCAGCTTCGCGGAGCAAGTCAACGGGGTTCTCAACATGTTCTAATATGTCACAAAGCAAAACAAAGTCAACTTCATTGTCTGCAAACGGCAATGGAGCATCAGCGTCGATTTTAACGAGATTCGCTGTTCCATATTCAAGTTGTTGCTGCTCCAGTGCTTCAGATGAGATATCAGCGCCTATGCGTACCTTAAAAGGATAACAGGCGTTGAGAACATCGCCTCTACCTGTACCGATTTCAAGTATCGACTCTGTTTCTTCTTCATCGATCAATTCACATAGTTTCCTGGCTTTCCATGCACCTGTTTTTCTTAAACAATCAAAGTGCTCTTGCGTCCCTATTGCATATATCTTGTCATAATTAGTTTTCATCAGCCATTAAACCTTGTGTCGATTCATTCTTATTTTGTTTCGGTTCTTGAGTTGCCGGCATGTGTGCCTAAGGAGCATTAAATCCGAACATTGTATTACGAGCCGGGTGCCTTGCTACGCAAATCGAAAATCATATAAGGCATCATACCGGCTCTATAGAACTTGCCGTTCTTTTGTTCGCCGGGTTCACCGGGGAAATATTGAACCATCTTATAATGTTTCTCAAGCTCTTTCCTTAACTTTATTAGATAGGTTGTTACCCTTGCATCATAGTACTGTAGGGGCATAAGATAATATGGGAATTTCCCTGTCTCAGCCTGTTTTTCAATCCCCGATAGTGTTTGTTCGGAAACAATTTCTCTGTCCAGATACCAGGCGTATTCAGGACGATAAAATCCACCCTTGGATTTGTGCTGGTTTACAATAAAATCCTCAAAACTCAAAAGAGCTTTGTCCGGTGGTATTAGACGGTTAAGTGTTTGAAATATCTTGATTTTATTGGGATGCTGCCAGCGAATCTCAAAGTAGTAGTTGGTACCTATGATGCAGAATCCGGCAAAGACAGCTACTAAGGCGATTATACTGGCGTTAGCCAGCCGCCTACTTATTTTTCTTAACAAGTCTCCCAGCAGCATCACTCCGAGGGCTGCTGATATGGCAATAGGTACTCTCAGCGGCCATTCCCATGTCTGATGTCTCCAGAGGGCCCCCCTGAGTATAAGCAGTTGGGATATTCCAGGCATTATAAAAAGCCAGAATTGTGGAAATTGTCTTGGCCTGCGTTTATCTGTCTTTTCCGGTTTTGTCTCCATAAACACAAACAACTGGCCGAACGTCAGATAGACAATTGTGGTAATCAGGACAGGCAGCGTAAAGTTCGTTAACGCATACTCCCAGAACTTCGCAAACCAGGCCCCCCAGAGAAATTCCTGCATCTCACCTTTCGCTGAACGCCATTTGTAAAGTTCGATAATCTTGTTGAAATCCCACCCATAGCCGGCAGCCATAACTGTAAAGTTTAGCATAAGGCTTGCCAGTGGGGCAACAATTAGAATTGCTAACACACTTTTTTCCGGAGACTGTTTCTTATGAATACACCGACAGACATAATGCACACCAAGAGCAAACGCAAAGAAGAACCCGGACCAGCTAAACTGCAGGCCAAGGAAAAGACTCACTGCCAGACCACATTTGTGGAGGAGAAGTTTTTTAGCCTGTTGGTTGATTGTACCTATTAAAGTAAGATAACACCAAAATGCCCAAAGATAGAGGGGAACGTTCCATCCGCCGACACCAAAAAAACCGGTAAGAGGGAACATCACATAAAGAAGCCCTGCAATTAAAGCTGTTTTATAATCCAGCAATTCCTTAAGTAATCTAAGAAGAAGAAGCAAAGCTATTGTGGATATAACGATACGAATAATCCGCTGTGTCCAATCATGAAAGCCGAAAACACGCATAAATATTGAAGAAATAATGTTGTTGGGTTGAGGGTGGTCCCAATACCTGGTAGGATTTTCGGTTGGTGGGTTACCTACTGCCCAGGTGGAGGCACCCTTTGTATATCCGAAACCGTATTTCGCATGAGCTCTTGATACCCAGGAACCGCTGGCTTCGGCCCAGCTATGCAGGCCGTAGAAGGGACGGGTTATGTCACGAGCCAATATTGAGGCGAGCAAAACGACAAGTAATCCCGCACAGAGCCAGAAGTTAAGAGTTTTATTTGGTTGGTTTAAGCTGTCCTTTTTTTTCATAATCCGTTCCTATCAAGCCGCAACATAGTAATACTTAAAATATCGTCTGTAAAGGCATATCTGGTCAGTAAAAATCAGTACTGAACACTAAAATTCGGATGGTGTGAAGCGTGAAGTGTGACAAGAATAACAAATCACAGATTCGATCGCCAGGCACCCCTTCTTGCTTTCGCAAGAAAGCAGGGGTGCGTCATGTTGTGGATTGTCCTTGTTTCTCTCTTGCCCACATAGTAAGATAATAAAGCACAATGCAAGAGAACAGGGAGTTCGTGAGAAGTAAACGCTTATTCGCGGCG
>JAUVVQ010000072.1 GCA_030604525.1 Phycisphaerae bacterium | reverse complement strand
GATTATGCGATTGGTTCCGGAGCCGCAGGGGAAAATAGTTGGCGGGCAGATAATGTTAGGTGGACGGTCTCTGCTGGAATTGAGTGAGAAACAGATGCGAAGTGTTCGCGGCAACAGGATTGCTATGATTTTTCAGGAGCCGATGACAAGTCTTAATCCTGTTTATACGGTGGGTAATCAGATTGTCGAGGCCATCAGACTGCATCAGCACAAAGGTTCAAAATCGGCGTGGGCCGATGCGGTTGAAATGCTGAATAAGGTTGGTATTGCCGAGCCGGAGCGGCGAGTTCGTGAATATCCGCACCAGATGTCCGGTGGTATGCGGCAGCGGGTTATGATAGCAATGGCGGTGAGCTGCAGGCCTGAACTGCTGATAGCCGATGAGCCGACAACCGCTCTGGATGTTACAATTCAGGCGCAGATACTGGATTTGCTGAGTGAGCTGCAGGGGCAAAGCGGGATGAGTATTCTGCTGATTACACACGATTTGGGTGTTGTGGCTGAAAGAGCAGATGATGTTGCAGTGATGTACGCATCTCGGATAGTGGAAGTGGCGGATTGCCGGTCGCTTTTCGCAGAGCCGCAGCATCCTAATACACGGGGGCTGTTGAGGTCTCTGCCGCGATTAGGTTTTTCCCAAAAACGATTGCAGACGATAAATGGTAATGTTCCTGAGCCATTACATTTTCCGTCGGGGTGTAAATTTCATCCTCGCTGCGAGTTGGGCCGGGATGACGAGAGGTGTCAGAGTGTTGAGCCGAAACTGAGAGAGGTTCGGGATGGACAGTGTGTTGCGTGCTGGTATGCGTGAAGCAACGAAGTTTTGGAAAAAAATATGAATCAAAATATGGCAAAGACAAACGGGTATCTGTTAGAGGTCGATGATTTAAGGACCTATTTTGCGATAAAGAAAGGTCTGCTGCGGCGAACGGTCGGTTATGTCAAAGCAGTTGACGGTGTAAGTTTTGGTATTGGAAGAGGGCAGACATTGGGGCTGGTTGGCGAGAGCGGGTGCGGTAAGACAACGGTTGCCCGGAGTTTGATTAGATTAGTGCCGGTGACGGCAGGGCGGGTGAATTTTGATGGGATTGACGTTTTGTCGGCTGATAAGAAACAATTGCGTCAGGTTCGCAGGCAGATTAGCCTGGTTTTTCAGGACCCGTTCGGCTCGTTAAATCCAAGGATGACGGTTGGTAATATTATTGGCGAGCCATTGAAGATTCAAAAAGGAATACGCAGCAGTGAGTTGACAGAACGGGTTGTTGGATTGCTTTTGAAAGTTGGGCTGTCAGCCGGGCATATAAACCGGTATCCGCATGAGTTTTCGGGCGGGCAGCGTCAGCGAATAGGAGTGGCCAGGGCGCTGGCGCTGGAGCCGAAATTGGTTATATGTGATGAGCCGGTAAGCGCTCTTGATGTATCAATTCAATCACAGATTTTGAATTTGCTAAAGGATTTACAGGACGAATTGGGCCTGACGTATCTGTTTATCGCACATGATTTGGCAGTTGTGGAGTTTTTCTGCGATGTTGTGGCGGTTATGTATATGGGCAAAATAGTAGAGCAGGCAGGGGCTGAAGAGTTGTATCGCAATCCTCTGCATCCTTATACTCGTGCGCTGATGTCGGCGGTTACGCCTGCGGCGAGTCGTTCGTGAATTGTGAATCGTCGCTTGTCTCAGGTCTCTCGTTGGTTGAGGCCACGGAAGAAGATTAAAAGTTAAAAGTCAAAGTGCAAAATTGTGGAGTCGCTGTGCGAGACTTGTTTTGCCGAACCGGAGGCAGCCCTGAACCACGTTGGATTCAGGGCAAGCCATTTCATTGATTATCGATTATTGATAATTGATGATTGAGTTGATATCGCTTCGCGATGCTAGAGTTTTCAAGGTGGAAAATGGTTGAGAAATGGTGCAAAAAAGTGAAAAAAGTTGGAAAATTGTTTGAAAAGTTGGAAAGTAATAGGTATAAGGAGATTTAGCGGTTGGCGTCACTTCGAGCTAACTCAGGATAAAATAGCGGTTAGAAAAAGAGAAAATTGCGGGTTTGTGCCTCGCCAGCACGCTTTTGGTGGGCTACCTTGAAGCTGCTTAGTGCGAGAGAGTTGGGGGCAAAAGGTAAAAAAAAAGTTTGTAAGTTGGGGGTGCGGCAAGTATAATTGCAGCCAATGCGAACGGAGAACGGCAGCGGAATTGATTATGAGCTTACAATTATTATAGGTAGGGAGAGAAGATGGATTTATTTGAAAAAATTGCAAAAAATGCTAAAAGGGCAATTGAAGCTATGTTGAGGTATAGAAAATGAAAAAAATAGGGGTAATTGGTTACGGAACAATTGGAACTTATTTAGTTCAGAAAATTAAAGAAGATGAAGAGCTGGAATTGGTTTTTGTTTATGATATTGATAAAGGCAGAATATCTTCTTTAGAAAAAGTATGTTTATTTGATATAGAAAAGTTTAACGAAAGAAAATCAGATTTAGTTGTAGAGTGTGCAAATCTTCAAGCAGTTCGAGATTATGCGCCATTAATTTTAAGAAAGAGTGATATGCTTATATTCTCTGTTACTTCTTTAGCAGATGACTCTTTTAAAGAAAAACTTGAAGAGATTTGTAAAAAAAACAAAACAAAATTATATATCCCACATGGATCAATTTTAGGATTAGATGGAATCTATGATGGTAGAAATATTTTAAGAAGTGTTAAAATAACCACTAAAAAGAATCCAAAGAATTTAGGTAGAAAAGATATTGAACTAACAGAAGTTTATAGTGGTTTAGCAAGAGGAGCATGTCAAGCTTATCCAAGGAATGTGAATGTTCATGCTTCATTAGCATTAGCTGGAATTGGTTTTGATAACACTATTTCAAAAATCATTTCTGATCCCCATACAAATGTCAATAGTCATCTAATAGAAGCAAAGGGAAATGGAACAGAATTTAGAATAGAAATAAATAGTAAAAGAAAAGGGTTAGTTACAGGAATTTATGCTTTAGAATCAGCATACCAAACAATCAAGAGAATTTGTTCTGAAAATTATGGAGTTAATATAGTTTAAGAACCAAATAACTATAAAAAAATAAAAAATAAAAATTCAAAGAGTTATAACATATCAACAAACGATAAGACTTTTCCAGAGTAACGGTTACGAATTAGTGCAATTGGTTAACGGAACTCAGAAACTTGCCGTTTGCCCGTCGTTAGGTGGCAGGGTTGTTGCAGCTACATTTGCCGGAGACGATGGTTTCAATCCTTTTTTTGTAAATCCGGTCGATATCAAAGGCGGCCCTGAAGCTGAAAAGCTGATATTTCGCGGAGCAATTGGAGCCAGGGATTGGCTCGGCCCGGAAGGCTGTGGTGATATGTCGTTCTATTTTCACAAAAAGCCGATGGTATTTGAAAATTGGTATGTGGACGACAGGCAAAATCTGCCTAAGATGAAAGTGGAGGAAATGAGCGGTGGCACGAGCGTGGTTACGACGGGAGAAATTCATATAAACAATCTCCGCGGGAACCAGTTTGACATTCGCATTGAGCAGAAAGCTGAATTAATTACCAAAGTTTCTGATGTTTTTGACATTGAATTGCCGGACGAAGCAGCTTTTGTCGGTGTTCGGCGCACCACGACCTTTGAAAACATCGGCAATAATTCATGGGATGAAGAATATGGATATTCGTTTATCTGGTATCTTGCTATGCTTCGAGCCAGCGATGAGTCTTATGTGATAGTACCATATAAAGATGACTCAGGGCCAATAGTTATAGACTACCGGTTCAATGATAATCAGAAGATTTCTTCCGACAGGTTGATGCTCAGGGAAGAAGAATATATTGTCTTCAGAGCCGATGGCGGCGAAAGGGGCAAGATAGGTTTTACGCCTAAGAGGACGTTGGGGATTGTCTATAGCGTGGACATTAGCCGACAGATGCTTTGTGCATTAAAGTTTGACTTATATCCGGAAGCTAACTATATGAATAATCTTTGGACTGAAAATGCGATTACAACCGGCGGCAATGCCCTGGATATTTATAACAACACAGGCGATAATCCTGTATTGCCGGGCAGGTTTTATGAACTCGAAGCGGTCAGTCCCAGGCTGGAGTTAGCACCGGGTCAATCTTTCTCATTAAGAACGACTACCTGTTTTTTTCATAGTTCCAGGCAAATAATGAACCACATTATAAGTAAGACCGGCAATAGAGATATTTCCGGCGAAAAGTTTATGGAGTAGTTTTATAATCAACTATGAAATACGAGCCATCCTTCTTTTGAAAAATGTCATCGGGGATGTCTGTTGGCTGGACATTTGATTCATCATCAACAAGGTTGGATTGACTGCAAGGGGGATGCAGAGCTTTTTAGAACCGCCGGTCGGCTGTGCATTTGGTCCGAGATGCCCTCTGGCTGAGGGTAATTGTCTAAAGCGAAAGGCGTTATTGGACGAAAAAAGTAAATACAGGGGGCATTTTGCGGCCTGTTGGAAATGCTGAAAAAATTGATTATTGATAATTGACTATTGATAAATATTGGAAAATAGGCGACAATAGAGAAGAACGAGCGGAAACTTAACAGGGCTGTTGAACTTTTGGTAATTAAGTGGAATTTTGGTTTTGATTGTAAAAAACAGTGAATGATATGGACGAAAAAGTCGGCGTTGAGATAACCAGTAAAAAAGATATATCGGTTATTGCTTTCAAGGCCACCTCGATAAGCTATGCGGAAGAAATAGCAGGGGTTGCCAAAGAGATAGAAGAATTTATAGAACAAAATCGACCGAAGAGGGTTATATTTGATTTTGTGGGAGTGAAGTTTTTCTCCTCCCAGGTTTTGGGTCTGCTCCTTAATATTCGGGATAAAGTTCAAAAATATGACGGCGAAGTGGTTATCAGCGCGATAAATCCACAACTGCACAAGGTTTTTAAGATAACCAGTCTCGAGAAGGTTTTCAGATTTTTCCCAGATAAGGAAAGTGCTATCAAAGGGGTAAAGACAAATTAAGTTACCTTTGATTAGGGAGGCCGAAGTATGTATATTGCGGAACAATTTTCGATTTTTATGGTTAATAAGCCGGGGGTTTTGGCTCAGGTGCTGGGAGATTTTGCGCGAGCAAAGATTAACATCATAGCGATAACAATGATGGATTCTGTTGAACATGGTGTTATGAGGGTGATTTTTGCAGCGCCGAAAAAAGCAAAAGAAGTATTAACAAAGCTCAATATGCCGTATAACAAGACAGAGGTTTTGTGTGTGAACCTTACCAATAAGGCGGGTGCTCTTGCGACGGTGGTGGAGAGATTAGCTAAAAACCATATAAATATTTCGTATGCGTATTGCACGGCGGGAGCGAAGGGCGGCCGAACAACCGGCGTTTTGAAAGTCGCTGACGTGAAAAAAGCTATGAAGGTTCTGCAGCAAAATCAGAAAAAGTATAGCAAGTCACAACCAGTTGTCAGACGCTCACAGTCTTCGAGAAAATAGCTGTAATGTGCGAATTGGTTGATTGATTTTATAAAAAAGATTGCATAAGGGCTTATGCGCTGGTATATTTTCTTTTTTGGTTGAGATTATGGGGCCGTAGCTCAATTGGTTAGAGCATCGGACTGTCGATCCGAAGGTTGCGCGTTCGAGTCGCGTCGGCCTCGTTAGTTAAGTATAGGGCTGATAAGGCCTTACGAGAAATATTAAAGCCCTTAATACACGTGCCACGCCTCGAACTCGTCGTGCCGGCACGGAAGCGGATGGTTACGGTTCCGTGGTCCGACAGTGTGGTAACGTACCCTATGGTAAAACTGTTCACCCTTCCTCCAACACTCGTCCCAAAGTCGAGCAACTCATACGCAGGACTCGGATGATACCAGCTTGAAGAAGTTATGTTGTTGTCGTAAATAAGAGTACTGGCGAGGGTAGTGACATCTCCTATGATTT
>JAUVVQ010000088.1 GCA_030604525.1 Phycisphaerae bacterium | reverse complement strand
CTCCCAGCCTAACATGAAAACTCTCATATGACCCCCCACCGGCTCATCAACATAACCTGCCTTCCCTATAAAACCAAGATATAGAGCTAATAATCAACTTCTTATAGAACCTTCAACCCGACATCACAAGCGATTTGCCCGGAAGTTGTCCGGCTGCACAGCCGTCGGTTAGGCACCCTATCGGCAAGAAATTACGTTATCTTAACTCCGAGCGGGCAAAAGAATACCACATTTACTTTAGTATCTGTTATATAAATCGGGATTTTCGGGTAGATAAGTTCAACAAATTTTCCGAAAAATACGAATTTTGATGCTGATAATCACGATTTTACCTGTCAATAGACGAAAAAAAAAAAATAGCCCAAATCGCACACCCAATTGCCGTATCAGCCGGCAGTTTTGGGCAATTGTTCCCAGTCTGGTCAGCCAAGGACTGATAACTGTTCAACCCAAAGCCGACCGATTCTATTTTTTTTCCTGCAAGACCACAATTTTTGATAATTCAAGCAGCTTATTTTGACGAAAATATCTGGACGAATGATATTCAACATACGCAATATTATACTGCTGCGGAGAGATAAATTATGGTAAAGCGTTCCCAGAAAGCTCAAAAAACACAGAGTAAACTGCAAGAGCTTGTCATTGTTACTTTTGCTGAGGACATTGAACAGGCCAGAGACTATGAAACCCTGCTGAAAGCCAATGACATCCCTATTCTCATCAAGGAACAAAGCCAAAACGAAGAATCAGCAAATACTAAGGGCATTGCTGTAATGGTCCCCGAAGATTTTCTTGATGAAGCCCACGTGGTAATCGAATCGCAGGACGCTTATGACGATTTTTATGACCTTGCATTAGAAGACGAAGACAGCGATGACTTCAACGGCGACATTTTCGACGACGAGTTTTGAGCTCTGATAAAAACTTAAACTAAACGGCCCGGTATAATTCCGCTTGGTCAGGCATTAACTATTCAGCTATCCGGCAAGCGACAGAATAAAGCAGAGGACAGGATAATGGATGAGAAAGAATCCGCAGAAAAACGAAGCGGCCGGGACCGCAGGGCAAGCGTTGTTGACAGGCGTCTGGGCTTAGACCGTCGGCGCGGCCCAGGAAGACGCAGAAGCGACGAGCGAAAAGCCGCTGAAGAAGGTCAAATGTCAGACGAGCAATTCGATTTTCTTATGGCCATCGACGAATATAAGAGAAAAAACGCAAGACCCTTTCCAACCTGGACTGAGGTCCTTGAGGTAACAAAGGCTTTAGGCTACCGCAAAGTGGCCGAGCCACAGGCGCTCGCACAGCCTAAGAAGAAAGATAAACAAGCCCAGGCGGTAAAATAATTTCATCCCCAGTCCCGGCGTTCCGAGGGTGATTTTACAACAGCACAGAAAGACATTCCCACCGCAATTTTGCCTTGGAAAAAGAGGGATTTTATTTATCTCTCCTGCTTACCGCTTCCCCAAATAATACAGCTTGCCCTTAATCTTTTTGCAATACTGGCCGGCCTGATGTAAAATAATCCACAACCCGTTGTACAATGATGTTTTGCGCCCGTAGCTCAGCAGGATAGAGCATCGGTTTCCTAAACCGAAGGTCGGAGGTTCGAGTCCTCCCGGGCGTAGTCCGCAGGACTTGAACCTCCAAAGGGTGTGGGAAAAGAATTTTCCCACGTCGTTAGGGTGACAGGAGCGAAGCGACGCCAGAGGGGCAGAGCCCCTATGGAAATTTGCATAGCAAATTTAGGTTCTAGGCCGGAGGCCTCCCGGGCGTAGTAAAAACGGCCTTTTTGAGAACGCTATCGCAGTACAAAAGTAGTACAAATGGTATTAGATGGTACTGCATAGCATACCATTGTATATCATCTGTAGCATAAAAGTGAGCATAAAAGTTATCCGTCATGTAATAATCCAGTAATCACAACGGTTGAGCAAGACCGTTGCAAAGTTTCCTTCTCGACATCACCGCACCGAGGACGAGAAGTGAGAGCGTAGCTGGTTCGGGAATGTTCAATGCCCTCCTGGCTACAATAAGTGACAAACAGCCACTACAGAGATGAGAACAAACTGACATATATAATCTCTATAAATCCGATTTTACTGTTTGGCTTTTTTGCAGCTCAAGGGCTTCTTCAAGCTGTTTTTTTGTTATATCACCAAGACTTACAAGAAGTTCACCAAGCAACTGGTATTCTTCAATTTGGTGTTCGAGTGCCTGCTCGAGATGGGCTTGAGTAATATAGCCTTTTTCACAAAGTATTTCTCCTAACGCTTTTTTTTGCCCCATTTCCGGTCCCCTTTTAAAATACCACAAAATTGATTTAGTGGAATTGTATATCTGCTGTTGGGGGTAATCAACAAAAAAAACAATTTTTTAGCGTTTTATTCTCAACATCACCCCACCATTTTAACGATTGCCTGCCCTGTATGCAACCCGCTTGTAGCTTTTTATCCATTAGTTCCTGTTCCCTTCGATTTTTCGCTGTTTACTTGGCTTTGACAAATCTGGCAATTTAGAAACCGCTTCAGACTCTTGACCTCTTAAAATATGTGTATAAAGCGACATCGTCAGATTTATATCGCTGTGCCTCATAATTGACTGTGCTACTTTTGGATGTACTCCGTTTGCTGCCAGTAGTGTACCTGTCTCACCACGTAAGGCGTGAAAGTCGAAATACCAACCTGAGTCATCTTTGTAGTCAATCCCTGCATCTTCAAGGCACTGTTGAAAAGTGAGCCGACATCTCCGCCGCAGGAAAAGCACGCCGATACAGTCTCAAATGGCCAAAAACGTAAGCCAAAATAATCACCATCATAACTAAAACCACGAACTCGATTCTTCTTAGAAAGCCTGCTGAGAAATGCCTTGTTGACCTCCTTTTGGTCAGCGGCCTGACTGCTGCGTTAGGTCTATTTATCTTTTTATTTTGTAATGTTGCCCTGCAGTGTTATAATATCTATATGAAATTTACGCAGTATTTCTTAACTATGCGTGAACAGCCTAATCCGGGTGTTAGAAATAATATTTTGTAAAAGTCTTGTTATAATACGACCGTGAATGCAGGAACAAAAAATTGGCTGATATGGTATTAGAGCAGAGAAATTTGAGTCGGATG
>JAUVVQ010000012.1 GCA_030604525.1 Phycisphaerae bacterium | reverse complement strand
TATATTACCGGAGGAGACTGGGGGAGTCGTCATAAATGGGGGCCCTGGGATGAAGAAAAAACGTGGTTTAATTGGATTGACAATTGGGAAAAGCTCCGAACTCAGGTGAAGGGAACGGGTAACTTGGTTCGATTCGATTACTGGCACAATGTATTAAAAGCACATAAGCTTATGTGTCAATTTTCATCTGAACTTAACCAGTACAAAGCAAAAACTGCCGCTGTGGATCTTACTGGAGCGGCGACTCATCGTTCAAAATTAGCAAGACTATGGGAACAAATCATGAGTACCCAGGTCCAGCGTATATATGATGAAGTGGATTTGGGTGTAATCCTTAACCTCGACTGGAGAACCTGGAAAAACTGGGTTGAAGGACTTTATGATGTTAATTTCATTAAGGCGGGAGGCACTTTACCAGCGGATAAAGATCCATCACAAAATTATACAGGGGGCAAGTTTATCACTTGTATACCTGTATTAACTCAAGCCAAACCAGGTGAACCGATAAATATAAAAGCTCTCATCATGGGGGCTGTAAGTAATCCTAAATTGCACTATAGATTTTTGGGAAGCAGTTCATTTACTTCAATAGATATGACACATGATGCACGTGGTGTTTATCGTGCTACTATTCCCGGACAAAAAAATGATTTTGAATGGTACGTTACTGCTAATACAAGTTTAGGCAATGTTGTATTCCCTGCAACTGCTGGTGCAGAACTTGCCGGAAGAATGTATCAGACAGTTGTGGTTGCTTTTTTAGCTATAAATAAATAGCAACATACATTACGGACGACCGGAGAAAGCCGATGGTGATATTGCGTTTAATGAAACTGGTCTATATCATACCGGCAAAGATATTCGTTTTACAGTTAAAGGTGATATTCTTTATGCTATTGCTCTTGATTGGCCCGGCGAAGAAGTCATTATCCATAGTATTACAGCTAAATCTGTTTGGGACGCAAATGGATATAATTTATATCCCGGTGAGATTAAATCAATCACAATGTTAGGCGATGGCAAAGAATTGGATTGGAAACTTGAGAAAGGAGAAGGTCTAACTATTAAGACTCCAGATAAAAAACCCTGTAAACATGCTTTTGTATTTAAAATTGTAAGAAAACATAGAGAGTAAAGTTAATATAGTGGCTATGAATACTGAATGTGAGACGTGTGAAAAGGAACAATTTATGTATGATAAGTTCCTGCAAGGATTGTGGGAAACACAAACTTTAAATAACAATATTTTCATCTTAAAAAAGGTGGGCAATGAGAACCATTAACTTTGGGGATCAAGTAGATTTGTTAGGAGCATGAATGATGAGAAAGAAACGAAACATAATTAACAGAAGAGATTTTTTGTGGGCATTAGCAGCAGGGGCCGGCCACTTTTTCTGTGCGCCGAGCATATTTGATAAGTCGCAGGTATGAGGATTCAAGATGCTTCAGCCATTATTTCGTCCGGTATGTCAAAGTTGGCGTAAACGTTTTGCACATCATCATGGTCTTCAAAATCGTCCATCAGTTTTAATACTTTCTTAGCTGTTTCCACATCTTCAATAGGCACATGGCTTTGCGGCATCATTGAGATTTCCGCTACTTCGGTAGGGATATTTTTTTCTTCCAGAGCTTTCTTTAATGCTTCAAATGCACCTGGCTGGCAGGTTAGTTCATAGACCTGCCCTGTATTTTCGATATCCTCGGCACCGGCATTTAAGGCGATTTCTAACAGGCTGTCTTCATCTACAGCGTTTGTTTCGACGGTGATAAGGCCTTTCTTGTTAAACATCCAGTTGACGCATCCGCTTGTTCCCAGTGAACCTCCGTGTTTTTCAAAAAGTTTCTTTATTTCAGGGCCTGTTCGATTTCGATTATCTGTGAGGGCTTCAACCATTATAGCCACGCCGCCGGAGGCATAACCTTCATATAAAGTTTCTTCATAATTGACGGGACCAAGCTCCCCGGTGCCTTTCTTTATTGCTTTGTCAATGGTGTCCTTAGGCATATTGGCATCTTTGGCTTCCTCGATTGCGTAACGTAAAGGAAGATTTTGCGTTGGGTCGCCACCCCCATCTTTTGCGGCTACTATTATTTTTCTTGCCAGTTTACTCCATATTTTCCCTCGTTTGGCGTCATTAGCCGCCTTTTTGTGTTTTATTCCTGCCCAATGTGAATGTCCAGACATATTTTCTCCTGATATATTTTGATTCCTTTTTTAATCTGAAGATATATTATAACTTCCGGGGACTCACAAGTCAGCTTTTTTTTATGTAACTTCTTTCAAAGTTTCCTTGATTATAGGACGTTAGCTTCAGAAGCTGTAAAATACTTTTGCAACCGACTGCTTTTTAGTAAATGGACCTCCGTGTTCAGAAGTCAGGGCTGATTAGATAAAGC
Organism: Phycisphaerae bacterium; assembly: GCA_030604525.1. Lineage (GTDB taxonomy): Bacteria > Planctomycetota > Phycisphaerae > Sedimentisphaerales > Anaerobacaceae > JAUVVQ01. The sequence goes on along the minus strand of JAUVVQ010000012.1, from coordinate 57,355 downwards.
TATATGAATAAAGCTCTTATAGCAATAGTATTTAATTATTTGTTCATTAGTTCCTTCAGAGCTATTCTGCATTCGGAAATTTGGAGGGCATAAACAATCTTTAGTTGATATAAGTGTTTTTTTCTTGACCATTTGACGAAAATGTTCTATAAGTAATAAGTTGCAAGAGATTGCGGAATGCCCCGTTTTGATTAACCTTGAAATAAAATCATTCAATGAAGGGGTTTCCTGGGAGATGAGCGAGTTAAGAAATTCTCTCAAACGGTGGTAAAGTTACAAAGACGCTTTTCCAAATAGTTAAGACCGTCTTTGCTGCAGTAATACCTGCAAATTAAGGCGTTCAGAGAAAAGCGAGTTGAGTTTAAAAAATGTTTTTAAGAGATTTTTCGTTACCAGCGAAGGAATGCAGGTATTAGAAATATACATACGAAGTTTCGTTGTTTTACGAGAGCTTGCTGAGCAGCATCTTCAGCAGCTGACCATTTTTGCTAACGCGCTGGATTGATGCTTATTAGCTTTTAACGAAAAATTTCTCTGGAACTCATTTCTTTGGCACTTTCCTGTCGTGAAGTCCGCAATTTTTCTCGGATGTTTTATATTTGAATTCTAATATAGTGAAAACGAGAGAAAGGTTGAGATTATGGAAACTATGATAATGCAAATGGGATATTTACCGCCCTGGTTGACTACCCTTATTGGTTTAATCCTTGGAGTTTGCCTGGCGTCTATTGTATTTCAAATAATTAAGAAGACACGGGCAAAAACTTTTCAGGAGGACCTTCAGCGGCAAATTGACGGCGCCAAGAAAGAAGCTGAGAATATAATCAAATCGGCTCAGATAGATGCCGCAGCGGAGTCCATAAAGCAGAAAGAAAAAGTTACTGCGGAAACAAATCAACTTAGAGCTGAATTACGCGAGATTGAAATGCGGCTGACAAAACGCGAGGATGCCCTTGACCGACAGGCGGAACTTTACAAGCAGGAAGAGCAATCCCTGAAGAAGCGTGAAAAGGAAATCGAAAGAAGATTGCATAACGCTGAAAGTAAAGAAAAGCAGCTTTCAGGATTAATGGCACAGCAGAAGAACCAGCTTCTCAAAATTAGTGCGATGACTGTCGAAGAGGCAAAGAAACTGCTTTTAAAGCGTCTTGAAGAGGAATGTGAGCATGAAATGTCTGCTGTGATTCAGCGCAAAGTTGAAGAAGCTAAAGAAGAAGCGGACCAAAAGAGCAGAGAGATAATTACCGTTGCCATTCAACGTTATGCCTCTGAACAAACCTGTGAGGCAACAGTTTCGACAGTGGATATCCCGAATGATGAGATGAAAGGCCGGATTATCGGAAGAGAAGGGCGTAATATCCGAGCATTCGAAAAGGCAACCGGCGTGGATGTGATAGTTGACGATACGCCCGGTGTGATTGTAATAAGCGCTTTTAATCCGGTACGTCGGGAGGCGGCACGGCTCGCTATGGAACGACTTATCCAGGATGGCAGAATCCACCCTTCAAGAATTGAAGAGCTTGTCGCTCAAACCAAGAAAGATGTAAATCTCAAAGTCCTGCAGCTGGGTAAAAATGCTGCTGTGGAAGCGAACGTCAGAGGATTAGACAACAGAGTCCTGAGTGCGATTGGCTCTTTGCATTATCGAACAAGTTTCGGACAAAACGTTCTTCGTCACAGCATAGAAGTTGCTTCATTATCACAAGTTATGGCTGATGAGCTTAATCTTGACGGAGCTATTGCAAGAAGGGCCGGCTTGTTGCACGATATAGGCAAGGCGATGGACCACGAGATCGAAGGCAGCCACCCCGAAATTGGTGCTAATTTCCTCAAACGATTCAAAGAGTCACCCATTATTTTAAATGCTGTTTTAGGCCATCATGGTGATGTTCCGGCTGATAATCCTTATACGCCTTTGGTTTCTGCTGCGGATGCTATTAGTGCTTCCAGGCCTGGTGCCCGAAGAGAAACGCTGGAGAGGTATATCAAACGGCTGGAAAAACTCGAGGAAATCGCAAGCGGTTTTAAGGGTGTCCAGAACGCCTACGCAATTCAGGCCGGGAGAGAAATCCGGGTTATAGTCGATGCTGAAAAGATTGATGATGAATCTTCAATGAAAATAGCGCGTGATATAGCTAATAAAATCGAGGCCGAGATGGCATACCCGGGAGAAATTCAGGTTACTTTGCTGCGTGAAGTTCGATGCATTGAATATGCTAAATAATTGATTAACCAAGCTGTTTTAAGAAAATTTATGAAGTTAAAAGTTCTTTGTATTGGTGATGTGGTGGGACGACCAGGCAGAAGCGTCCTTGCCGAGAAGCTAACGAAGCTTGTCAAAGAGCTGGATGTCGATTGTGTGATTGCTAATGCTGAGAATGCCGCAGGCGGTTCTGGTTTAACTGAAAATATTTACCAGAAGTTGCTTCGTTATGGTGTTCAGCTTATAACGCTTGGAGACCATACTTACCGTAAAAGAGATATAATCCCCACCCTGGAAAAAGAAGACAACATTGTTTGTCCTGCAAACTTGTCTGAATTTGCAGCCGGTAAAGGAACGGCTGTTTATAAAACCGGCAAGGGGCCGACCGTCGGTGTCATTAATTTGATTGGGCGTATTTTTATGAAGCCGGCTGATTGTCCTTTTAACGCCGTTGACAAAATCCTGCCTTCCTTAAAAGAGGAGGCAGATGTAATCTTTGTCGATTTCCATGCAGAGGCCACAAGCGAAAAAATCGCTATGGGTTACTACCTCGATGGAAGGGTAAGTTGTGTTTTCGGCACTCATACGCATGTAGTTACTGCTGATGAAAAGCTGCTGCCTAAAGGGACTGCTTATATTACTGATGTTGGTATGACCGGCCCTCATCATTCAGTTCTGGGGCGAAATGTGGAAAGCGTTATAAAATCGTTTAGAACACAGATGCCCATACCTTTTGAGATAGCTGTTGATGATGTGTTGATAAACGCCATTCTTGTTAAGGTTGATAGTAACAGTAAAACAGCAGAAAGCATTGAACGAATTTCTGTCAAGTCGGATAAAGTGGACTCCAGGGCTTACGATAGCGATGACGGCAAGCCGGAGTATTTTAATAATAGCTTTTGATATTACGAATGTCTCTGAGCCGGGTGTATGTTGTCTAACTGTTAATTAAAGAACTGAAGTTAGACTACTGAAGAAATGGGTTGTGTGCTTTTTCGTGGGCGATTGTGGTTCTGTTGCCATGGCCGGGGTAACAGACAGTCTTCTCCGGCAGGGTGAAAAGTTTATCCCGTATGCTTTCCAATAATTCGCTTGTGCTTCCTTCGGGGAAATCCGTTCTTCCAATCGAGCCGGCAAAGAGCGTGTCCCCTACAAATAGAATTCCTTCATTTTTTTCATAAAGACATATTCCCCCCGGCGTGTGTCCGGGGGTGTGCAGCACCTCAAGTTCAATGCCGGCTTCTTTTATAGAATCGTATTCTTCCAGAAGAATATCCGCGGGCTTTGTTGTGAAAGCTGGACCCATTAATTCAGATAAGTTACTTTTTTGGCCTGTCAGCATATCGGAATCAAGTTTATGGATGTGAACTTTAATGTCCGGATATTTTGCTCTGAGAGCTTCCAATCCTCCGATATGGTCTATATGGCCGTGAGTTAGAACAACAGCAATTGGATTCAGGCCTTGTTTTTCAAGAAAACGAACAGACGGCTCAGCTTCTATTCCAGGGTCTATGATAAGACAAGCAGCAGTTTCTGAGTTTCTTCGTATAATATAACAATTGGTTTCGTAAGCTCCGACTATTATTCGCTCAATCTTCATTTTACTATGCCTTAAAAAGGAATTAAAATAGCAGAACAAGCAAGTATGGTCAACTTATCTTTTCTTTCTGCTTGACCGTATGAGGTCGGTTTGCTATCGTTTCAAGTTTATTGTGTCTAATGTTTGGTGTTATTGATATGACTTATTTTAAGAGAGTGTTTAAATATATTTGGCCGCAATGGCCAAGGGTTATCGGGACTTTTCTCGGCGCTGTTGTCGTAGCAATCCTGCTGTCCGTAAGCTTTATGACTGTTATCCCCTTAATGAAGGTTATGCTTGGTCAGGAAGGGCTGCATGGGTGGGTGGATCGAAAGGCCAGCGAATATCAATACGGCCTGAAAATATATGTACCAAATGCTACTGATATTATTACGGGCGAAGGTAATGAAAATATAGCTTACCGTCTTGTAGTCTCTGGAATCAAAGAGGCAGGCATAGCGGAGGCTGCCGGTCTGAAAACTGAAGACAGAATTGTGGGAGTGGGTGACTTTTTGACTTCTGAGGATAATAAAAAAGTTTCCTTTTCCAAAATGCTCCAGGAGCTTGCTACTACACAAAAAGACAAAATCCCTGTGCAGCTTAAACGGCTTGGCAGTGGGAATGAGTTGAAGCTCGAAACCCTTTCGATGAACACTATCAAAAACAAGGATTATATTGCAAGTTTAGATTGGGGCAGGTTTCGCAGGATGACCTGGTCATTAAAACTATGGCTTATAAAAAACGCACAATGGACTGTAAGCTTTCTGCCAAGGGAGCAAACCGTGGCCAGCAAAACCAAGGCGGTAATCTTTATTATAATCGGCATTTCGCTTATAACCGTGATTAGATGTTTGGCAAAATTTTTTCAAAGTTATATAGCCTATGAAGTGGTGCAGGTGGCAACCAACCATTTAAGAGAAGATGCTGTTGCCCACCTTATGAATGTTCCTATGAGTACTTTTGCGAATGAAAGGCCTACCGATTCCATCAGTAGGATTGTGCGTGATACCGGCGTAGTGGGCGCAGCCATCAAAGTGCTGCTCGGGAAAGCTCTGCGAGAACCATTAAATGCCTTTTTTATGCTGCTCTGTGCAATGCTGCTGAACTGGCAGCTTACTTTAATATTTCTTTGTGCTGCACCGATGGTTTTAGGACTGCTTTATATCTTTGGAAGAAAGATGAAAAAAGCTACGAGGAAATCTTTGATGGCGGCATCAGAGATGCTTTCCAAATTACAGGAGGTTATGGCAGGTCTTAAAGTGGTAAAGGTATATAATCAACAGCAGTATGAAACAAAAAGCTTCAAGAATATAAATAATAGATTGTTGAAACAACAGCTTAAAATTGCAGAAGTTAATGCTGCCACAATGCCTGTCCTGGAAGTGCTTGGGATGATTGGTGGCGCCCTGGCGCTTATTGTCGGGGTACACTGGGTTACGCGGAGTCAAATGGAAGGTTCTGAGTTTTTCGGCTTACTGATTTTGCTTGGCGCCGCTGCGGAAGCTGTCAGAAAGACCAGTGGTATCTGGAATAAAGCCCAGGAGGCCGAAGCTGCCGCTGAAAGAGTTTTTGCCGTGATGGATACTCCCGTGGAAGCCGAATCAAGCAAAGCTTACGAGCTGTCACCTGTAAAAAATAAGATTGAGTTCGTAAACGTGACTTTTACCTACCCGGGTTCGGCAACACCAGTTCTCAAGGATTTGAACCTTTCTGTTCAGGCAGGATGCAACGTTGCTATTGTAGGGCCAAATGGTTCGGGGAAGACCACTCTGGCTAATTTGCTGCCGCGATTTTATGACCCTGACAGCGGTCAAATCTTAATAGACGGCAAGGATATTCGCCAGGCAACTATTCGCAGTTTGAGATCCCAGATAGCAATGGTTACACAGAATATCGTTACCTTCAACGATACTGTTGCTGCTAATATCGCTTATGGAAGATTCGGTGCAGATACTGAACAGATAATAGAGGCCGCCAAGCGTTCATATGCACACGAATTTATTGTTTCTCTACCACGTGGTTATGAGACAATCATTGGCGAGCAGGGAGCAGGACTTAGTGGCGGCCAGTTGCAGAGGATTGTTATAGCAAGGGCTATCTTAAAAAATCCAAACATCTTGATTTTCGACGAAGCGACCAGCCAGGTTGATGCTGATAGTGAGGCAAAAATCCATAAAGCTCTTAAAAACATTACGAAGGATAGAACTACCTTTATAATTGCTCATAGATTTAGTACCGTTATTAGTGCAGATATCATTGTGGTTTTGGATGATGGACGGATTATCGCCCAGGGATGGCATGACAAACTTATGGAAACCTGTCCCTTGTATCAAAATTTATATCAAACCCAATTGATAAAGGCCTGAAGTTTTTTTGGATGGGTATGAATTAGTAATGAAACTTGTGATAAAAGTTTTTAAAGACCCTGGTCACTTTTTTCTATTTTATTTTTGACCTGGGAAGTTAAATTGTAGAAAAATATGCCGGTTACCGATTAAATAGTGAGATTGTATGAAAGCGAAACGATATTATCTTGAGGATATTGATTGGGATTGAGATATGAGCGACCTTTTACTACGCCAGGAAAAAGCTAATAAACTGTTTAAAAGATATGAGGGTAATCCTATTTTAACTCCTGGAAACTGGCCTTATCCTGCCAATGCTGTTTTTAACCCGGGAGCAGTTAAATTAAATAACGATACTGTCCTATTAATCCGTGTCGAGGATATGCGGGGCTTTTCTCATTTAACCGTTGCCCGGAGCGAAGATGGATTTACGAACTGGCGCATCGATTCAACACCTACTTTCGTAGCGGACCAGAATTCTCGGGAAGAAAAATGGGGTCTTGAGGACCCTCGTATGATATGGTTAGAGGAGCAAAAGCAGTTCGCTATAACTTACACTTCTTTTAGTGTAGGTGGGCCGGTTGTCTCCCTCGCTATTACTAAAAACTTTAGAAACTATGCAAGACTTGGAGCGCTTCTGCCGCCGGAGGACAAAGATGCCTGTCTTTTCCCGAGAAGATTTAGAGGACGATTTGCTTTGATACACCGTCCTATTGTTCGAGGTGAAGCACATATATGGCTCAGTTTTTCTCCTGATTTGAAACATTGGGGCGACCACATAAGTCTTATAAAAGCCAGAACCGCTTATTGGGATGGCCAAAGAGTTGGCCTGGCCTGCCAACCGGTAGAAACTGAACAAGGGTGGATAATCTTCTATCATGGTGTTCGCTCCACAAGCGCTGGGGCAATTTATCGAATGGGTGTGGCTTTGCTTGATTTAGAAGAACCCTGGCGGGTCTTAAGACGAAGCGATGAGTGGATTCTGGGACCGCAGGCGCCTTATGAACGTGTCGGTGACGTAAATGGCGTTGTTTTCCCCACTGGAATTACTGTACAAAAAGAAACCGACCAGGTAAATCTATACTATGGCGCTGCTGACTGTACCGTTGCCGTTGCCACTGCAAAATTCAGCGAGCTTGTGGATTATGTTATGTCCTGCCCAAAGGTAAGTTAGTGTGTTAATGCAGCTGCCTGCTCCTTTGTTTTCTTTAGCTTAGCCGTATACTTCTTTGGTCAATTTGCGTTGTTGTTTACTAAGTGGGTGTATCTCTGCGAACTTGATTGCAAACCTGCGAACAGAAAAATCTATATATCCCTGTTAATTTTGTAGAGCAAAAAATGGTTTTAATAGACGAGCTTGAACGAAAGCTGGATAGTTTCAAACCCGAGCAGAGAAAGCGGGCCTTGAAAGAGTTGTGCGAAAATACCCGAACCGGCCGGATAAAATTACCGGAGACCGGCTCGTATATCAACCTTCATTGTCATACATTTTTTTCCTATAACAGTTATGGATATTCGCCGAGCAAACTTGCTTGGCTTAGCCGTAAAGAAGGGCTGGCAGCGGCTGGCATTGTCGATTTTGATGTGCTTGATGGTCTTGAAGAATTCATCGAAGCCGGCAAAATGGTTGGGCTTAAGGTATGTGTCGGACTTGAGACTCGTGTTTTCGTACCCGAGTTTGCGGATAAGGTTATTAATTCGCCGGGCGAACCGGGGATATGTTATTTTATGGGTGTTGGATTTCCCAAAGCGGAGTTACAACCGCAGCAGCAGGAATTTCTCGATAATCTCTCCGGAACTTCCAGACAGAGGAATGTGGATTTACTGAATCGCGTCAATGAGTATCTTCGAGGCGTTCATCTGGATTACGAAAAGGATGTGCTGACGCTTACGCCTTCCGGAAATGCTACGGAACGTCACATTTGCCTGGCTTATGCACGCAAGGCAAAGCAGATTTTCGGCAAGGGAAGAAAGCTTGTTGATTTTTGGTCTGAAAAACTTGGCGTAGATATATCATCGCTCGAACTGCCGGAAGGTCAGGAGCTGCTGAATACAATCAGAGCCAAAACGATGAAAAAAGGCGGTGTCGGATATGTTCAGCCCGATGCCGGAGATTTTCCAAAACTTGAACAAACCAGCCGATTTATTCTGGCTGCAGGCGGAATACCGGCTTTGACCTGGCTGGACGGCACGTCAGAGGGAGAAAAGCAAATCGACAAACTCCTTGACCTGTTTGTTGATTGCGGCCTTGGAGTGGTCAATACCATTCCGGACCGTAACTTCAGCCCGGATGCGCAGGATGAAAAACTGCAAAATCTTTACCGCTTTGTGGAAAAGGCGGAAAGACGAAATCTGCCGGTGGTAGCGGGGACGGAAATGAACATCCCCGGTCAGAAATTTGTTGACAGTTTCGAATCCAGCGAGCTTGCGCCTCTCGTGCCGGTGTTTTTGAAAGGAGCATGTATCGTTTATGCCCATTCTGTTCTGCAGCGACAGGCGGGTTTGGGGTACACGAGTAAGTGGTCACAAGCTAATTTTGATAGTGCCGCAGCAAGGAATGAATTCTTCCACGAGCTTGGAAGTATTCTTGAGACGGACAGGGAATATACTTTGGCGTCTCTGGGTCCGGATGCCGGCACTGATGATATTATGGATAGGGTGCGCTGCAAATAAATAGCGCTGAAAACACAGCTAATTTGGCCCAAAGACAGTATGCCGTTCAATTAGTCGAGCCGGAGCAATTTTTACTAATCTTGCTCCGTCAAAATGAGCTTCATTCCCCAGTCGATTTCAGATTTTGATAAGCCGCCTGGGAACTTAGGGAGTTGAACTTTGCCGTTTTTACCTGTGGTCAGAATGATTTCCTGATTCCACCTGCCGTTGCGGGGATTGTACCAGATTGATTTATAGTTGCCGCTCGGAATTAACCCTGATAACTCCGATTGCTCACAGCCCTTCTCGAAATATATAAGAAACAATTTCTTATCAGGAGTCCGTGCACAATAAGCCCACTGCATCCAATCGTTTTCAGTCCCGGATTTATTTGGCTCAAGCAAATCGTTTTTGGGTACAAGGTCCTGGTATTGCTTCCCTTCTGATAAAATAAATTTCCGAAGGAACTGCATTTGATTTCCAGAAGGCCATTTTATACCATCCCAGATTTTGTTTTTAGCTGCTTTTTCCACATTTCCGCCCCATATTGCCCCGCCTTCATAGCCTTCTTTTCCGCAGCCATAAATGTGGCCTCCAAGACCGCCTGATAACACGCTTCCGTACATTGCTGAACGACAATACATTGCCGCGGTCATTGAGCCGGGTTTGGTTTCGTGCTGACCGTCATAGTATGGCTCCCCGTTAATGGCCGGAATAACAGGTTTAGTATGGTATATATCGGTAAGCAAACGATAACTTCGGTGCCCGTGTCCGAAGCGGTGATGAAAATTACCTATTTGATGGAATGAAATCCATTTTGCTTTATCAACATGCCCGAAATTCTCCAAAGATGTGCCGGTTGAATTACAACTGACCAGTGTACCAAATGGGGGATGACCGTAAGTGTCAATAACTTTGTTTGCCGCTTCATTCCAATCCTCTGCCGGAAGTGAACCATCCCAGTCAAAATGAATCGGACTGAAAAAACAGATATTTGCCTGGTATCTGCTCCAGACATACTGGATGTATCTTATATAGGATTCAGGCCATTTGTAAAACTGCTTCCAGGCAGGCCCTATATCGCGACGTGCAACTTCCATAAAAGGGACAAAGCCCTGTGAATTCAGATAATCTATCTTCCTGTCAAGATTCTGGAAGTATTCAGGATTAATACGGTCGACATCGGGAAAGTAATTTTCATATCCCGGCACCTTACCCGGGAAAAGAAAAGGCCGCTCCCCTTCTTCATCGTACATATCTTTAGCACTGTTTGTTCCTTGCTGCTGCCAGGCCCCGCGTATTTCAATGCCGTTTTTTGTCTCAAGTTCTCCCGGCTTATCATCGTTAGCCCAGTTTGGAAAAGCTGCAATCATTGCTATACAGTTGAAACCCTGCTTTTTGCGGAATCTTACGTAATCCTTGAAACCTGTTTTAGGCCCAATTGGCCGCTTCTTATCATCCTCATACCAGGGGTATCTGTAAGTTCCTGCAGGCCACCAGGTATCGCCGAGCAAGAAAAAAGTTGTCCCGTCGGTATATTCAAATGTATGCCCATTTGAGCTGGGTCTTACCATACCCCTTCGACAAGGATTGTTTTCTTTTTCCTTTTTTGTCCATTTGACGGCTGTGAATTTTCCCTTTTGACCGTTCAAGCCGGGGTCGGATTGATTTGAACCGCTTTGCCATTCCCATTTCCCCGGCACTGTTGCAAGGATAGGTACTCGAAATATTTTACCTCCGTCCCAGAAGCCATAACACCACTTGTTAAAATCCGGCCCTTTAAGATTAACCCAAACCTCTGTTTCCGTATAGGGATTTTCATAATCACTTTGGGCACGAAGGGTAATCTGAATTTTTTCCCAGATATGGTATTCTTTGGCAGAACAGTATTTAACGCCAACATTGAAAAATATGCTGAGCAAAATCGTGAATAATAAAAGCTGGTAATTTCTTCTTTTGTGATTGATATATGCAAGTTTTTTCATTTTTTCTCAGTTTTTTTAAATAATTTTGTTTAAAATCAGTTTACAAATTTCCAACTACTGAGTTGATATTCGACTCTTTGAAAATATAATATTACATAACACCTGTTGCCGCAAGGCGTTATTCTCGTTTTAAAAAGCGAGTTTTTAGTGGGATACAAGCTTGATTGCCGATTGGTTTGAAATGATGGTTTGAATTCTTTGTATTTGTCAGAAGATAGTTGTTATTTGTAGTATTGTTCACTCTTTTAACATTGCGAGCTTGAAATTACTTCTCTATCTTTACATAATCGTAATATAGAAAAAAGCCAGATTCCAAAAAGCAGAATCTGGCTTCGGAGGAGGGTGATGAAAAGCAATAGAATAATGACAATATTTACTTTTTATCTGTATATTTTATCGAACAAAGAGCAAAATATACTTTAGATTTTCTTTTACTGAACGTATAGATTTCTTGAAAATATTCAAGATATTAACTGCAAAAATTTAATTTTTTCTTTATTTTTTTGTAAAATGCCCGAATAATAGTCAAAAACCTTATACTTTTACGTTCGATAAAGTGAACTTGTTCTTATGTTGTTAACTAAAAGGTTGTTATTTTATTTCAAAATTTTATGAACAACAAAATTACAATCGCCAACTTGTACGAGGCCAAAGAGTCCGGAAGCCGAATTGCTGCTGTTAGCTGCTACGATTATACGACTGCTAAACTCATATCCCAAAAGGATGTGGATATGATACTGGTAGGGGATTCAGCTGCACAGATTATGCTTGGATTTGATTCGACCCTGCCTGCTACTATGGATTTTATGGTTACTATAACGTCTGCTGTAAGGCGAGGCGCACCTGAAATGTACCTTGTTGCGGATATGCCTTTTTTGTCTTATCAGATTGGAGTAGAAACGGCTATGAAAAATGCCGGGCGATTTATGGCTGAGGCAGGGGCGCAAATGGTCAAAATCGAAGCCAATAGCGCATATATTGATATAATTAAAGCCCTTAGTGACGCCGGTATCGCCGTTATGGCACATATCGGCATAAGACCTCAAAGCATTTCCAAAATCGGAAGGTTCAAAGCTGAGGCCACAGAGGCAAAAGTGGCTCTGGAATTGATATGTCTTGCTGACAGGATGATAGAGGCAGGTGCAAGCTCTTTACTGCTGGAGGGCACGGCTGCGGAGGTGGCAGAGATTATAACAAAACGCTCACTGGTGCCGGTAATCGGATGCGGCTCCGGGCCGGGTTGCGATGGACAAATACTTGTTAGTTCTGATATCCTGGGTATCTCGCAGGGAAAACTACCAAAATTTACAAAAAGTTACGGTGATTTAGCAGCGGAGACTCTTAGAGCTGTTGACCAATATGCCGAAGAAGTAAAAAAGGGGATTTTCCCTGATAGAGAACATAGCTACCATATGAAGAAAGGGCAGCTTGAGGAACTTCAGAATTTGCTCAAAAACAAACCATAAAAACCTGAAGATTAGCTGCAAAAGCCGGCACAGTTACCAATCGACATTGTAATCTTGCATTTTGGCAGCCGACCCTGTGTGCTAATTGCCGTTTATTACCGCATTTAACATGTCTAAGTAGTCAGAGAGTAATCTCGTTATCAAAAAACGCTTTTTGACTGTTTTTTTGCCTTCTTTTCCGATTATTTTACTTTCCTCGGGGTTTTTAAGCAGATATATAATTTTCTCAGCAAAACCATCAAGGTCTTTTGGCTTGAGCAAATACCCGTTTTTCCCGTCTTCAATTTGTGCTGGTATCCCGCCTACATTTGATGCAACTACTGGTGTTTCTTTCCAGAGGGCTTCGGTTACAGCAAGGCAAAATCCTTCTTTGGTGGATTTTTGTATTATAACATCAGAAAACCGCTGGATGGAATTTACAAGAATTTCATGGTTGCCTATCACGAAAAGGACATCTCCCTTTTCTATCAGGTTTTTGGCTTTTCGCTCAACCAGTCTTTGTATTCTGACACCTTCCGGATCATCCCCTGCAATGTTGTAGCAGAACACCAATCTGCAGTCTATTTTCTCCTTAACCCGTTTGAAAACCTCCAACACTCCCAGGGGGTCCTTCCACGGGTCTAACCTTGAGACCTGGGTAATGATTGGCTTATCTGTTGGAATGCCCGCCTTTTCTATATACTTTTTTATGGTGCTGTCCGGAAGCAGCTTGTTTTTCAGACTTAGAGGATTAATAGCTGGCAGCATGAGTCTCTGTTCTACAGGCAGTTCTTCTTTGAAGTATTTCTCGCTTGAAAGGATTAGCTCATCATATTTCAGTATAAAACCTTTTAAGAAATCCCATAATTCTGCGTGCGGCTTGGTAAGGTCAATGTGGCACCGCCATACCCAGGGTTGAGATTTACGGTAGTATCTTATAAGGCCGAGTGGTTGAGGGTCGTGTATTATTACACAATCGTGGTCTAAATGTGTAAATTCAGAAAAGTTATTATTGACCTCAAGATATAAGTCCTTCTTGCGTTTGGATAAATTGATAGGCGCTCCTTGCAGAGCATTGTGAAATTTCTTAGTGGTGTCGAAAAAATCCTGACTCCCATGAAGTATTCGCCAGCCAGTATCTATACCAACATCATTCATCAGCAAAACCAGTGAATACAGAATTTCCGCAACCCCGCCGCCCTGATAAGTGGCATTCAGATGCACAATATGCTTGCCGTAAAGCTTCCGTGCCCTTTGATATATTTCAGCTAATCTGTCGTCCGATACAATGCCGCGAAATTCTTCTAATCTTGACATATCATTCTCCTGCTAATTCCTTTAACAATTGTCTAATAGCTTTATTGCTATCCAGATTAAATCTCGCTTTGGAAATTTCTAACCCAATCTTTATCGAGTGGGCACCCTCTGGCATAACTTCGAACATTTCTTCGTCGGTATAATCGTCACCTGCCGTTAAAATAAAATCCCATTGTTGTTTTTCAAGCCAAATTTTTACTGCTCTGGCTTTGCTTACTCCAAGTCTTCTTATCTCGAGTATCTTACTTCCTTCAAATACTCCTAGCTCCAAATTAGCGGTCAGGTTCAGCAAATGGTTTCTTAATTCCTGAGTCCGGATATCAGCAAGGCCGGGGTCTGAACGTCGGCAGTGCCAGACGAGAGAAAAGTCTTTTTCTTCAACCGAAGCTCCGGGAGTGCGGTCTGCATAAAGCTCAAGTATAGGTTTAATAGTTTCTTTCCACTCTTTTCTAAGCGGTTCAATACATTCCCAGTCCTTGCCTTTTTCCTTAATCCAGGCACCGTGCTCAGCTATCAAAGATGCATTTAATTCTCCAAGCCATTTGCTCAAAGTTCCTTTATCTCTGCCGCTTACTATTACAACTTCATTTTTAGGATTGTCCGATAACTTTCGCAAAATAGAAAGAATTTCGTTATCCGGCTCGGCTTTTTCAGGCCTTGGTTGAAAACCCACGAGCGTCCCATCATAGTCAAGCAGGAATAACCTTTTTCTGCTTTTTTTGTATCTTCTTTTTAAAATTTGCTCTTCTTTTTTAGTTAGTTTTCGCACCGAAAGGTTTTTCTGAATACTTTTGGCATCTGAAAGCGCTTCCAGAAAATCACTTGCCCAGCGGGACACATTATACCTGGAAAGCCGTCGTTGCATTGACCTGTTTCGCTCTATTTGTTCCTCCAGCGGCATCTCTAAAGCTTGTTTTATCGCATTGACTATCGCTGCCTTATTATTGGAATTGACTACCAGAGCTTCTCCAAGCTCGCTTGACGAGCCCGCCATTTCACCGAGTATCAGGACCCCGCTGCCGTTTGTCCTGGTAGAAACAAATTCCTTCGAAATCAAATTCATCCCGTCGCGCAGCGGGGTTAAAAGAGCAACGTCAGCTACATTATACAGCGCTGTGAGCTTGTCGAAATCAAGTGAACGATAAAGATACCATACCGGCATTTTGCCAATCGTGCCATATTCACCGTTTACCCTTCCTATAAGCTGTTCCAGGTCGTTGCGAAGAGTCATATATTCTTCGACGTGAGTCCGCGATGGTACCGCTACAATAATTAAGGTTATTTTACCACGATATTCGGGGTATTGAGTTAAAAACCAGTCAAAAGCTTCTAATCTTTCTAAAATTCCTTTTGTGTAGTCCAGTCTGTCGATAGATATAATAATCTTTCGGTCACCGACTCTTTTGCGTATTCTTTGTATTTCCTGGCGAACCGCTTGTCTTTTCGAAGAGTTCGCATATTTTTCATAATCAATGCCCATCGGGAAAGCATCGACTTTTATCAGCCGGTTATCCATATTTAGCTGACCAAGGTTGTGTTCCAGACCTACTATTCGGCAAACGCTGCTGAGGAAATGGCGAACGTAATCGTATGTATGAAATCCTATCAAATCTGCGCCTAAAAGACCATTAAGTAACTCAGTACGCCAGGGCAAAAGACGGAAAATCTCAAAGGACGGAAATGGTATATGAAGAAAGTATCCAATCTCCACATCGGGCAGTTTTTCACGCACAAGCTGAGGTAGAAGCATTAGATGATAATCGTGAATCCAGACATAATCACCCGGCTTGGCAACTTTTACTATTTCTTCGCAGAATAACTCATTTACCTCTTTATACGATTGCCAGAATCGCCTCTTGTATAAAGCGTGAATAGGAAAATAATGGAAAAGAGGCCAGATAGTCTCATTGGAAAAACCCTCATAGTAATTCTTAAACTGCTCCTGGCTGATAAATATCGGGTGACAATCCTCCTTCTTTAGTTTCCGGACAACTTTACTTCTATCTTTGGTGGTTAAATCTTCTGACGGAATTCCAGGCCAGCCAATGCAAACATATTCATAAAATCCTGAAAGAGAAGACAATCCGCTGGCTACGCCTCCGGGGCTGGGGCTAAGCTTAATACTTCCCTCTGACCCCTGAATTTGCACCGGCAACCTGTTTGAAGCTATAATTAATCTGGACATGATACTAACTGTTTATTAAAAAACTTCTATAATTAAATACAGTAATACAAGCTGCATAAATTTGACAAAGCCGGTTGTTTTTCTTATCCAAGGTGATTTCCGACCCGATTGACAAAAAGTTTCAAGTTTTGATAATAAGTATATCAAATTTAAAATCCTTTGCAAGCTTCAATCCGCCGAGTATAAAAAGCGATGTAATCCTGAAAATTCTATGGTAAATACCTTGTAGGGCTTATGGCGGATATTAACAATTGCTGGAAAATGTTTTTGATATGGCACAAGATTTTTTTTGCGTTAATAGGTTATTTGAAGTAGAAAACTAATTCAGCGTTGTTTTTTTAAGAAGATTCTTTATCTGAGCAGGTAAGCTGAAATATGAGTGAAGAACAGAAGAAAGCGAAATTGCAGCGAGCTGAAGCTGCCAAAACATTGCGGCCTGTATTAATAATTTCCAGGAGGAATATCCGTGAACACTCGCTGTTTCTCAGCCGGCTTTTGCTTGGGCTGGTTGATGAGTCAATTCCCCTGGCTTTAGTTTCGCCAAGAGGGTGGGTAATTGAGCCCGGCATTCCTCCGACTGTCAACGTAATAAATTATCCCGACATAAATCTGCCTTTTATAAATCGCAGCATTGCAGGAAACCTGGCAAAAAAATTGACTGATTTTAAACCAACGGTTATTCACTGCCTCTGTGAAAGTAAGGCCGGGCTCGCAAAACGATTAGCAGAGCAGTTGAATTTGCCTTGTATCTTAACTATAGATTCACCGTTAAGCAGAATGAATTGTCTGCACCTTTCGTCAAATCATCTTGTTGCGGTTACGGCACCTTCCAAGAAAATTGCCGGTCAAGCTGCTCGCAGATGCCCGAAATACGCCGAGAAAATCGAACAGGTTAATATAGGCGTTTTTCTCAATGAGGGGAATAATCGTCTCAAAGAGTTAAACAGAGTTGTCGTTATGATTACATCTGCTCCGTTTAGAAAAGCAGAGAAGTTTAAGAATTTGTTGGCTGCCCTTCGCCGTCTTGCAATTGACGGTTTTGATTTCATACTGGTCATAATAGGCGGCGGGCGGGCGGAAAGGAAGTTGAGAAAATCAATTACTGATTTAGGACTTTCGCAAAAGGTTACAATTGTCTCTGACCTGCTGCCGGCTCGCTCTGTCCTTACCGCTGGAGATATTTTTATCAAAATCACTCAAAGCCATAGTTTTGACCCTTTACTTCTCGAAGCGATGGCTTGCGGACTGGTTGTTGCTTCCTGCGAGGATAAAGCTAATGATTTGGTTATTGATGATGAAACCGCCGTCATCTTCGATATAAACGATGAGTTAAGCATTTATGAAGCGCTGCGTAATCTTTTAGCCAGACCCGATGAGTCAGTAAAATTAGCAAGACAGGCGCTCAAATATCTGAAAGAGAATAATTCAGTTAGCGGTATGATTTCCACACTCCTGCAATTATATCGCTCCGGGCAAAATCAGTTTGAAAACTAAGAGATTATTTTAAAAGCCCGTAATCTTCCAGCGTCCCTCTTAAAATTTCTTTCTTGGCGTCTTCAAGAGGCGTCATAGGCAGACGTAGTTCCTCTGAAGCCATATTAAGTATCGACATAGCTGCCTTTATTGGTATTGGATTCGTTGCCAGACTGAGAATATTTTTACTCAAGGCGAAAAGCTTTTTGTGCCATTTCAGCGCTGAAGTGAAATCGCCTTCGAGAATCAAATCTGTCATCGCTTTTACATCAGCGGGAACGATGTTTGCCACTACGCTGATGACACCCTTGCCGCCAACCGATGCAATCGGCAGCGTCAGAGAATCATCGCCGGAGATAATAGTTATATCGCAAATGGTTGAAATCTCGCTGGCCATATCCAGCTTGCCTGTGGCTTCCTTGATAGCGACAATATTTTCAATCTTTGATAATCGTGCGACGGTTTCGCTGGTAAGTCCTGTTCCCCCGCACCGGCCGGGGATGTTATACAATATTACCGGCAGGTCAACTTCCTGGGCTATGGTTTTGAAGTGTTGATAAAAACCTTCCTGGGTGGGTTTGTTATAATATGGGCACACCTGTAAAGTGGCGTCGGCTCCAGCTTTCTTTGAAAATGCCGTCAGCTCGATCGCTTCCTCTGTTGAGTTCGAGCCGGCACCGACTATAACGGGCACCTGGCCGGAGACCGTCTTGACCACTCTTTCCATTACTTTCTTATGCTCGGCAAAGTTCAATGTCGGGGATTCACCTGTAGTCCCGATGGGGACTATGGCATCTATACCGTTTTCAAGCTGAAAACCAATCAGCTCATCGAGAGTTCTAAAATCCACATCGCCATCCTGAAACGGGGTAATCAATGCTACCATTGCTCCGTTAAACATATCGGACTCCTTGTTTTCAAATTTTACCCATTAACTTTTTCATTCGAACCACCGGCTCTTTTTTCCAGACGCTTTTCGCATATACTTCAATGCTGATTGCCGGATATAGCTTTCAAATAAGCTTTTACCGTATCATAAAGTCCCATCTCAAGCGAATCAGCTATAAGAGCGTGACCTATTGAGACTTCAAGCAGGCCGGGAACGCTACTACAAAATTTCGGAAGATTTTTCAAGTTCAAATCGTGCCCGGCATTAATCCCCAAGCCAATCTGCTCAGCAAAACCGGCTGAATCTGCATAACCTTTTAAAACTTCTTCGGTTTTCTCTTCGTTGCGGAAAGCCGTTGCGTATGGCTCAGTATATAACTCAATCCTGTCGGCCCCGTATTCTTTTGCAAGCTTTATCTGCTCGACTGAAGCATCCATAAAAAGACTTACCCTCGCCCCGAATGATTGAAGCTTGTCAATAACCGGAACCAGGCGCTGCTTTGCTCCCTTTAGCTGCCAGCCGTGGTCGGAAGTATTTGCGTCGGGTGAATCCGGCACTAAAGTCGCCTGGTCGGGCCGGACCGCACCGGCTATCTCCATATACCTGCCCTCGAACGGATTGCCCTCGATATTAAACTCAATATCCGGATGCTCGGTAAGCATTTCGGATAATTCATATACATCCGCATATCTGATATGCCGCTCGTCAGGCCGGGGATGAACCGTTACCCCGTAAGCCCCCGCCTCTATCACCGTCTTCGCTGCTCCGATTACGCTCGGTATTCCGATATCACGCTGATTACGAAGCAGCGCTATCTTGTTTATATTCACGCTAAGCTGAACCATTTTTTCTCCCTTACAAAACTTTATTATATCTCTGTGTATATTCAATACAAGAAAATAAATGCCTGTGTA
Source organism: Phycisphaerae bacterium (assembly GCA_030604525.1). Taxonomy (GTDB): domain Bacteria; phylum Planctomycetota; class Phycisphaerae; order Sedimentisphaerales; family Anaerobacaceae; genus JAUVVQ01. The sequence goes on along the minus strand of JAUVVQ010000012.1, from coordinate 38,368 downwards.
TTCCCTTGCAAAAGACAGTTTTCCGGTTATATAATTACGTTATGGAACTGCGAAAAACCACTGCTGTTATAACGGGAACGAGCGGGCTGCTGGGGCGAAATATTGCTTTGGCTCTGGCGGAACACGGCTGCAACTGCATCTGTCACTATAACAAAAACGGCAACGATGCAGAGCAAACAGTCCGGCAAATCCACAAAACCGGCCAAAAAGCTATGGCAGTTAAGGCGGATTTGACTAAAATGGAACAAATTAATAACCTGTTTGAAAGAGCAAATAAAATCGGTCTCCCGCAGATTTTGATAAACTCCGCTGCTGTTTTCGAAAAACAATCCCTGGACTCCGTTACGTTCGATGATGCTCGTAAGATTTTGGATATTAATCTCATCGCCCCGATAATGACGAGCAAGGTGTTTGCAAAGGCAGTAGAGGAAGCTTTCGGCTCAACCGGCAAGGCCGTCGGCAAAATTATAAATATATCGGATGTAGGCGGTATCAGGCCGTGGGCCGGGTATGCTCTTTACTGCTCATCAAAAGCGGGTTTAATAGGCGCCACTAAATCTCTCGCAAAGGAATTGGCGCCTTCAATATGCGTAAATTCGATAGCGCCCGGACTTGTAACCTGGCATGGTGATTTGGACGAAGATGCAAAAAAAAGACAGCTCTCATTTATACCGGTCGGAAGAAAAGCTGAGCCGAAAGAAATTGCCGATGCCGCCATCTTCCTTCTGAAAAACGACTACATAACCGGTCAGGTCCTGAATGTTGACGGCGGCAGATGCATTTGAATTTTGGGCTGATAATGTAAAGGATTGATTATATGAAATTGAACTGGGCAAGCCGGATTACCATTTTAAGAATCCTGCTGATTGGACCGTTTGTTATATGTATGTTAAAGACGAACGACACTTCAGTTTCTGAAGCCGTAAGAAATGTAATTCGCTATGTCGCTTTTGCGCTCTTTTTGCTGATGGCTGCAAGTGACGGACTCGATGGATATCTGGCACGGGTAAAAAAACAGGCCACTAAACTCGGCGCTTTCCTTGACCCTACCGCCGACAAGCTGCTTATGACCTGTGCCTGCCTGCTGCTTAGCTCCCAGAGAGGACACGTTGGCGGCTTTTTGCTGCCGTCGACTGTTGTTGTGCTAATCATCGGAAAAGACCTTTTTTTGCTTATCGGTTTTGTGATTGTCTATTTTATTACCTGGCGTGCACGTATCGTGCCTGTCTTTATCGGGAAAGTCGCTACCACATTGCAGTTGATTATGGTAGCGGCAATTCTCATTGCCCCGGAGGTTGCAAAATTCATACCGGGATGGATTTGGTTCCTGCGTTTTCTCTGGTGGTCTGCTTCGGCAACCGCTATTTTAACAACGCTTATTTACATCCGCAACGGAAGCAGGTATATTGGTGGATATGAAGAAGAACAAAATAAAAAGCGTATGTGATAAGCTCATATTACCAGAGATTGGAAAAGTTATCTAAAATATGAAGACGAAATTTAGCGAAATAGCTGAAGTTCTCGATGACCTTAAAGATGGAAAGTTAATTGTTCTCGTCGATGCAGAAGACAGGGAAAACGAAGGAGATTTGGTTTGTGCCGCTGAAAAAGCTACCCCTGAGATTATTAACTTTATGGCGAAGTTCGGCAGGGGGCTTATATGTCTGCCTTTAACGGGGCGGAAATGTGACTCGCTTGCACTTTATCCGCAAACTACAGACAACACCGCAAAATTCAGCACAGCTTTTACGGTAAGCATCGATGCGTCCGAGGGTATAACCACGGGTATCAGCGCTGCGGACAGAGCAAAAACGGTCCGGACTGCTGCTGATGAAAACGCCAAACCGAGCGATTTCGTTAAGCCGGGACACATATTCCCCCTGCGCGCAGGAAAAGGCGGTGTCCTCGTCCGGGCTGGACAAACTGAAGGCGCTATTGACTTGATGCAACTGGCCGGTTTAAAACCCGCTGGCGTCATCTGTGAGATAATGAACGATGACGGAACAATGGCAAGAGTCCCTCAATTGCTGAAGTTCTGCAAAAAGCACAACCTGAAAATCACCTCGATTGCAAAACTTATAGAATACCGACTACAGAGGGAAACTCAGATTAAAAGAGTAGAGTCTGTGTTTTTACCTACTGATTACGGTGAATTTAAGCTGATTGGATATGAAAGTATAACCTCTCCGGAACCTCACATAGCTTTGTGTAAAGGTAATGTGGGAGACCTCGATGAAAACGGCAAAGTCATACAGCAAAATGAACCGGTGCTGGTGAGAGTGCATTCGGAATGTATGACCGGCGACCTCTTTCATTCTCAGAGATGCGAGTGCGGTTATCAGCTCATAGAATCTATGAAAAGGATTGAAAAAGCCGGCAAAGGTGCATTGATTTACCTTCGTCAGGAAGGAAGAGGCATTGGGCTGACTAACAAGCTCAAAGCTTATAAACTGCAGGAGCAGGGCTTTGATACGGTTGATGCAAATGTCAAATTGGGCTTTCTGCCGGATAAGAGAGATTATGGAATCGGGGCACAGATATGCCGGGATTTGGGACTGAGACAGGTCCGAATCCTGACTAATAATCCCAAAAAAGTTTCCCGTCTGGAAGTTTATGGAATAAAAGTCGTTGACCAGATTCCCCTCAAGGCAGTTCCTGGAAAGCACAACATTGATTATTTACGAACAAAAAAGAGTCGCCTTGGCCATATGCTTGATGATGATTTATAGGTGAGCTAAGACGCCAAATTCCAAAGCTGGGATTCTAAAAAAGAATATGAGATATTCCATATTGATAATAGAGTTATTTGCTGCGGCTGTGCTTTTTGCAGCAGGGGGCTGTGATTCCTTACTGAAAGTTTCCCGGAAACAAACAACCGCCCCAAAAAAGCTGAGCTCTGAGTCACTTTACCAGGGGTTTGAGCCAAAGAAGGTTAAAATTCTTCCATTGACCGGCTTTCAAAAGTCAGGGAACGGTTCTGTTGGTGTTGAAAAAATAGTTTTGTATGTCAGCTTACTGGATGGTTTTGATTGTCAAATCAAAGCTCCATCTATTTTCAGATTCGAGGCGTATGAAAGAGTCCCCCGCTCACCGACGCTCAAGGGCGAAAGAGTTACTATTTGGCCTGATATCGACTTGACTATGGCCTCTTCAAATAACGAATATTGGAAAAAGTTCTTAAGGGCTTATAAGTTTCAACTTGATTTTGAGCCGGAAGCAAACAAGAATTATGTATTACAGGTAACAGCATTCTATCCACGCGGAAAAATCCTTACCGATAATATTATCCTCAATTCAGGGAAATGAATTTGTATTTGATCCTTTTCTTGATTTTTTTTCAGGTTTCCTTCTGTATGCAGAGTAGCGGTCCCTTTTCCTGAAAATTAATGAAATCTTTGGGAATAAAAGGCCTTTTTGCTTAACTCAGCCTCATCTTTTTCCGAAAGTTTCAGAAAAATAATTTTTAGTAAAAAATCACGATTACATCTTCTCATATACATAAGTCATTGTTATTGAAGACGTTACGTGATACAATGACTATGGTTAAGGATTTTAAGAAGCTTATTAAATTTTCGAGAAAGTTCTTGACATCTTTCGAAAGTTTTAATAAAATGATTATATTATGATACAAAACAGAGTAACACAAAAATTAATAGCAGAGCGATTAAATCTTTCAGTTGCTACGGTTTCGAAAGCACTGAGCGGCCATTCGGATGTTAATGCCGAGACGCATACCAAGGTGATAAATATGGCCACAAGGCTTGGTTATAGCATCACGGGACGCTTAAGGCCGACGACTGACGAGCAAAAGATTGAGAAACATCACCTCATAGGTATTTTTGTTCAGTCCGATAATGACCAATGGCAGCGTATCGATTTCTTTGCTGGAATGAGTAAAACATACGCTAAAATGAATATCTCCCTCCTTTTTCATTATAGCAGCCCCGATGATTGCAAGCTCATTATCAGTCCTCAATACCAACCACCTGCTTTGAGAGAAAACCTTTTATCCGGCGCGATTTTGGTAAATCAGTGGCCCGAAAATATCGTGAGCCAATTGGCTACTAAAGTTCCGTGCGTCTCTATTATCCACGAATTTCAGCAGGCAGATATAGATGTTATTGGTATTGATGAACAAACTGTCGTATCTTCACTAATGCGGCATCTTTGTAAGCTGGGCCATCAAAAAATAGGGTTCCTTGCTAATGGGAATCCCTCCACCCAGGAAGTAGCTTTTTATGCAGCTTATGTGGCTTCTTCCCTTCGGTTGGGATTGGATTTTGACCCGCAATGTGTAATTGGCATTACGGGCGAAATCCTTGATGACAAGGCAATGTCTCTGGATTTACAGGTCAAAAAAGTGGTTGAGCAGGTTCGCCGAGGTGTGCGAGCATGGATGTGCACAAGTAACCAGCTTGCGTACGAACTGTATTGGGGACTGATGAATCGGGGCTACAAAATTCCAGAGGACATATCTATTACCGGTTTCGGGGAAACTATTAGGCAAAGCGTTGGGCGTCCGAAGCTTACGTGTATGGAAATACCTGTTTTGAACATCGGAGCAGAAGCTGTAAGGCGACTTCTTAACCGGCTGAGACATCCTACAAGCCCAAAGCTGCACGTCAAGCTGCAATGTAAACTTGTCCAGGGAGAAACAACAGCTAAGCCGAGCAAACAGATTATTGCATAGTTAAAAAAGCTTTGACGGAAACAAAACAGGAAAAGGGTCAAAGGTGTATACGCTTTTTTATGGTTTTTTCCCCCGGCTAATCTTCCTCTTTTGCCAGTGGAAACACGGTATGGAAGGCCGCTCCTTCATTGCCCGCATCTGCATAGGGAGTAAGAATAAAACTCCGAAGTTCGGTAGTCCTTGCATCATTAAGTTTTACTCGATATCGACGCCGACTGCTGGTATCTGTAGGGCCCATCCATTGATACTGCCGGAGAGAATCAATTGGCAGGAGGGCAATTTTCCCAGGAATTGTGATTAAATTATCCGCCCCAAGCCAGGTGTCGATGTTATCGCGTACGTCAATTGAGAGAACTTCGGGACCACGCCGGATCACGTAGTTGGCCCCCGAAAGCTGTTCAAGCACCAAGGGAATATCGAACTGGAGCTTAATCTGGTGCTCTCTTGAATTTTGTAGATTAACACCACAATACCCTTTCACATCACTAACGTTCGGTACGAGCTTGCCATTTAGTTTGATTTGAAACTCAGTGGTCCAGGATGGTTTACGGATGCGCAGCGTTCCTTTCCAGCCGGAGGGTGTTTTAAGGGTGACTGTACTCTTTCCTGTCTCAGGGAACTCGCTGGCCTGTGTGACGTGAACTTGTCCGCCATTCGTCTCGAGCACTGCATTACTCGTTTCGAAAAAGTTGACATAAATGGTGTTTCCTTTTGTGGCGTAAATAAGTTGCGGCAATCTCGCTATGCCGCGCGGTCCATTGTAGAAACAACATCTTGTCGGCCCATGAAACCAATCTTTGGAGTAGCGCAAAGGTGTCCAGTAACACCACTTCATTCCATCGGCAGATTGTGCTGCCAGTAATGCATTGTAACAGGTGCGTTCCAGCCCTTCGGCATACTTGGCCCGACCCGTTATTGAATATAATTCCTGTGTAAATAATATCCACTCAACGGTAGCACAAGTTTCCTGCAATTGACCGTCCGGAGTGTCCTTTAGCGGCCTGTCACTAAGATCCTCTCTATCTCCAAGGGATCCCGTAGGAAACAGATGGTCGTTTAGCAGCCCATCCCAAATCTGCTCCACTTTCGCTAACATTTCGTAGTCTCTTGTAACTTGGGCAAATTCAGCTACACCACCCAAAACAGCACCGAGCATATAGGGATGAACCAGGTAGGGTTCGCCACTGGACAGCATTTGTTGAATAGGCGGATAATTCTGAATCACCTGCTCAACAAAATCAATCAAATCTTCATTTCCGGTATGCCGATATAATCGAGCTAATTGCTTTATTACGGCAACTTTCGTAAATCCATTCACTTCACCCTCAAAAAATGATGAATTCTTATCTTTGATAGGACCAAAGGTTGCTACAATCCACTCCCCTATACGGGAGGCGGCCTCAAGGGAATCTCGCTGGCCACGCAGCTCGTAATGGGTAAGTAAACCAGTTAATGCGTACCATTGGTTCCATACGTCCCACGCTTTTTCCCAATGATTCAGTTCTCGGTCAGTTGGCAATTTGACCCCCATATATCCATCCGGCTGCTGGTGCCGGCGCAGGGAGGCCGCAAAGGCATCAACCATCGCCAGTTGAGCGTCGTTGTCGGTATTGACTGCTATCCGAGTTGCGGCGTCCAGCCATTTCCCCGCATACTCGCCATCCCATACCCTCTCGAGAAGTTTCCCGGGGGAGTAACGGCGCGTAGCAAACGCTTCGAGCATCCACTCACCGTAAATCTCATGCAGATGACACACATATTTGATATTACCCTGGAACCGCGAGTTGAAACGACCCTCAGGGTCCAAATGAACGGACGCCGGCGACGGAAGCGTCACAGCTGAATCCTCGAAGGAAAAAGCATCAGCCGGAACTGCGGTCTGGGCGACCTGGGGCTCACTGTCAATTTTCACAGCCCCCGTGGAACCACAGCCGGAGAAGGTTAGTGAAAATAATGTCAGGACGGCAAGTATTGTGATATTTTTCTTATTCATAACTGCTCCTATGTTAATTCTGCTTAAGCCAGCCCGTGGTTCACGAAATCGCGAGCGGGCTTTAGTGCATCTTGTGAAAGCAATTGTCAGGTTTTGGATTCATTTTTCACTTGTTGGTAACCACTTTTTGTGCTCGGCGATGACCTGTGCATATTCAGGCCGGCCCGCAAGGTTTGTCCACTCCCAGGAGTCCTTGGAATGGTCATAGAACTCTTCCGAGCCATCTGAGTATCGTATGTATCGCCATCTGTCGGACCGAACTGCGTGGTTACCTTTCCCCATTGTCATCAATGCCGGATGCCATTTCTGCGTTGGATTTTTGAGCAGCGGAACCAGACTTGTCCCGTCCACATCTTTCTTCTGCGGCAGTCCCACCAGATCGAGGAGGGTGGGGTAGATGTCAATCAGCCCAACCGGCCTGTCGCAGCGACTGCCGGGTTTTGTGACTCCGGGGGCAACGATGATGAACGGCACGTGATTGGCCTTTTCCCACAGGGTGAATTTCACGCACGATTCCTTGTCACCGAGGTGGTAGCCGTGGTCGGCCCACAGGATGATAATCGTGTTGTCGGTCTTTCCGGTGGTGTCGAGCTTGTCCAGAAGCCGGCCCACCATCCGGTCAGCAAAGTCGGCGGCCGACTGGTAGCACTGCACCATCTTCTTGAGACTGCCGGGATCGTTTTCCGGCTTGGCGGTGGTGTTTGCGAATATGAAGTGTTCCCTGTGGGCCATTTCCCTTCCGATGGCGGGGACATCATCCAGGTCATTTTTCTTCATCGGCGGTAACTGCATCTCGTCGAACGGGTATTTTTTGAAAACCTCCGGCGGAGCGTAGAAAGGCAAATGCGGTTTGAAGATACCTGCGGCGAGGAACATCGCCTTGTCGCGCTTCTGTTCCATGAACGAGGATACCTTCTCGAACATATCTTCGTCTACCATCTTCTCCTCATGCTCTCCCCAGTCATACTCGACGTCACTCAATGGTCCGCTGGTGTAGCCGTTATGGTTCTTTCCCACCCTTCGCGGGGGGACAAGCTTTTGAAAGTCATCCCAACTATGCTCGGTTCCTCGCGGGTCGTCACCCATTGACCAGCCGTGATGAAAAATCTTACCCGCCCCTTTGGCTAAATAGCCGTGATTGCGGAAGTACTGGGGTAAAGTGACGGCATCCGGCATTTTCTTCCACCATTGACCGCCGTCGCCGTTATCGTAGCAACCGCTGGTGGTCGGCTGATAGCCGGTTAATATGGCGGTACGCGACGGGTTGCATGCCGGGGCGGCGCAGTAGGCCTTACTGAAGAACATTCCCCGCCTGGCCAGGCGCACTATGTTGGGTGTCTTGATGGGATTTTTTGGGTTGAATAGCGTCGTCCAATCGTTCATATCGTCAATTGCTATGAACAGCACATCAGGCCGCTTGCCGGCAGATTTGACCAAGGTTGTGACGCAGCTGGTTGAAGCCAGACCGACAACACCCACAGCAAGACTTTTAAGAAAACTGCGTCGATTCATACTAATCTCCTTCAGGTTAATAATAATTAGCTGGGATTTTCCATTTAAACGATTACAGAACCTGATTTTCACTCTACGACATCAATGAACTTACAAAGATTATCTTGAGTAATCAAGGATTTTCAATTTCGAGACATTTTTTTTGAAAATTTGCACGGGAATACGTAATCTGCTGAAAAATAGAATTTGTATTTCAAAGCTGCCTTGCTTATAACTGGAAAGACTGCTAATTCAAAAAAAGTTACATAGTTTCCTTACCCCTCTTTCCGGGGAATATGCCGACCCAAATGTCATTTTGTTATATCTCATTGGCACAATTGCATTGACCGATAACCATAATTTTGTAATCATATCATCCGTTTAAGCAGACGAAAACTTCATTTTTTAAGCAACTTTTGTAGAGAACAGCTTCTCTAACAAGGAGAATACCTGTGGATGAAAGTATCAGGATAAATGTTGACGATACAGTTTTGGTTGAGAAATGCCGAGAGGGAAGCTCCTCGGCTATGGAAACACTGATAATTAAGTATCAAAACCGCATTTATAACGTAATATTAAAAATTTGTGGAAATCCTGATGATGCTGTGGAACTTACTCAGGATACATTTGTCAAAGTAATACAGAACATTGATAAATTCCAGGGAAAAAGCTCATTTTACACCTGGGCTTTTAGAATAGCAGTAAATTTAACTTTAAACAGGTGCAAAAGGAAGGTAAAGCTCGAGTTCAAAAGTCTGGATAAAAGCAGGTACCCGGAATCTGAAGAAGCCAAAAAGGATTTAAAAAGTTTTCTGGAAGATAAAAATGTGCAAGACCCCGCTGATATTACGGCGAATAGAGAGTTAACAAAAATAATTATAAGCGCAGTGATGCAGCTCGAAGATGACAGCAGGGCGGTAGTTGTCTTAAGGGATATCGAAGGTATGAATTATCAGCAGATTGCCAAGACGCTTGAAATTAAATTGGGTACTGTTAAAAGCAGGTTGAGCAGGGCAAGAAAAACCCTTAGAGAAATTTTGGAGGCAGCTTCTCAATGAAGGATAAAAACAGTATTAACGAATTGCTGAACGCCTTCGTCGATGGTGAACTGTCACGCAGAGAACAGGTTGAAGTGAAACAGCTTATAAGCCACGATGCTCAGATAGCACAGAAGGTCAGCGAGCTTAAAAAGTCTAAAATGCTCCTTAACTCACTGCCGCGCTCCGAAGCACCACCCGAAATTCTTCAGGGAATTAAAAATACGCTTGAAAGAAAATCACTGCTTGAAGAACAAATCCCGCTCTTTTCAGAAAAGCAGGGAGCAAGACATCTGCTTTTGCGTAAACTCTTAACCGCTGCTGCTATGATTGCGCTGATAGCTGGATTAGGTGGCGTAATCTACAACATTGTTGCTCCTCTTCAGACTTCCGAGGAAGTAGTTCGTAAGGATTGGAATCAGGTTGACAGAGTCCCGGGACCTGTCGTGCCGACGACAAAAAAGAGCCAAAATGATAAAATTCGAGACGATTATGTCCCATTTAATGGCCGGTTGGTGCTGAAAACTGATAATCCGGTGGCAGTAGATGCTTTTATAAACAGGGTCATTACGGATAACGGCCTTTTGGGACATACCGGCTTTAACGGCTATCAAGACAAAAATTACTATGAGATTAATTGCAACCGTGACTCTCTTGAACCGCTTTTAGTGGATTTGAAAAGCGTATGGCGCAAGTGCCTGTCTGCAACGTTATTCCTTGAGACAAGCCGGTTTGCAAAACCGGTAGAAATTAATGAAACCAATCCTGAGCAGATTATGCAAATCGCATCTGTCCTGGATTCTGAGAAACGGGTAAAGCTTGCTGAAGAATTTGTCGCTTTAAATAATCTTTACAAGCAAATGCCGGGCAGGGTTGTCGCATCTGTCTTGGCCGAACAGGAACAAAACAAAATTACAATACCTAAACCAGTCCTTACTTCCCAAGAAAAAGAACCTGTTGGAAACACACCTTCCGAAGTAGAACAAAACGATATTTACTTCACCATTGTTGTTGAGGGAAGCGACTAAGAATACTTTGTTGCAAATCTGAAAAAAAACAGCTACACTCTTATTGTATGCTTGAGACCGAAGATTGCGTTTTAGTAGTGGTTGATGTTCAGGGCAAACTGGCAGAGTTAATGTATGCCAAAGACCTGTTATTTAGAAACATCCAAATCCTTGTCAAATCCCATAGTATGGACTCAGCAGTGCCCTGAGTCCCTTGGTGAAACTGCTCTCCCGATAGCCCGGCTCCTGGAAAATAACAAGCCGATAAACAAAAGCGCATTTAGTTGCTGTGGCGAAGAAAAGTTCCTCAAAACAGGCAAGCTGCCATAGACAAAATGACTAAGGCGGGTATTGACATCACTACTACAGAAATGGCCATATTTGAATTGCTTAAGACGGCCCAAAACCCTCACTTCAAAGATATAGCTAAGCTGGTAAAATAAAAAAATGTCTCTTTATGGCTTAAGCGGAATGTTTATCGCTTTTACTTTTGGAACTGCTTTTGTTTTCAGTGCCGGGCTTGCTATCTGAGCTTTTGCTCTCAGATTTCCCCTCGCTTTTCTTGCTGTATGCTTTTTCTCGTTTTTGCCCCTCTTTGTAGCTTTTGCTCCTGTAATCGGTCTGATAAAATCCGTTGCCTTTAAATATCACTCCTGCTCCTGTCCCTAAAAGTCTTCGCAGTTTTTTCTTACCGCATTTGGGACACTTCCGTAGTGTCGGAGCGGTCATCGACTGAAACTTCTCAAACTTATAACCGCAATCCTCGCATTGATAATCGTATGTCGGCATTTAGCTTACCCTTCTAATCCGATTCACTTTTCTTTTTTCTCTTTTCATCCTGTTCCTTTTGTTCCTCTTGCCCTTCGGCAGTCCCACCGGTTGTCTCTTGTTCATCGGATAGCGTATTGACAACTACTTTGTTGGGCCTGATTACTCGGTCATTAAGCTTGTAACCTTTCTGAAATTCTTCGAGCACAATTCCTTCTTCCTTTTCTTTATCCGCCCGCTGCAGCATCGCCTCGTGTATAGAGGGGTCAAACTTAGAACCAACAGCATTGATTTGCTCGACCCCGTGTAACTTCAAAATATCAAGCAGTTGTTTGTATATGATTTCCACCCCCTTGATAATCGCATCCGTTTTTCCCGAACTTTCAGCATTTCCGAGCATGTGCTCGAAGTTATCTAAAACAGGAAGAAGCGTCCTGATTATTGCTTCCTTTTTGTATGCGATGCTGTCAGCTATCTGTTTAGGGACTCTTTTTTGAAAATTACTGTAATCTGCGCTGACACGCTGGTATTGCTCAATAGCAATTCCGAGCAATTCAAGCACGCATTTGTTCTTTTCCTTCTCAAGTTCAAGCAAAAAAATGGTCTCGTCTTTTTCTTTTGTGGGATTGCTCTCTAAGCGTTCTTTATAATTCTCTAATGTGTCTCGCAACAACTTGCTGCTTTGTGCCAGGAGGGTGTCCAGCAATTCATAGAACTCTGGCAATCCACCGCTTGCTACCTGAGATTCTTTTTCTTCTTTTCGTTTTTCTTTGCTCTTTTTTTTCATTTTATTTAATCCGTGTAAATCCGTGGCTAAAAAATACTCACTTTGAGCTATCAAAATATCTTTTAAGTTTCTCAAGAAAACGCTTTGATTTTGGCAAAATAGTTTTGTTCTCAGTCTTTGCGAATTCTCTGAGTAATTCTTTCTGTTTGGTACTCAATTTAACAGGCGTTTCGATAGTTACCTGTACAAGCTGGTCACCTTTTCTTCCGGTGTTAATATTTGGTAACCCTTCGCCGCGAATCCTGAATATATTCCCATATTGCGTCCCAGCCGGTATCTTTAGCTGTTTTGTGCCGTTCAGGGATGGAACTTCTATCTTTGTCCCTAACGTCGCTTGCGTGAAACTAATAGGGATAACTGCTATCAAGTTGTTACCATCTCTTTGGAGAAATTCGTGCGGCTTTATTTTCACATAGCAATACAGGTCTCCTCGAGGTCCTCCTTGCCTGCCCGGCTCGCCTTCGCCTGCCACACGAACACCTTGTCCTTCGTGAACACCGGCAGGAATCTTAACATTTACGCTGCGCTTTCGGGCTACTCTACCGCTGCCTTTGCATTTCCTGCACGGGTCTGTGATTACCCGGCCGGTTCCCTTGCATCGGGGACAACTCGAGACCATCTGGAAAAAGCCCCCTCCGCGTGCGACCTGACCGCTGCCCCCGCAGCCGGGGCATTGTGAAGGTTGGGAACCTTTCGCACATCCGCTGCCGCTGCACTCAGGGCAGGTGTCCTGGCGGGTAAACTCTATGGTTTTCTCCACGCCTTCTGCTACATCTTTAAGCGTTAGTTCGACGGTGGTTTCCAGATCAAATCCTCGGCTGGGACTACTGCGACGTCCTCGATGACTACGCCTGCCGAATATGTCACCCAAAAAATCGTCAAAACCGAACATGCTGAATATATCTTCTACATTCATCCGGGAGAAATCATGCATCCCCGCCCCCTTAAGCCCTGAATGCCCGAATTGGTCGTAACGCTTACGCTTTTGTGGGTCACTGAGCACTTCGTAAGCTTCGGCACACTCCTTAAACTTTGCCTCTGCTTCGTTATCATCAGGGTTCTTATCCGGATGATACTTCATCGCCATACGCCGATAAGCTCGTTTGATATCGTTGGCGGATGCGCCTTTGTTTACGCCAAGTACTTCGTAATAATCTCGTTTTGCCATAAAGACTTATCTTCCGGATTTGGCAGGTAATACTTATCAGCTAAATCTTCTCTATCAAATCCCAAAATCGTGTTGTTGTTTATTTTACAGCTTCTGCTTCTTGTTTTTCATCTTCATTGAGGTCGGTTATCAAGACATTAGTTGTCAGCATTAACCCTGATACGGAAGCGGCATTTTGCAGAGCCATCCGAGCTACCTTGGCAGGGTCGATTATGCCTTCTTTGAACATATCAGTGAATTCACCAGAATTAGCATTGTAACCGATATTTTCGTTTTTCTGAAGCTTCTCCAGAAGTTGAGCGACCACAACGTCTCCTTTCTCGCCGCTGTTTTCCACTATTTGAAGTGTGGGAGATTGCAGGGCTTTGGCTATTATATCAAAACCGATTTTCTCATCGCCTTTTGCATTTTTTCGGGCTTTCTCTACCTTCTCTATGGCTCTGAGAAATATCGTGCCTCCGCCTGCTACGACGCCTTCTGCTGTTGCTGCACGCGTCGCATGAAGTGCATCTTCCAGCAGGTCCTTACGTTCCTTCATCTCTGTCTCTGTCGCTGCGCCTGCTTTTATGATTGCTACCCCGCCCGTCAGCTTAGCCAGGCGTTCCTGAAGTTTCTCTCGGTCGTAATCACTGGTAGTCTTCTCTATTAGATTCCTGAGCTGCTCGCAGCGTGCCTCAATGTCTTTCTTCTTGCCCTTACCTTCGATTATTGTGGTCATCTCTTTACCGATTACAAGTTTTTGAGCTTTTCCAAGTTGAGAAAGCTCAATATTCTCAAGTTTGGTACCTAAATCCTCTGTGACGACTTGCCCGCCGGTCAGTAACGCTATATCCTGCAGCATTGCTTTACGACGCTCACCGAAAGCAGGGGTCTTCACCGCACATACCTTCAATACACCCTGAAGTCGATTAATAACTAACGCTGCAAGTGCTTCTCCTTCGACATCTTCAGAAATAATCAAAAGCGGCTTGCCGAGCTGAGCAACTTTCTCAAGCAACGGAACAATCTCGCCTATGTTGGATATCTTCTTCTCGTGAAGCAGAATATATGCATCCTCGAAAACCGCCTCCTGAGTTTCTGAATTGGTCATAAAGTATGCGGAAATATAACCCTTATCGAACTGCATACCTTCAACCACGTTCAGCTCATTGCCCATACCCTTGCCTTCTTCAATCTCGATGACACCTTCCCTGCCGACTTTATCCATCGCATCAGCTAATATCCGGCCAACTTCAGAATCGTTGTTTGCACTTATTGTCGCTACCTTTGCAATATCATTATGACCTTTGATAGGGACGCTGACAGACTGGATAAACGCTGTTGCTGTCTGACTGGCTTTGTTTATCCCTCGCTGAATAGCCATCGGATTGGCGCCAGCCGTCACGTATCGCAAACCCTCAGTGAAAATCGACTCTGCCAGTACCGTCGAGGTCGTTGTGCCGTCACCTACTGCATCAGAGGTCTTGCTGGCAACTTCGTTGACCATCTTGGCGCCCATATTCTTGAATGGTTCCGGAAGTTCTATCTCTTTGCTGACCGAGACACCGTCTTTGGTTATCTTGGGTGAACCCCAGCTCCTCTGGAGGATTACATTTCTGCCCGTAGGACCAAGAGTCGATTTAACCGCTGCCGCAAGTTGCGACAAACCATCTTTAAGCTGCTTTCGAGCTGCATCATCGTATATTAATTGCTTTGCCATTTTTATTTCCCCTTTATTATCCTTCTGAAATATTTGTTAATTCGGTAGTGGTTTTCCACTTAATCCTCAACAATACCGAGAATTTCACTTTCGCGAAGAATTATGTAATTCTCGTCACCTATCTCAATATCACTCCCGATATATTTTGCATAGATGACCTTGTCGTTTTTCTTCAAACTTATTTTATTACGTTTACCATTATCAAGCAGCTTACCCGGCCCGGTGGCAAACACCTTGCCGATTTGCGGCTTCTCTTTTGCGGTATCAGGCAGAAGTATTCCGCCGGATGTCTTCTCTTCCGCTTCTATTTGCTTGATTACTATATTATCATCCAATGGTTTGATTTTCATATTGACTCCTTGTATTGTTTTGAAATTAGATTTTTCGGCTCTACTTCACTGCTCTTTCAAATTCTGCTGTTTCCTGTTTTTTTTCTTTATTGCGGCCTGCCGTTCTGCTTCTTAGGGTTCTTTGAGAAAGCGGGTTTACATCATACCCATTCCGGGCATACCGCCGCCCATTCCGCCCATTCCTCCCATACCGGGCATGCCGCCGCCCATTCCGCCCATTCCACCACCGGGCATGCCGCCCGCCTGGTCTCCTTTATTCCTGGGCTTTTCGGTAATGAGACAATCAGTAGTCAAAAGCAGGTTTGCTATGCTTACTGCGTTTTGCAAGGCAGAACGCGTAACTTTTGCGGGGTCTATTACGCCGGCTTTTATCAGGTCCTCATAAGTATCCGTATCTGCGTTGTATCCGAATGCCCCTTTGCCTTCTTTGACCTTATTAACGACTATATTTGCGGCAGCTCCCGCGTTTTGCGCAATGTAATAACAGGGCATTGTCAAAGACTTTGCAATTATATCTACGCCTGTTTGCTCATCGCCCGAAAGCTGCAGCTTATCCAGAACATCAAGACAGCGAATCAAAGCTACGCCGCCGCCCGGCACGATGCCTTCCTCTATCGCCGCCCTGGTTGCGTGAAGTGCATCCTCTATACGCGCCTTCTTCTCTTTCATCTCAGCTTCGCTGGCTGCTCCGATATTGATTTGAGCTACACCGCCGGTAAGTTTTGCAAGACGTTCCTGCAGCTTCTCACGGTCATAATCGCTTGTGGTTCCCTCGACCTCATCTCGGATTCCTCGAATCCGACTGCTTATATTTTTTTCGCTTCCGGCTCCTTCGATAATCGTGGTGGTGTCGTTGTCAATTGTTACCTTCTTAGCCCGACCGAGCTGACCTAACTCAAGCTTTTCAAGGTCCATCCCAAGGTCTTTGTAAACTGCGTCTGCACCGGTAAGGGTTGCAATGTCACCGAGCATTGCTTTTCGACGGTCGCCGTAACCGGGCGCCTTCACTGCTGCTACCTGAACAACACCTTTGAGTTTATTGACTACCAGCGTTGCAAGCACTTCGCTTTCTATGTCCTCTGCGATAATAAGTAACGGCTTTTTTGTCTTCGTCACCTTTTCGAGAATGGGCACAAGTTTCGTTACAGAACTTATCTTCTCCTCGTGGATGAGGATATAGGGCTTTTCCAGCTCACAGACCATATTCTCCTGGTCGGTGACAAAATGAGGTGAAAGATAGCCGCGGTCGAACTGCATCCCTTCTACGAAGTCAACGCTCGTCTCAATGCCTTTGCCTTCCTCTATAGTGATTACACCATCTTTCCCGACTTTCTGAAAAGCATCGGCCATTATCTTTCCAATCTGGGCATCGTTATTTGCTGATACCGTGGCAATATTAATTATATCATCTGTCTTGCTGATATCGATTGGCTTCGAAAGGGAGGCCAGCTTTTCCATTATTTTTCTGGCGGCCTGGTTCATCCCACGTGCCAATGACATTGCATCCGCACCAGCCGTGATATTCTTGTATGCCTCCTTGAACATCGCTTCAGCCAGAACAGTTGCCGTTGTAGTGCCGTCGCCGGCGACTTTGGAGGTTTTACTCGCGGCTTCTTTGACTAACTGGGCACCAAGATTTTCATTCTTGTCGGCAAAATCAATCTCTTCAGCTACGGTTACGCCGTCTTTTGTAACTTTTGGGCCGCCCCAGCTTTGGTCGATAATGGCGTTTCGTCCACGTGGGCCGAGAGTCGATTTTACCGCTAATGCGAGCTTTTCTACTCCGGAAAGCATCTTCGCCCTTGCTTCGTTTTCAAATGATAAGTTTTTCGTTGCCATATACTTGTCTCCTTAGAACTACTGTGAAATATGACTTGTTATCTTCACATCTTTAATTTGTAACATTTGAGCAAAAAAAATGCCAGTTTGAATAAAGATAATTGATTTTTAAAACGTTTTGGCATAAGCCCTTTTAGTAAAGATACTTACGCTATGGAATAAATCTCGAATTCGATAAAAAATTTTCTTGCCGGCGGTAAAGACTTGTTATTTTGACATTTATTGAAAGCTTTTTACGCCAAGTTGGCAGTGTCTGTAACGGTATGGCGGTCCGGTGGTATGGTGGTTTTGTGTATGATTTCGAGGATAAGATTAAGGTTATTCGGAGGATATTTGCAGGATGCTGACGGCTTCCTTTTTGGTTAATATCGGCTGAGATTTTGTGCGGTAAAGGGGGCTTTTGGACACCTGGTGAGGTGAGAAAATGGTCAAAATGAGCGCTCAAATGCGCAAGTGTTAAAATAGGTAAGGCAAAAAATCGTAAAAAATTGTGAAAAATTGCAGAAAATTGCAAAAAATCGTCAAAAGTGGTCAAAAATCCGTGCTTTTTAACAAGTCAAGTAAAACGCGCTTGCGCAAACAGTTGAAAGCATTTAGCGGAATCCGCCTGCGCTGAAGCTATCTTCGTTTTTCCTTTGACGGCAAGTGCGGGGGTGGGTATGTCGAATGATCCCCTATGTGCAAACGAGTTGCACACTTTACACAGTTTTTGTGAGAAATAAATTTCTATCTGGGCAAATTCTTTGCTTATTCTACCTCATTTACTTAAAGGGATTGTCAGTTGTTATGTTCCCATCAGGCATTTCGAAATAGAGGTTTTTATTCCTTGTGAAAATGTTAGGGAGGTTCTGATGATGGTTTTCCTTGTGTGCTTCGCGGAGAGCTCGACTGCCGATTCGCGCAATTTTCAGGGTAAGCTCATACGTCTCTGTTTTGAATCTATTTTTCATAAATAAACTCCTGAAACTATAATCAAGTACTCCCAAGACCATCTAAAAACGATTCAAATAATCCATCATCAACAATATCATATCGGTTTTTCTCGCCAAAAGCAACAGGTACGAAATTTTCTTCAACGCTGAAATATATTTTCCATGAGTCAACACTGTTTTTATAAAAATTCCAAAAATTGTTTTTGCTTCGGCTGAATCTGCGAACTACATCTTCCTCAGGGACCGAATGCCCACCTTTTTTGACTCTCTGTTTTACTTTGTTGACAGCTTCGGCGGCGCTGGAAATAAAGATGTAAATCAGGATAATTTTATATTTCTTTCTTTTGAGTTCTTCGATAATCCTCGGGAAATAATATTTTCCCGCCAAGGTTGTTTCGACCACGAATGATTTATTCTCATTGATATGGTCCCGCAGTTTTTTCAGAAATAGCTTTCCTGCCTGCAGTCTTACCTTTCCAACATCACCTCCCTGCGATAATTCCAAGGCAATATTATCTGCATTAATAAAGGGTAGCTTAAACTCCTCGATGAGTTTATCTGCCAAAATTGTTTTGCCGCAGCCGTTAGGGCCAGAGATTATATAAGCCTGTTTCATAGATTACTGTTTCCAGGATTTATGATTACACAGCTTTTATAACAAGTTCCAGTCGCTTCTTCAATATTTATCCATCCTTGCTGGACTCGCCCAATCTCTTTTATTAAATGATTCCGCGTGTGCAAACAAGTTGCCCTTGCTGGCTGGCTTAGTCTTTAGGTTTCTTGACTAAATCCAAATTTCCACTATTGAACTCAACAAGTTTCTTCCAATCAATAGCTCCATCCTTACTACAAAACTTTGACACAAACTCTTTAGTAAATGAATTTATTATCTGAGCTTTGAACTTCAGAAACTTTTCATTGTGCTGTTTGGCCTTATATCCCAATGGTTCAATAATATCTATATAGAGTTGCTCATTACCACTTATGAAATGCCAAAAATTTTGACCAACAATCTTAAGAGCCCCACGAACATAAGAAGTTTTGGTCTTACCATAGCAGATACCCAACACCGGCTCCACATTCAATGTGTGTTTTGATTGTTTGAGTACTTTCACGGCCGTCTTAAAATCCTGCTCTTCTTTGTTCTGCTGTGAGTTGTTGCCCCAACTTGGCCCTGATTTTATCGAAACCAAGAATATTTTATTATCATCCTCGAATTCTAAATCTATGCCTGTGGCCGCAGACTTCCGGCCGTTGCAGGTTTTACTAGCGATAAAGACAGCTAAATCCTCCAGAAAATCGCCAAATATCTTTTCTTCCGACGAGGATAAGTAGGCTTCCAAAAGCAGACAAATTAACTCAGAGGCTACTAGAATATTCTTAGCCTTAAAGAGGTAAGGGTTTTTCTTCTTCATGAGGGACTTGAGATTTATCCCTTTTAACACATTTAGCTTGTTCTGGTGAAATGTCGTGATATTCTTATTAACGAAAAACTCGACTTCTTTGATGTCCAATTTTTGCATTTATAGTTCCTTGCAAGCGTTTTCTATCATTTTACAATACTCGGGATTGATATCTATTCCTATATACTTCCGACCTAATTTTTTTGCTACTAAGGCCGAGGTGCCTGAGCCTACAAATGGGTCCAATACTACATCATGTTTTTCCGTGAACAATTTTATAAACCACTCTGGTAAAGTTGATGGAAAAGCAGCGCTGTGGTTTTTGTTAGCACACTCAGTGGCCAAATGAAGAACATTTGTTGGATAAGCCTTATCCCTGTCAACCCAGTTTGAAATGTTTTTTCCAAATCCGCTTTTAACCTTCGATTCATCGCGTCGCTTATCAGTTGCACTAAGTTTTTTTAATCTTGATTTTGCCCAATCACCCATCGGAACCATGACAGCTTCTTGATACATGTTAAATTTTTTCTCTTTATTAAACTGAAGACATCGTTCCCATGCATCACGAAATCTATTTGGCCACTTGCCCGGATAACAGTTCTTTTTATGCCACACAAATTCTTCGGTCCATAGCCATCCCTGTTTCTTCAACTCTAAAATGAGCTCAATTACGTAAGTATGTCTCTCACTTGTAACTACTTTTTCTTTTATATTTAGTATAAATGTTCCAGTCGGTTTCAGGACTCTAAAGAATTGTGTGGATTTGGGTAAAAACCATTCGACATATTCATCAGGATGTATCCCACCATAGGTATTTTTACGACATTGCACATAAGGCGGTGAAGTAACAATTAAGTCTACACAGTTATCAGGTAAGTTTTTCAGAACTTCCTCACAATCTCCACAAATAATCGAATTGCTGTATGGTTCTATCATACCTTCATTATACTCTGTCGCGGTTTTTTTGTGTAACAGATTCAATTTAGCCAATTTTTCAACCTTTACTTTCAAATATCAAATCCGTGGTTAAATAAATGTCTCCATTTTCTTATTGCAACTCGTTTCTGTCTGCTCTCGTAGTATATCAACGCATCCCGACAATCCTTTTTTATAATTCTATCCAGATATATGACGAAGTAAAGGGGAAAATATAACGAAAGAACCCCGAATGGCCTGCCGGCAATAAAAATATCGACCAAACGCGCAAGTCCCCCCAAAGAGGATCCACCGCTTCTAATTGTTGCTAACTACTGCCTATTGTCCGGAATCGACCATTTGCGCAAGTCCCCCCTAACATAGAGGGCGTGTTTTTCTACCGCCCAAAAAATAAGTAGTTGAATCAGGAAAACTTAAAATGACCACTGAAGCTCAAATCCTAACTATCCTCATTGCGTTATCCGCTTTCACCTGCTTTCCTGTTTACCTTCTCTACTCACTGCTGGTTCCCGCCAGCCGCTTTACACTTGTAGAGAGAGCTCTACAAATCCACCTTTTTATGCAAAACAAACCCAATTTACGGAAAGCAGAAATGTTCATAACTCCTGTGCTAATAAAAGGTTATATCAATATTCCCCTTCGCAGACGCTCCAAAAACAAACCCAAGTCAAAGCCAATCGAACCCAATCGCCAAAACCCCAAGATGAGCTCAAACTTTTATATAACAAGCGATTACGAAAAAAACCGCAATTTTACACTGCCAAAAACAAAGCCAACTTTAGAAATGAATGTAACCTTTTATTAAACGAGGGCTTACGAAAACTTATGTATATAAACGCCTCAAAAACAAAGCCAAATCAAACCCAATTCCAAACCCAGCCGTTCTCCGCTATTTGTTCTACACGCTGTCCTTTGTCCGCTCTACGCTATTTATTCCCCGCCTCACCAAATGTCCAAAAAATCACCTCAGCAGAAAGGTGGGGGGATTTTTGCTGGTTTTGTTTTGCTGCGGTGGGGGGATTGGTGTATAATGACTTGTCGTTTTGCGGCAGTGGGGTTGGCAGAACTCGATTATGTTCAGCGGCCGGCTGCGAGCAGAGATTTAAAAAAAAGGATTTTGCAGTTAATGGAGGTGTAAGAATGGCCTGGAGCGCAAGCGAAAAGAAAGAAGAAACGATGAAAGACGGCAGTAAGGTTACGGAGCTTCATCCGTCGGGTAAAGATGAGACGAAAGGTAAAAATAAGCTGAACAAGAGCCGAGACCTGGCCGGCGGAATGGAGATGCTTGAGCTGGAGTTTTTGCTTGGAGTGATTGAGGATACCAACGGAGCGGATAAGAACGACGTTCAGATGCGTAAGTTTAGTTTCAATGAGGTTCTTCGCCGTCAGCAGCAGAGTGAGATTGACAGCGATGCTCTTACGGTTTATTCGGTGGATTCCGACTCGCTTTACAGCAAGGATATCCAGTGTGCGGCAATGAAGGAACTGACGAAACGCACGTCTGGTAAGTGATAAAGGCGTCAGGCAGATGGGTTGGTGCAGAGCAGTTAAAGGCGATGTCGCTTATACAGATACGGAAGGTGAAACGTGGGGTATAGCTGGGGAGAAGTAATTCCGGGAGTGGTCGGTATTGATGAGGAGAGCAACTTCTGGATGGGGTTGTTGGTCCTGGTGGTTTTTGTGAGCTTATGGGGTTTGTATAGTGTCATCAAGTCAAGGCGAAAAGGAGGTGAGGTAGCTTACCCTGATTACGGCGGAGCGGGAACTGGCAGGGGGGTATCAGAAAAGACGTCGGCTGAAAGTATGCAGACTAAAGGGGTCGGGGGTTTGTTGAAGTCGTTCGGCGGCAAGTCCGGCAAGGCAAGAGACCTGAGCGGCGGTATGGAGAAACTTCCGCTGGATTTTTTGCTGGGCGTTATTGAAAATACGGACGGCGGGAACAAACGCGATGTCGAGATGAGAAAGCTTAGTTTCAGCGAGGTGATTCGCAGGGGACAACAGGAGCGTATTGACAGTGGTGCGCTTAAGGTTTATTCGGTGAACGCTGACGGTCTTTACGGCAAGGATATTCAGTGTGCGGCGATGGAAGAGCTGACAAGCAGAAGAGGGCGTTGGTCGGGCTGATGATTTCATAGCTGGGTTGTGAGTGAACTCAGCAGCGGTGCGGGAGTGAATCAGCCGCGGATAATATCGGTTATTTTCATTAGTCGGCTGATGTTGTCACGTTCGGCCTCGGCAAGCTTGTCAAAGATATATCTTATGCTCTGTTTCAATTCAGGAATGACAATATGTTCGAGGACATTTACTCTTCGGCGAGTCATCTGAAGCTCGGTTGCGAGAAGATATGCCTGTTTTTCCTTCTCCGCAAGCTCGATTAAGCTGTCGAATGCCTGCTCGAGTGACAAAAGTGCGACATCAAGCTCGCCTGAGGTGGTTGCGAAGCCATAACAGATTATCTGACCTTCCATTTCCTTGGTAAGCTGAGGAACTGTTACATTCATTATGGTGGAGAATTTAACTGCGAGCGAAAACTTTTTTGTCGGTATTTCCAAAGATGATTTGTTATCTTCCGGCTCCATACTTGCTCGTGCTAACATAAACCTTCGGCAGGTCTCGAGGAGCTTTTGTTCGACTGTTTTGCGAAGCGGCTGGATTAGTTTGGCAATTTGGACCAGCTGCCGGGAAATCTCATCCCGCTTATCACTTAAAAGACGATGTCCCCGGCTGGCAAGTGCGACCCGCTTGCGCAGTCTTAAAAGCTCCATCCGTGTTGCGTTTACATTTGCTGCCACTTATTTATCCCCCTCGTCGGCATTTTTGCTTTGACTCTGTTCGGTTGTTTTCACAGCAGCTTCCTGTGTTTTTTCAGTTTCCCGGTCGGTTTCTTCTTTTGATTTGCTGGTTTTTTCGGCTTGTTTTTTTCGGAATTTGGGCATATATTTCTCTAACAACTCGGGGTCGATACGTTTAAGCTCTATGTTCTCGAACATACTCAGCAATTCCCAGCCGAGATCCAGTGTTGTCTCGATGGTGCGATTTTCGAAGTAGTCCTGTGATACGTACCTGGCCTCGAAATCATCCGCAAATTTCATATATTTTTTGTCTTCATTGGAGAGGGCGGCTTCCCCCATAATCGTGGCAAGCTCCTGAACTTCTTTTCCTCTGGCGTAAGCTGCATAAAGCTGGTTGTAAAGGTCAGCGTGGTCTTCCCTCGTTTTGCCTTCGCCGATACCTTTGTCTTTAAGCCGGGAGAGACTGGGAAGACAATCTACCGGCGGGGCGATACCTTTCCTGTGCAGCGAACGGGAAAGAATAATCTGGCCTTCGGTAATATAACCGGTAAGGTCGGGGACGGGATGTGTTTTATCGTCTTCCGGCATAGTAAGGACGGGGAGCATTGTGATGGAGCCGGTTTTTCCTTTAATACGACCGGCTCTTTCATAAACAGTTGCCAGGTCGGTGTAAAGATAGCCCGGATATCCCCTTCTGCCGGGGACTTCTTTTCTGGCGGCAGAGATTTCCCGCAGTGCTTCACAGTAATTGGTCATATCGTTAAGAATCACAAGCACGTGCATATCAAGCTCGAAAGCGAGGTATTCAGCGGCTGTCAAGGCGAAACGTGGGGTTGCTATTCTTTCAATCGCAGGGTCGTTTGCGAGGTTAAGGAACATTACAGCTCTTTCGATGGCGCCGCTTTCGGTTAAATCGTCGATAAAGAACTGGGCTGCCTCAAAGGTAATTCCCATAGCAGCAAAAACAACCGCAAAGTCTTCGCCTTCAGCGAGGATGGTCGATTGTCTGGCGATTTGAGCGGTAATGTTATCATGGGGAAGACCTGCGCCGGAGAATATCGGCAGCTTTTGACCTCTTACTATGGGGTTCAAGCCATCGATTGTGGATATTCCCGTCTGTATAAACTCGTTGGGATAGTCGCGAGCAAAAGGGTTAATGGGGTTTCCGTTAATGTTAAGTTTTTTGTCAGGGATAATCTGCGGTCCGTCATCTTTTGGAATTCCCAGACCGCTGAAAACCCGGCCGAGAATGTCAGGCGAAAGACCGAATTCCAACGGTTTGCCCAGAAAACGTGCAGTGGTTTCCTTGACATCAATGCCGCTTGTCCCTTCAAATACCTGAACCAGCGCCTTATCATTTTCGACCTGAAGTATCTGACCGTTACGCTTACTGCCGTCTCGTAATTCAATCTCGACTATATGTCCGTACTTTGCCCCGTCGACTTTTTCGACCAGCATTAAAGGGCCTGCGATTTCTGAAATTGTCTGATATTCTTTTAACATCGATTACTCCTGATTTTAAGCCACATTTACTTATACAAGGATAGAAATAAAACAGAAAATCAATATTCTTTATGAAACCGGTGTTGTTTGTAAATTCTTTATTTGTTCCGCTATTTTTTCCCTGATGCTTCTGATTTTATCTATATCTTCTTCCGGTGTATATCTTGCTCTTGCAATATCTTCTCTTACCGGGAGCTTGAAAATTTCGTCCGTGCCAACGCCTGCATTGATTGCGTTAATTGCATGTTCGCGGAAACATAATACGGTTTTGAGCATCTCGTATTGTTTCTCAAGCGAAGTATAAGTGTCAACTTTATGAAAAGCATTTTGATGGAGGAAGTCTTCTCTTATCGACCTTGACACTTCCAGTGCGAGCCGGTCTTTTGGTGATAATGCTTCTGCTCCGACCAGCCGGACAATTTCTCGAAGTTCTGATTCCTGCTCAAGCAAACTCATAGCTTCTGCTGTAAGCTTGTTCATATCTTCGCCCTTTTCTGGGTCGTCAAAAGCTTTTTTTAGATACTGCTTATAGAAAGAGTAACTTGTCAGCCAGTCGATAGCGGGGAAGTGCCTTTGATATGCAAGCTCCGCTTTCAAAGACCAGAAAACTTTGACTACGTGCAGTGTTGCCTGCACTACTGAATCGGAGAGGTCTCCGCCGGGGGGGCTTACTGCGCCAATCACTGAAAGTCCGCCCTGACGTTTTGGCTGTCCAAGACATTCTACCAATCCGGCTCTTTCATAGAAGGCGGCAATCCTCGCCGCCAGATAAGCAGGATATCCTTCTTCAGCGGGCATTTCTTCCAGTCGAGTTGATATTTCACGCATTGCCTCGGCCCATCGGCTGGTGCTGTCAGCCATAACTGCAACCGTATAGCCCATATCTCTGAAATACTCTGCAATGGTAATTCCTGTATAAACGGATGCCTCTCTTGCGGCTACCGGCATATTTGATGTATTGGCGATAAGTACGGAGCGCTTCATCAAGGGCTCGCCGGAGTGGGGGTCTTTTAGCTCAGGGAATTCCGTCAGCACATCCGTCATCTCGTTTCCTCTTTCTCCACAGCCGACGTAAACAACAATATCCGCATTTACCCACTTTGCCAACTGGTGCTGCACGACGGTTTTGCCAGTTCCGAATGGTCCGGGGACACAGGCCGTGCCTCCTTTGGCGATTGGGAAGAATGTATCAATAACTCGCTGGCCTGTTGCTAAAATTGTATTGGGAGCTAAGCGTCTGCTGCTTCTTCTTGATTTTCTAACAGGACATCTTTGAAGGAGTGACAGTTTATTTTCCGTGCCGTTTTCATCAACAAGTAATGCGACAGTGTCTTGGACTTTGAATTCTCCTTCTTTTATATCCTGGATAGTCCCTGACATTTCCTGGGGGACCATAATCTTTTGTGTTACGAGAGTTGTCTCTTTGACCTGGCCTATGATATCTCCTTCTGATACTTTCGTGCCGTTTTTTACAGAGGGTTTGAAATGCCATTTTTTTTCTCTATCAAGTCCTGGGATTGCGGTGCCGCGTGACATAAAAGCGCCTTCCCTGTCGTAAAACAAACTTAACGGCCTTTGTATTCCGTCATAGATATTCTCTATCAGGCCCGGTCCAAGCTCCACACTCAAAGGCGCCTGTGTATCCACTACCTTCTCTCCCGGCCCCATTCCTCCGGTCTCTTCATAAACCTGTATCGAGGCCAAATCATTGTGAAGCTCTACAATTTCACCGATAAGATTCAATTCTCCGACCCGGACCACGTCATACATTCTTGAACCGGTCATGCCTTCTGCTGTAACAACCGGTCCCGCCACCTTTACGATTCTGCCCTCTCTTGCCTGGCTCATCATTAATTCCTTCTTTATTCATTTTTTAAAATGTTAATTCCAGTAGCCAGCTTTATTACTTCACCGAGTTTTTGGGTTGCAAATCCCTGCGGTTCTGTAGTAAACGGCACTACCACCACCGATGGTGTCGGCTCTTTCTGCACTGATTCAAATACTTTTTGAGCATCGGGGGCTATATTTTCTGCTACTATAACAAGCGAATACTTTTCATCGAGTATCCGTCGTGCACCGGCTTGAACGTCTTGCGAACCTTCATCTGCTGCGAAAGTATCAACGCCCAATGCCGAGAACGGCATCACAAAATCTGAACTTCCTAAAGCTGCTACTTTACCTTTCATTGTTTCGTGCCTCGTGGCCTGTGATTCGTGTCTCGTTAGAGTTTTTTAAGCTGTTTTCAATCATTCACCAATTCGGTCTAAAATCATTTTTTTATCGAGCAGATTTTTCTTCGCTGTCAATATCAATCTTACAGTCCTTATCTCTTTTTCCTTCTGAAGCAGATAAGCAATAACCGGCTGGGGGCCTGAAGTTATTTGAGAAGTTGTATTCAGATAGCCGCTTAAATGGTTCTCTGAGGCCTGTTCTGCTTTCAGGAAGGATTTTTCCGTCCCTACATAATTTGCCCCGACACTGACTATTCTGTAATATGGTGTAGCATAAAAAAGCTGGCCTATTGAATCGTATTCCGTATCAACCGCCTGTTTGAGGCGTTCAATTTCTATGTATCCTCCCGGCAGGAACACCTTTCTTTTTTCTGATTCGGTGAACTTCAAACGAAGCATTGTAATGATATTGGTCAAATCAATTTTTATACTGAAGAGCCCGGTCAGGAATTCACTTTTCATTTTTAGTGCTGTTTGTATATTATATTCCGCCTGTGCGCGGTCGATGATATGGTCTATCCGGCAAATATCCCTGTCGGTATAATAAGCTAAGATCGCCTGTTCGACAGCGTTTTGGATATGCTCGCCGAGCAGCTCATATTTTTCCTGTTCAAATACTTCCTCGAATATTTCGGGATTTAGATTTCCTTGACTGCTGTAGTCTGTCCCTATGGCTTTGTCGGTTACTCTTCTTCTTACCGCCAGCCGCATATTTGCGAAATCATCTCTTGTTTTAAACAGTTTCACTATAGAATTATCAATCATCAGTCTGGCGAACTGTTCACGTAAGCTCCTCCGCTGTGCAATCAAAACTTGTTCCAGCTCCGCAAGCGTTTTGGATGCGACGGGGATATATTCAGTAGTTGAGATTGATTCGGCTGCCTGTTCAAAAGTGCCTGCATTTGCCATATCAACAAGCGTGCTTTTTGGAATCATCTGAGTTTGCAAAGCCCTTACCCTGGCTGCAGCGTAACCATAACGCCAATCATCACCGCCAATCGGCGGATACGTGTAAAAGTCCAAAGCTTTTGCTTTTAGCCGCAGCATCATTATTTAGAATCTGTGAACAAAATTTTAGCTAATTCAATTTCAAGCTCATCGCTGGCTTGTGACAATAGAAGTTTTAATGATAGATTGGTTTTCACTTTTCCGCGTTTTAAAACGAATCCGGCATCCAGGTATTCTCTTTTTTCCGAAAGTCTCAGGTTACCTTTGTAACCCGTGCCAAGCTTGCGATTAACCTCTTTGATAAAGTCCTGGTCTATGCGGGACTCGTCCTTATCGATGATGACCTCTTCATCACCGGTTTCGACGGTTTTTAAGAGAAGCCTGTTGATAAGCTCGATGTAATCCTGTTCCGGCATCTCTTTGAACTGCTGTCTTGCCTGCTCAAAAACTTTCTCTAAAATCTTTCTTTTTTCAGCAAGTTTTTGTTTTGCAATATCCATTCTGGCGGCAGAGAGTTTTCGCTGTTTTTGCGTATTCGCTTCCTTTTCGGCAAGTGACTTCGTTTGTTCTTCGTGTTCCCGGAGCTGGTTTTGCAGCTCCTGCTGTTGAGCGTTTAATTTTTCCAGGGCCTGCGTGCCTATCCGCTGCGCTTCTTTGTTTGCGTCATCAAGTATTTTGTTTACTACTTGTTGAGGTTCCATAATTATCATCCATTGAAATGTGTTAAATTTTATTTATACAGGAGTTGGCCAGTTGATACCTTTGAGAAGTATAAACATTGTTACCAGAAGTCCAAGGACGGCGTAGACTTCGACCATAACAGCATATACGACTCCGGCTTTAAATGCCATCTCCGGTCTTTTAGCTGTCATCAGGATTCCACCGGCACATACCTTTCCTTGATGTATCGCACTGAAAAGGCCTGCAAAAGCTATGGGTAAAGAGGCGGCGAGAATCTGCCAGCCGAGCGTTGTAGTTATCGTAATAGCTCCCTCTGGGCCAAAAAAATTAAGTTTAAGCATTATCAAAAACGCTGCTAAAAATCCGTAGAACCCCTGCGTGCCGGGCAGGACGACCATAATGAACATCTGGCCGTATCTTTCAGGTTTTTCGCTAAGCACACCGGTTGCACTTTTGCCGGCAATACCAATACCAATAGCTGAGCCGATGCCTGCCATTAACGCCGCCAGTCCGGCTCCCACCAATGCCAATGCCATTCCAAAATCCATAACTAACCTGCCTTTCTTGTTGCAATCAATTTATTTTTTTGAATATAAATGTGTTTATACTTTTTTCCCAACGGCTCGAAATGGAGTCCGCCGCCGCTGAAGAATTTGGGAAAGAATTCCACATATTGCAGTCTTAAAGTATGTACAAACGCACTAAGAGTTGATATCGCAATATTAAATGAGTGGCCACCGATTAACACGATTATCATTACAATAAAACCCACAAAAGGTATGTCAAGTGTGATTTTCGCTATAATATTTACTGCCATTGCAAACCCTGCGGTCACCATCCCTAGTGCCATCAATCTCAGATAGCTCAAGACATCACCCATATAGAAGATTGTGCTGAAGAGATTATATGCCCCCATTCCTAACCTTCCGCCCCAGCCGCCTTGTCTTTGACTAAACAAAAATATCATTGCCGCCGGGACCAACGCTATTAGCCCAAATATTCTGCCGACTGTCTCCGGCACAGCGTCTGCCTTTCCCGCTCCGTAAATGACAAGGGAGTTTAACAAAATAAGCCAGGTCAACTGGTCGCAAATTGCTGCAAGGAATTTTTTCCGAATCAGATTGTGTATAAAAGCGATTACAAGACCTGTCAGAATCTGGACATAGCCGAGGATAAGTGCCATAGCGAAAAATATCATTGGTTTATCCAGGGGGTCAAACCACATCATTTTTTCTCTGAGCGGTTTTAATGCCGGTATGAAATTTTGTATAGCATCTCCGAACCAGCCGCCCGTCAGGGCTCCCGCTGCTATCGTTGCGGCACCGCATATCCCGAGCATCCAGAACAGCTTTTTATCCCCCTGCATCTTCTTGAGAAAAAGCGCTGAAATCAAGACAATAACTATCCCGTAACCTGCATCTGTAAGACAAAGACCGAAAAACAATGCAAAGAAGGGTGCAAGAAAAGCTGTGGGGTCCACATCGAAATGCTGCGGCATCCCATAAAGGCGGGTGATTACCTCAAACGGTTTAATATACCTGGAATTCTCTATCTCGACGGGAATTTGCTCCTCATCTCCCGGCCTGGTTTTGTGTAGAGTTGAAGCTTTAAAGCCGCTGATAATTTCCTCCAGTCGCGGGTAATTACTCTTTTTAACCCAGCCCTCAAGCAGAAGCGTCTGATTAGTTCCCGGAGCTTCTGTCCTGGTTTTTTCTCTGTCTAAAAGGTTTACATAATGGTCATATAGAATTTTTAAATTCAAAAGATTGGCTGCAAGCATAGCTGCCTGTTTGTCCTGGTTGGCAAGCTGTTGTTTTATGTTTTTCAACTTCTTGTTGTTTTGATTCAGTAAGTCTGCAACTTTTCCCTGCATTGCCTCGAAAGTTACCTGTTCAAACTCAACTGAACGAAGATGTTTTTGAAGCTCAGTGAGGTTTTCATTCAGACATACAATCAAACAGGAGTAATAATTACCTGCTGTATCCACTAATTGAATTGCAGCTCCTGATTTTTTAATTTCCTGCAGAATCCGGTCATAATGCTGAATTGGAACAAGTCCCGTAAGAGAAGCGGCCTTTTTAAGCGAGCCAATCTGCTCTACCGGCGTCTGAAGTTTTTCCCACGGAGTGAGCTGGGCAATGACAGATAAGACGGTTTCCCGCTCGCTTGTAAGCTCTTCTATGTAAGTTTCTATTTCTTCGGCTTGCTCAATGACTTTGAGCATTTGCTTATCGGTGACGACTTTATCGTAGGTGTTCTTTTCGATAACAGTTTTTGGGGAAAAGATAGAAGCAAGATCATTTGACGGCGGCGAATAATTTCCTAAAAACCGGATACTTTTTTCTATGCGTGACAACTCCTGCTCAATATTTTTCGGCTTTTCCGTCTCAACGATTAAATCCGGCGAATCTTTGCTAATTGCGGCCTGCTCTGCATTTAAAACCTGGCATATCCCGTCATTCTGAAGGGCCTCAAGGACTGAAAATGTCTCGCTGCGGTGACTTACGATAATAACTTTTTCCATTTGGGCTACTGCCATAAATCAGCCTTTCAGATACTCCATTATCTTGTCTGCTGCTTCTGAAATCCTGTTTTTTGTTTTGTTGCGGAATGCTTCGTTGTCTTTGTTGGCTTGTTGCTTTAACTCTTCGATTTCCAGGTCAGCTTGTTTTTCTGCTTCCTCAACGGATTTTTGTATTTGTTTTTTGCGTGCCTGCTGAGCTTCTTCCAGTGCCTTAATGCGTTCTTGCCTTGCGTTTTCTTCTTTTTGGGCTGCTTGTCTTTTGGCTTTTTCGATTGTTTCCTCGGCCTGGTTTTCTGCTTTTTTTATTGTCTTTATCAATTCCATAAATTTTACCTTACTATTAAAACGTTAATACATACATTGTTATCGACGTTTATACAACCACCACCTTAAAATTTGCTTAAAAATTGTTTTATCTTTTGCGGGTCTCCTTTTTGGTTTCATATCCTGAGAAACTGAAAAGTTCTGAGTTTGGTTATATCCTGAGAGTTCGATTTTTTTCAAAGATTTATGTTTGAGGAAAAAAGCCAAAAGCTCAAACTTAAACGGCACACATGGAATCAGTTTATTTGTTGGATTTCAACCAGGCCTTTGCTACTTCCATTGCTACTTTTTTATGAACGTTCCGGTCGAGAATATCCGGCAGGAGGTGTTTTCGTGGTGCGAGCTCTGCTAATTTCCTGGAAGCAGCCAGTTTCATCTGAATAGTTATCTTCTTTGCTTTGGCATCAAGAGCGCCGCGGAATATCGATGGATAAGCAAGTGCGTTATTTATATCTCTTCCGTCCGCAGTAACTGCAGCGCCTGCCTCCGATGCTTCCTGCTTGCTTATCTCTCCGACCGGATTGCTCAAGGGAAGAACAATAGGAGCTTTGGCCATTGATGATACCATCTCTTTGCTAACCATATTGGGGCGTGATACACCTATGAAAATATCTTTTCCCGCAAAACCTTTGGCTAAAATTGCCTTTTCATTATTTTTGTTTGTAGTCCTGGCCAGTTTCTTTTTGTAGGGATTCATATTCTCTTTTCTGCCTCGATAGATGGGACCTTTTGAGTCATAAACGACGATGTCACCAATTCCGAAACCAAGAAGCATTTTAGTTATAGCGTACCCGGCTGCTCCTGCCCCCAGTATAAGAGCTGAACAGTTTTTTGCTTTTTTCTTTGTTCGCTTTAATGCATTTATCAAGGCAGCCAGCACTATGGTAGCGGTGCCGTGCTGGTCGTCGTGAAATACCGGTATATCCAATCGCTTCTGCAATTTTTCTTCTATCTCGAAACAGGACGGCGCTGCTACATCCTCCATCTGGATTGCACCGAAGCCGGCTGAGATCTTTGCTACTGTTTCCACAAAGTCATCTACATCTTTTGTATCTATCAAAATCGGGAATGCGCTTACGTTAACGAATTCAGACATAATGGCAGCTTTGCCTTCCATTACCGGCAGCGAAGCCAACGGCCCTATGTCGCCTAAGCCAAGAACGGCCGTCCCGTTTGTTACTATTGCCACGCGGTCGCAAATCCCCGTCATCTCCAGGGAGACATTCGGGTCCCTGTCGATTTTTTCACAAACCGAAGCGACGCCCGGCGTATATATCATCCTAAGGTCAGTAAGAGTTTTTATCGGGACTCTGCTGTGTACTTCAATCGTACCGCTTCGGTGAATCTCAAGTATTTCATCTGTCACGCTCAGGACCTGCAGCCCGGTAGTTTGTTTTATTTTTTCAAGCAATTCTTTAAGCTGTGCTTTATCTGACAAATAAACAGTAACATCGCGAATTTTATATTTGTCCTGAAGTGCCACAAGGCGAATCTCTCCGGTATGTGCACCTGTACTGCCTATGGCATCGCTTAAGCCGGCAAACATACCGGGTTTATCAAGTATCTTACACCTGAGTGTAAAAATCTCAGATGTCAGGTATCTTTGCTGCCAGGATGTATTTTTCATCTCCATTTTTTGTTTCTCTAATTATAGAAAGTTCCCGATTTCATTACAGCTTTACGATTATAAGCAAAACTTATTGTTTTGCTAATAAAAAAGCATCCTATTTATTGCTTTACTGAAAATTCTGATAGTATTATATTAGTAACGTTAAGGTAAAGGTGGATACTATGAAGCAAATAGCGGGGAATTTCATTCTTGTTTTGCTGCCTGGAATAATCATTTTGGCCGCCGGCCTGCTTGTAACTGTTTCTGTTAAAAAGGTGAGGAAAACTTATGAATGAACAAATCGAGAGAGAAGATGCCAATGACTTTAAAATTACCGTAGTCTTTGATAACTTTCCATATAAAGAAGGACTTGAGACTTCGTGGGGTTTTTCAGCACTGGTAAACACCCCCGGGGAGAACATACTTTTTGATACCGGCGGTGATGGGAATATGCTGCTGAGCAATATGCAAAAGCTGCAAATAGTCCCCGGCAGTATTGATATTATTGTTCTCTCACATATTCACGGCGACCATACCGGCGGGTTATTTGCTTTCCTGAAGCAAAACTCTGATGTAAATGTTTTTGTCCCCCAGGCATTTGGAGACAAGTTCAAAAATAAGGTTACTGAAAGCGGTGCTGAAATAACAGAAGTGGAAGAATCCCGGCAAATTTGCAAAAATGTTTACTCCACCGGCCAGCTTGGCCTGTTGATAAAAGAACAGGGACTGGTTCTTAAAACTGATAAAGGGCTTATTCTGATAACCGGCTGTGCACACCCCGGCATTGTCAAGATGGTGAAGGTTGCCAAAGAAATATTTAAGGAGGATATCGTTTTAGCAATGGGGGGCTTCCATCTGGAATGGTCAACTAAAGGTAAAATCCAAAAGGTTATCTCAAGCTTTAAGGAATCAGGGGTTCGATACGCTGGGCCTTGCCACTGCACAGGCGAGAAAGCGAGAGCAATTTTCAAAAAGGAATATGAAGAACACTTCATTGAGATTGGTGCCGGAAGGATTATCACAATGGATGATTTAAAGGGTTAAGAGTGGTTACGGATATGAACGACAATGTCTTTGATAATTTAGAATCCGGTGCGGACGAATATAATGAAGCTGATAACGATTTTATCCCGCCTGATGCCAGACCTCTTTGCCCCGGATGTTTAAGACCGTGCGAGCCATATCTTAACTATTGTGATAAATGCGGTTGCAATGAGGTTATCAATCCACTCGCTTCCTATATGCCGTTTGTGCGAATTCGATTCAACTGCGGTATGGTCGGTAAGGCGTTACGGATTGCTTTATACAGCAGGCAGCATTCCTGGGTCTTCCGATTGTTGTGCCTGGTTTTTGTGGTGCTTTTTGTCCTTTTTTTGGCGGTGTAGGTGCGGATTTTTTTCGACAGGTCTGCGCCACAGCAAATCCACCGTTGGCGGATGGAGGAAACAGCTTATATCGGCAATGGAAATTCCGGAGAGAATCCGAAGGGATTCAAAAGGGGAAATGCGAGGGAATAACACCCGGAAAGTCTGTAACCGTTCGCGGTTATGTGATAACAGTGTTCTATGCCAAGGTAGCGTATGCCAGCCCTGCTATCGTACCCAATCAAGATTCCTGCCAATTAGCAGTTCTGTCATTTTTGTGTGATGTGTGTTTTTCATGGCAATAGACTGGGTATCAAGGCCGTATTTATCTGTCAACTCATGGATTCCTTTAGCATCGTCGTACGTCATGAGAAATTCACTTGTCAATTCCTTCGCAATACGAAAGAGCTGTTCATGGTTGATGATATTATACTTGTAAAGTCTCGAACCGGCTTTTTTGCCTGCTGCGGTATATGGTGGATCTATAAAGAAAACGGCATTCGCATCGTTTTTATACTTAAGCATAGCCTCTATACCGTCACCATGAACAAAATGTATTTTGTTTCTTATGGTTTTTATGTGCCTTATCCTCTTTGCAAGAGTTTCTGGGTACCACCGTGATTTTATACCCTTACCATTTTCGCCATTCTTGATAAAACTGCTTCCAGGTGCCAAGATACCACCGTGGTTGACCCTGTTTCTAAGCAATGTGTGAAAGGCGTGTTCCCTTATGGATTTCGGATGATTGCTCAATTCGACTATAGCTGTTTCTCGACTTAGTTCAAAAGTCAATATCCTATTTACCAGCCATTCGTTTTCTTTCCCTAAAATAGTTTTCCATACCGCAGCAACATCCTCATCATATTCAACCATAATTACATGTTCTGCAAGATGTTCGAAAGCCACGGTGAGACTTATAATTCCTCCTCCAGCGAATGGTTCAATAAATGTCTTTGGCTTGATTTTTAGACTGCGAAGCCACTCGCGTAGTCTTGGCACTAACCATGTTTTACCTCCGGGGTAACGGAAAGGACTTCTTTGCGGAACTGATGCAACATTAACAATTCTTTCGGTGGACTTTTTGCAAAGTTGCTCCGTCAAAACATCATCCTCAAATAGGATAAGTTGTGCAGTGTCATTAGAATTGCGCATCTATAGTCTCCGTATCTGGAGGAGTGTTGTTATTTAATTTCCTGTCTATCTTGTCCTGTAGCAAATCTATGAAGTCATCAACTGCTCCTGCTTCAGAACGAGTTATTGTTAGCAGGGCGTCTTCAAATTTTGTATAGATTGTTTCTTCCCTCACGAGATTGTAACGCATTGTTTTTTCGTTGGTTTTTAGGTCATAAACCAGCCAAGCGACATCGGCGTCAGCTTTAGAGACAGGATTGAGACGTGGAAGAGTATTGTAAAAACCTTTATTTAAAGCAACTGCCACTTTTTTGCCCCATGTTTTGAGTATGCCACCTTTGTATATTAGTTGCGGAGCCAAGCGTTTTCGTGAGGAAGAAAGGTAATCCGGTCTGGGATAGTTTGGTCTTTTTGTCCAATCCATATTTGTGTTTTTTGCGGGATCCTGCATGTAATACTCAAAAGGATTCCGTATGTTACCCGAAATATAAACAGCTTGAACCTCCAATGCCCCAAAGTCAACGACTCTCCCCCGATTGTCATATGAAACAAGAACCACATCAATATTCCCTGCGGATTTTCGGTTTTTATCAACAAGACGCACTTCAGTGAGAGTTGTCCACCGTTGCTTGTCAGGGAAAAAGAAATTAGCAGAATCTTCCGCTATAATCCAGTTTTCTCTGAAACGGATGGGGCAAGTAATAACGGCATCCTCTTCATTCCAAATGCTACATATCCCCAACGGGCTATTTGCTTTGTCCTTTGTGCAATTTGGAACCTTATTCCCAAATGGGCACAATCGATTTTCCCGAAATCGAGAAGCCTCCGCTGATAGGTTATCAAATGGATAGCCGAAGACTTCTGCAAGAGGGTGGAGCGGCATCAAGAATTACCTCCAGATAAATTAGTTTTCATTACAGCACTACCATTTCGGTATTGCTCGGTTTACCTTCACCTGCTTTGTTAACGGCAATGATGCGGTATTCAAGCTCCTTGCCCTTCGGCTGTTCAACCAAAGCCAATCTTTATTGTCGTAAAATAAACCACCTTAATGGAAAAGTCAACTGATTTCGTGGATATCGACAAAATCATTGCAGGTAACAGGTGTAACCAAAATGACCATTGCAGGCAGAGTCTTCTTGTAAGCTTTATACTAATAACTTTTATTTGCTTTGCAGAAGTTCATCCGGGGAATCCTGATATTGATATTGATAACGCTGATAAATTCAAAAACTGCGAAGAGCTTTCAAGGCCATAATGTCTTAATAATGCGTTGTAAAAAATCTCAATATTACATTATGACTTTGCCGATAAAGATGGATAACTGCTCGTATCTTTTGTGATTGGAATATTTAATCAACGTTTCGGCGATGATTAGCTAATAAACGAGATTATACACAGAAGTGCGAGCGGTTTTTATGTTTTAATAACCTTCCGCAAGTGCATCCCATATCTGCTCAACAGTGGCTGTTTCAACCTGCCAGTATTTGACAACATTGCCGTCAATGGTCAAAACGGTTAAAGGTGTTACAAAGTACCAATCCTTTGCGTCATCAAGGTGGCCTGTAAAACAGGGTGTATCCGGAGGAATAAAATACTCGTCTTCATCGCCGTATGGGGTCGCTTCTATAAAGGCAAATTGGATGCCCTGTTCGCTTATCGAAAAGTCGCGTGCCATTTGATCATATATTGGTATCGCTTTCCTGCATTCAGGACAATCGCTATGGTAGAGAACAATGACGGAAAGCCCCGTACGAAGCGAGTCTCCGATGTCAATATCGTCCAGCAACGCAAGCTGCCGAGAGCCGGTATCTGAATTGAGCCAGTCTTGCGGATTTATTACTTCATAAGAGTCTGTTTTCTCCGGCGGTTTATTTATCACGAGCACCGGAATAATGGTGCCTAATATGATAAAAGTTGGAATTGCGACACCGAAGAAATGCTTTGCGCCTGGCCAGGGTGGAGGTAAGAGTTTATAACCCGCCGGGCGGAAAATTAAAAGCAAAACAAAAAGTGGTGTATCAACAGTAAAAAGAGTAACCCAGGGATTGACATGGATTTTGCCGAAACAACCGCAGGATGCTGCACCAACAAGCCCTTTCTGGAGTATTATCGCGATAAATATCCCGAATCCTATAACAGCAATGAGCCAGACGGCTTTCCTGAACAAACCTGATACTAACCATATACCTAAGCCCAGCTCAAGCGGTATCTGGATAATAAAAAACAGCCATGATTCCCAGAAACCGCTGCTTAAAATCGGTTCTGTAAGCAGCTGATGGACTTTCAGCAATGCCGCAATTATTAATACCAAGCCGGCTGCTGTCATAACAATCTTATTTGCTGTTTTCATTTTCTAACCGCTGGATTTCTTATTCTGTACCTTTATCTGTTTTGAAAGTTCAAAATTATAAGCTTTATCGTTAAAAAAGCAATTCCATTATATAAAATTTCGCTTATTCCTGTCCATTATAGTTCCAGGTTTCTGCAAATAACCGGCGGATAAGGATTTTTTTCTATACGGTAGAGGTTTAGAGAATATGCTCACATCAAGAGGATTGGGTGATTAATACCGCTGATAAAAGGAATGGAATACAAATGCAGGGAATAATTAATTTCTTACATTGTCTTGCTATCATACTTGGGCTTGTCATGGTTTGTTATATCGTCATTATTCCCGAATGTCCCATCGGGACCTGCTGATATAATATCGTAAAGGTACTG
This sequence comes from Phycisphaerae bacterium, assembly GCA_030604525.1. Taxonomy (GTDB): domain Bacteria; phylum Planctomycetota; class Phycisphaerae; order Sedimentisphaerales; family Anaerobacaceae; genus JAUVVQ01. Next base: position 437 of record JAUVVQ010000012.1, on the reverse strand, counting down.
TGATGAAGTCAATTCGCTTGGATAATTGTACTTGTATTCGTTTCCCCAGGGGTCCAGAGGGACGGTAGAGATTTTCAAATAGGGTCCGTACCAGTTCGGTATCTGTGGATTGGTTATCAGCGCCTGAATTCCTTCCTCCGTAGTTGGGTATCTTCCCGTATCCTGTTCGAAAAGGTCCAATGCTATTCCGAAAGTTCCCACAATAGTTTGTTTCACAGCCACCCTTCTTGCTTCCCTGCTGCGGCCGAAAAACCTCGGCACTACCACCGCCGCCAAAATACTTATTATCGTAATAACCAAAAGTAACTCAATGGACGATCATTATTTTGGAACGCTTCATGAGCGAGTAGCTTCATTTATGCATGAGGTAAACATCGAGCTTTGGAAGCTTGGAGTTTCTGCCAAAACACAACATAACTGACATTTCCCATTTACAC